>CANHXO010000001.1 GCA_947464595.1 Cytophagaceae bacterium
CAATAAGTTTTACTCCCTGTTATTAAATGAAAATTATCTGAAATTATATCAAAAGAATTTTGTGAATGTGGGATACGAATATCAAGTATCATCTAAAATTCGTTTAAGTGGATTTTTTGAATTTAGATATCGCAAAGGTTTATCTAATCAAGTTGATCAAGGTTTCTTCAGTAATTCTACTTTTTTTACGTCCAACGTTCCAATGAATAATGAATTAGGGAACACTTCAATACAGGCTAACAATCAATTTTATGCGAGATTTAATTTGCGTTGGCAACCTTTATCTAGTTGGCGCAGATTTAATCAAGTCCGCAGATTATCAAATAATGAGGGGCCCACAATTAACTTCCAACTAGAAAATGGCTTCATCAATCAGCCTTTTTCAAAAATTAGTCTTACTGCCAGTCAATCCATTTCGCTTAATCGCTTGGGCCAAGTCAGTTATTTTATCAATTATTCTCAATTTTTAGAAAAACCTTCTTCTTTTTTAGATTATCAACATTTTAAAGGAAATGAAATGGATGTGGTCAGTAGCGATCGTAGAATGTTTTATACGTTGCCTAATTATTTATTCAGTACAAATAGTTCGCATATCAGAGCCCATTTTCACTGGGAACCTCGAAAATTAATCTTCTCTCAAATAAATTTCTTAAATCTTTATGGCATTAGGGAACATGTGGGATATAATTATTTAAAAATTTATGCCCCTATTTACAAACAAGATTTTCACGAAATTTCTTATGGGGTAAGCGGTATAGCTAAAATAATCTCATTTGATTTGGTGTATCCATTGGGGAATTGGGTACCGGAAAGGCTTAAATTAGTTTTCAGATTGCCTTTTTAATTGTTTTTTCAGGGTCAATTTCTTACTTTTGTGACAAATTTATTTAGAATAATATAAATACAGATTTATGAATTCAATTGTTTATTTAGTTCCTGCTTTCGGTTTAGTGGGTTTGCTGTACACAGCATGGAAATTTAGTTGGGTATCGAAGCAAGATGCTGGAAATGAAAAAATGCAAGAGTTGGCAGGTTATATTGCTGATGGTGCAATAGCCTTTTTAAAAGCTGAATGGAAAATTTTAACTTATTTTGCCATTCCTACAGCTATATTATTGGCTTGGTTGGGTACTCAAGAAGGAACTCCAGAAAATCCAATTCACTCTTCTCCTTTAATTGCTGTCGCATTTTTAATCGGTGCTGTATTTTCAGCCACTGCTGGTTATATTGGAATGATTGTGGCAACAAAAGCAAATGTTCGGACTGCTGAAGCCGCTCGTACATCGCTAGCCAAAGCTTTAAATGTCTCTTTTACGGGTGGTTCAGTGATGGGAATGGGAGTAGCTGGATTGGCTATTTTAGGTTTAGGAGGTTTGTTTATCGCCTTCTATCAAATATTTGCTCAGGGGCAAGCCCTAACTTCCGTTGAAATGAAAACAGCGATTGAAGTATTAGCAGGTTTTTCTTTAGGTGCTGAATCAATTGCCCTATTTGCACGTGTAGGTGGCGGTATATATACAAAAGCGGCTGATGTGGGTGCAGACTTAGTAGGTAAAGTAGAAGCAGGTATTCCAGAAGATGATGTACGTAATCCTGCTACTATCGCTGATAACGTGGGTGACAATGTGGGTGATGTGGCTGGTATGGGAGCTGATTTATTTGGTTCTTATGTAGCTACTATTTTAGCTACCATGGTTTTAGGCCAAGAGATATCAGTGAATGATAATTTTGGAGGCTTCTCCCCTGTTTTATTGCCCATGTTAATTGCAGGTGTTGGTTTACTCGCTTCATTAGTTAGTACGTTTTTTGTACGTATTTCGAGTGAAACATCTTCTGTTCAAAATGCATTGAATGTTGGTAATTATACTTCCATCGCCATAACATTCGTTACATCTTATTTTTTAGTTACCAATATTTTGCCTGAAACGTTGAATTTAAGAGGAAGAGAATTTTCTTCTATGGATGTATTCTATGCCATCATTGTAGGATTGATAGTAGGAACATTAATGTCAATCATTACGGAGTATTACACTGCTATGGGTAAGCGTCCGGTGGATTCAATTGTTCAAAAGTCTGGTACTGGACATGCAACTAATATCATTGGAGGATTAGCTGTGGGAATGGAGTCAACGGTATTGCCTATTTTAGTTTTAGCTGCTGGTATCATTGGTTCATATCATTTTGCAGGTATTTATGGAGTTTCTATAGCTGCAGCAGGAATGATGGCCACAACAGCTATGCAATTGGCAATCGATGCTTTTGGTCCTATTGCTGATAATGCAGGTGGTATCGCCGAAATGTCTCAGTTACCTGCAGAGGTTCGTGAGCGTACTGATAATTTAGATGCCGTAGGAAATACTACAGCTGCTACAGGGAAAGGATTTGCTATTGCTTCTGCTGCATTGACTTCTCTTGCATTATTTGCAGCTTTCGTGGGTATTGCGGGTATCACACAAATTGACATTTATAAAGCAGATGTATTAGCTGGTTTATTTGTGGGTGGTATGATTCCATTTATATTTTCTGCCCTTTGTATTTCTGCAGTAGGTAAAGCCGCGATGGAAATGGTGAATGAGGTTAGACGTCAATTTAGAGAAATACCAGGAATCATGGAATATAAGGCCAAGCCTGAATATGAGAAGTGTGTGGCAATTTCAACAGAGGCATCTATTAGACAAATGATTTTACCAGGTGCAATTGCATTGACTGTTCCTGTGATTGTTGGTTTTGCTATGGGACCAGAGGTTCTTGGTGGTTTATTGGCTGGTGTTACGGTGTCAGGCGTTTTAATGGGAATATTCCAATCGAATGCTGGAGGTGCTTGGGATAACGCAAAGAAATCTTTTGAAAAAGGTGTCTTAATAGATGGTGTTACATACAAAAAAGGTTCTGAGCCACATAAAGCGGCTGTTACTGGGGATACGGTAGGTGATCCTTTCAAAGATACTTCAGGACCTTCGATGAACATCTTAATTAAATTGATGTCGATTGTCTCTTTAGTTATTGCGCCTTACATTCATGTAGGAAATTCTAATCATGTTTCTAAGGTAGAAAAGGCTCCTATTGTTAAGGTTATTGCAAAGAAATAGGTAGCTATATTTTTTGATTTTTAAGAGGCACTTCCTGTGCCTCTTTTTTTTGTCCAAGTCATGTAATCATTCAATGAATTAGATCGTTTAATTACAAGTTAGATTTTAAATTATCTGTGTGCACTAACGATTAAGATGTTGGCCCGCGATGATGAATCGCATGTCGAGTGGGCATATGCCCAACAAAAAAAGCCTTCCATTTGGAAGGCTTTTTTATTTCAATTAGAACAGAATTAAGCAGTTAACTTACCTCTTAATGCTCTAGGAATATCGATGGTTGCCACTGGATTTGACATGGGATTTAAAATCTCACATCCTTCAACAACTAATTTATTCACTTTAACTGTTTGACCTAAGTCTAGTCCAGAAATGTCAACCGTCACGAAATCAGGAATGTTTTCTGACAATCCTTTTAAGGTAACCTTACGTAACTTTTGAATCATTTTACCCCCTTTAATTACACCAGGAGAGTTTCCAATGACTTTAATCGGCACAGCAATTTTAATAGGACTTCCTGGAACAATTTCGAGAAAATCCACGTGAAGTATCATTTCATTCACAGGATGAAATTGAGCGTCTTGTAAAATAGCTCTATACTTATCACCTTCTACATTTAATTCTACTTCATACACATCAGCAGAATATAATAATTCACGAAATAATATCATAGGCACAGCAAAATGTACTTGCTCTTTTCCACCATACAATACACAAGGAGCTAAAGCTTCAGCACGTAAATCTTTTGCGCCTTTACTACCGAGATTCGCTCTTTTAAACCCTACAATCTCTAATTTTTTCATTTTGTTTTTTGTTAATGTTTTTAGTCTTTCGCCAATAGCTATCCCCTAAAAACGGTTGAAATTAATATTTAATAAATAATGAACTGATTGATTCGTGATCTCTAATTCTTCCAATGGCCTTGGCAAATAATTCTGCCACTGAAAGTACTTTAATTTTATCGCATGCCTGTTTTTGAGGAATTGTGTCGGTGACCAATAATTCTGTTAAAATAGAATTTGATATATTTTCATATGCATTGCCCGATAATACCGGATGCGTTACAACTGCTCTAACTGACTTGGCGCCTTTATCCATAATTAACTGAGCCGCTTTACATAACGTTCCTCCTGTATCAATTAAGTCATCTACCAATACAACATCTGCTCCTTTTACATCCCCAATTAATTGCATGGATGCAATCTCATTAGCCCTCTTTCTATGTTTATCACATATAACCATTTCTGCATTGAAGAATTTAGCCATATTTCTGGTCCTAACTACACCGCCAACGTCAGGTGAAGCAAAAACAATATTATCTAAATTCAATGATTTCAAATAAGGTACAAAAATGGCATTACCCTCAAGATGATCTACAGGGAAATCCATAAACCCTTGTATTTGACCTGCATGTAAATCGATCGTCATTAATCGATCCGCACCTGCAGCAGTTAATAAATTTCCAATGAGCTTTGCCCCAATCCCAACTCGAGGCCTATCTTTACGATCTTGTCTTGAATAGCCAAAATACGGCATGACAGCTGTAACATAATGAGCTGATGCCCTTCTCGCAGCATCTATCATTAATAACAATTCCATGAGATTGTCCGAACTAGGAAAAGTGGATTGAATGATAAATACATCACAACCCCTCACCGATTCATCAAAACTTGGCGACATTTCTCCATCAGAAAATTTCAAAATTGTAGCAGCACCTAAATCCTTTCCATAATATTTAGCAATATCCTTCGCTAAATAATTTGACGCTGATCCAGAAAAAATTTTAACTGCATTGATGGCTGCCATACTCTATTGGAACTGATTTAAGGTAAATCGAGGTGCAAAATTATATAATTCTGCCTCTAAAAACAAGTTTATTTTACAGATGCTCTAATTATGTTTAATGCGCCACCTGCTTTGAACCACTCTATTTGTTGATCATTGTACGTATGATTCACTAAAAATTCATCTTTAGATCCATCCGCATGTGACAATTCTACGGTTAACGGTTTATCTGATGCAAACGAAGTTAATCCTTTGATTGAGATCGAATCATTTTCTTGAATTTTATCATAATCCGCATCGTTCGAAAATGTTAAAGCTAACATCCCTTGTTTTTTCAAATTAGTTTCATGAATACGAGCAAAGGATTTAACTAAAACTGCACGAACGCCAAGATGTCTTGGTTCCATAGCAGCATGCTCACGCGATGAACCCTCGCCATAATTGGTATCACCTACAACGATTGTTCCTATACCGGCAGCTTTATAAGCTCTTTGTGTATTAGGAACTGTGTCGTATTGGCCATTCAATTGGCTTTTAACGTTATCTGTTTTCTCATTGTAATAATTAACGGCACCGATCAACATGTTATTTGAAATGTTATCCAAATGTCCTCTATATTTTAACCAAGGACCTGCCATTGAAATGTGATCCGTGGTACATTTTCCTTTGGCTTTGATTAATAATTTTAAATTAGTTAAATCAGATCCTTCCCAGGCTGCAAATGGGTCTAATAACTGTAAACGATCGGAAGTTGGCGATACTTTAACCTGAACTTGAGATCCATCTGCTGCAGGTGCTTGATATCCAGCATCTTCTACACTAAATCCTTTTTTGGGTAATTCATCGCCAGTGGGAGCCTCTAAATATACTTTTTCACCTTTTTCATTAATTAAATGATCCGTTAAAGGATTAAATGTCAAATCACCTGCGATCGCTAAGGCCGTAACAATTTCAGGAGATGCCACAAATGCAAAAGTATTTGGGTTACCATCAGCACGCTTGGCAAAGTTTCTGTTAAAAGAATGGACGATGGTGTTCTTTTCTGCTTTTTCCGCTCCGGGTCTTGCCCATTGTCCAATACATGGACCGCAAGCATTGGAAAAAACAGTCGCTCCGATGGAATTAAATGTGTCAATAAAACCGTCCCTTTCGATCGTATAACGGACTAATTCAGATCCCGGAGTAATGGTAAATTGAGCTTTGGTTTTCAAATCTTTCGCCGACACTTGTTTGGCTAATGAGGCAGCTCTAGCTATATCTTCATAAGATGAATTGGTACATGATCCGATTAGACCCACTTCAACTTTTGTAGGCCAGCCATTTTTTTCAGCCATCTCTTTCATTTTAGAGATCGGTGTAGCCAAATCTGGTGTAAATGGACCATTTAAATATGGCTCCAACGTATCCAAATCAATTTCTATGACCTGATCAAAATATTTCTCTGGGTTTGCATAAACCTCAGGGTCTCCCGTTAAATGTTCTTTGACTTGGTTCGCTAATGCAGCCACATCTGCACGATCAGTGGACTCTAAGTAGCGAGCCATGGAATCATCATATCCAAACGTAGAAGTGGTTGCCCCAATTTCTGCGCCCATATTGCAAATAGTTCCTTTTCCAGTACATGACATAGAAGTGGCTCCATCTCCAAAATATTCAACGACACATCCGGTGCCACCTTTTACGGTCAAAATACCGGCCACTTTTAAAATTACATCTTTGGCTGAAGTCCAACCATTTAGTTTACCTGTTAATTTAACACCAATCAGTTTTGGAAACTTAAGCTCCCAAGCTAATCCTGCCATTACATCACACGCATCTGCTCCACCCACTCCAATGGCAATCATTCCTAATCCACCGGCATTGACGGTATGTGAATCAGTACCAATCATCATTCCACCTGGAAAAGCATAATTTTCTAATACCACTTGGTGTATGATACCAGCCCCTGGCTTCCAAAATCCAATACCATATTTGTCTGAGACAGAAGAAAGAAAATCATAGACTTCTTTATTTTTATCTACGGCAACTTTTAAATCGGTCGAGGATGCTACTTTTGCTTCAATTAAATGATCGCAATGAACCGTAGACGGAACAGCAACCTGTGGTCTTCCCGCTTGCATAAATTGCAATAATGCCATCTGAGCCGTGGCATCTTGCATCGCTACACGGTCAGGTGCAAAATCTACATATGAATTACCTCTTGTAAATGTATTTGTAGGAGTACCTTCCCATAAATGACTATAAAGAATTTTTTCAGTTAATGTCAGTGCTTTTCCTGTTAGAGCACGTGCTGCTGCTATTCGAGCTGGCATTTTGCTGTAAACAGCTTTAATCATTTCAATGTCAAAGGCCATAAGTTTAATTAGTTTTATAAAATTGTGCTCAAAATTAATAGATTAGGTTCAATTTTGCCACTAATTAGAAATATGATTTACTTTGTGATTGTATTTTTTACGGAATAAATTTTAGGATATCATAATTCTATTTTTTTTCTGTACTTTTTTAAAAATAAAATTTCTATTTGTGGTCCCATTGCGCACTATTTTTCTCGCATCTATCCTTTTTCTTGCGGGAAAATTAACGTTGTGTGCACAATCCTTAAAATCTGATTCTACGATTCAAGTAGCAATTAATTCTGCGGCCCAACATAGCGCTGCGATCAATAAGTTAATTATTCATGTTCAATCCGTAGAAAAAGCAAGGTTTTCCAAATTTATAGGCATAGGTAAAAAAAGATTGCAAAATAATGAAGGTATCCAAGAAGGTCAATGGTATGGAAATGAAACCATATCTAAAGTATATTTAGGCAGTTTGAGCCAAATGATACATGAAATCAATTATTTCAAACCCTACCGCAAACAAAGCGGTACTCCAAGTCTTTTCTTTTGGCCAGATTTTTATCAAGATTTTATTGGTACACAATGCATATCACCCTTGAATTACGAAGGATTTTATTATTACCAATACCAATTTTTATCCGACACGCTTGTCGATAATCAACCCTGTAAGCAATATTTGATTCAACCTAAATTTAAAACAGATCGTTTGTTTCATGGTAAATTAACTTTAAGTGAAGACGGATGGATTGTCCGTTGGGAAGGAGAAGTACTTTCAGATGATATTTTGTATTTCATGGATTTGAAAAATGCTTATTCACAAGGAAAATGGCTACCTCATGATTTATATTTGAAGGTAAAAGGAGGCGTTTTAGGTATAGAAGGAGAATTTATTTTAAATCAAAAGGTTATCAGTCCCATCGAAAATTGGTCAATGCCTGCCCTCACTTTCACTCGTCCGTCAAAATTTGTAGAGCGATTAAACATTTCAGAAATAGCATTTGATGAAGTATTTGCTTCCCAACTACTCAAAAATTTATATCAGGGACTTAAAAGAAAATGGAAATATAGGCCCACTTCTGACCTTATTGATATTGATTCAGTCCTTTTTAATTATCAAGATATCAATCCAGGCAATTCAGAGTTAACAGAAGAAATTCGAGAATCAACAGTTGAGACATCTATAGCGGCTTTTGATGTTTTAAAAAAGTCCCCTTTTAACCCGAGTCAATTAATTTTTAGTAAATCATTTTATTTTGGGCAAAAAAGAAAAGATTTTTATCCATTTGAAATTTATTATAAATCGCCTGTTTTTGATTCTAATTTCAATACGGTTGAGGGTTTTGTAGTAAATTCTGCTCTTATATTTAGGCGTCGCTGGGCACCCTATAAATATGTAGAAGTAGAGGCCTTAGGTAGAAGATCTTTTGGATTAAATCGAAATTCAGGTTACTTAAAGGTTCGATATAAAACGGATTCTTTCGATGTTCAATTAACGAATGGTGATTATATAGCTCAGTTCAATCCTGACAATACCATTTCACCTGAGATGAATTCTTTATCTACTCTGTTGTTGAAAAATAATCAGATGAAAATTTTTAGAAAGGAATTTTGGAGTTTATCCTTCATTAATCGTTTTTCATCTCGTTTTTATTTAAAAGCTCTTTTAGAATCATCTAAGCGTTTTCAAATGAATAATACCACAGATTATTTCTGGGTTAATTACATGAATCGTAGTTTTACTACTAATAATCCGACTAACAAAGAATATTTGCGAGAAGAGTTTGAACCGCATCGGGCATTTATTTCCCAAGTGCAATTGGGTTTTAGGCCATTTTTGTCTTATTCGTATGTAAATAATTTACGTGTCAGTGATTGGGGTTCTTCCCCATTACTTATTTTTAAATATCGAGCTGGTTGGCCCAATGTATTTAAATCAAGCATTAATTTCCAACTTTTAGAACTATCCTACATTCAAAATTTAAGTCTTAGTCCTTGGATTAAAACTGGATTCATTTTAAATGCAGGTACATTTATTGGAGATAAACCCGTTTACTTCCAAGATTATAAGCATTTTAATGGTGTAATCAGCTTGGTTCAAACAGGTGAAATGTTGGCATCACATCGGTTAGTCGGTTATTATCAAAATTTGACCAGTGGAGCAAATCAACGTTTAAATGTAAACCACTATGCCTATAGTACCTCTGGCAATTACATAGAGGCTCTCTCCCAATTCCAATTTTCCAATTTATGGTTAAAACCATTGTTGGGTTTTAAAAAAGCCTACATTAAGGAATTGTTAATCGCAAATGCATATTACATCAACAACCAGAACTTATTTTATAATGAAATTGGATATGGCTTGGACGGTGTGATTAAAGTTTTGAGAATAGAAGCGATCGCTAATTTCAATAATGGTCAATTTAACTACCTAGGGTTGAGAATAAATATCAATTCTAGAATAAGAGTGGGCAATATTATTGAATGATTTTTAAATTTTCATTCAGTCTTAAAAATCAATTTGAATAAATACATATTAAGCACTTATATTTGCGGTCATTTAAAAATACATTCTTTCTAAAATTGAAATGGCAAAAAATTTAGTCATCGTAGAGTCTCCAGCAAAAGCTAAAACAATTGAAGGTTATTTAGGCAAAGATTTTGTAGTAAAATCTTCATTTGGTCACGTAAGAGATTTACCTACGAAAGGTGATAAGGTTATTGACATTGACAATGATTTTACTCCTACCTATGTCATTTCTCCTGATAAAACTAAAGTGATATCAGAGTTAAAAAGTTTGGCAAAATCATCAGAGGAAGTTTGGTTAGCGACGGATGATGACCGAGAAGGAGAATCTATTTCTTGGCATTTAAAAGAAGCACTTGGTTTGAAAAATTCGACTAAGCGAATTGTTTTTCGTGAAATCACAGAAACTGCTATTAAAAAGGCCATTCTTAATCCACGTGAGATTGATATGGATTTGGTCAATGCTCAACAAGCAAGAAGAATTATGGACCGTTTAATCGGTTTTGAACTTTCTCCTGTATTGTGGTCTAAAGTGCAAAGAGGTTTGTCAGCGGGCCGGGTTCAATCTGTTGCGGTACGTTTGATTGTGGAGCGGGAGAAAGAAATCGAAAAGCATGATTCTACTTCTAGTTATAAAGCCGTTGCATTATTTGATTTACCAGGAAAGAAAGTTTTAAGGGCGGAATTATCAAAATCATTTTCCAAAGAAAATGAAGCGGTTGAATTCTTGAAAAAATGCGTTGGGTCCACTTTCTCAATTAAGAATTTAGAAACAAAACCGGCTAAGAAAACGCCTGCGCCTCCATTTACTACGTCAACTTTACAGCAAGAAGCATCTCGGAAGTTGGGATATGCCGTGGCTACCACGATGTCAATTGCTCAGAAATTATACGAATCCGGCCGTATTTCTTATATGAGAACTGATTCAACCATGTTATCTCAGGAGGCTCGGGAGAAAGCTAAGAAAGCCATTGAATCAGCTTATGGTGCTAAATTTCATCACGAAAGACAGTTTAAAACAAAGTCTGAAAGTGCTCAAGAAGCTCACGAAGCCATTAGGCCAACAGATTTTGAAATAAGCACCATTACAGGTGATGCCAGGGAGAAGCGCTTATATGAATTGATTTGGAAAAGAGCGATAGCTTCTCAAATGGCAGATGCCCTGATTGAACGTACTATTGCTCAAATTGATATTTCGACTACTCCTGAAATTTTAGTTGCTCAAGGAGAAGTAATAGCCTTTGAGGGTTTCTTAAAAGCTTATCTAGAAGGGAAAGATGAGGAGGACGAAGATGAAAATAAAGATATGCTTCCACCTCTTTCCATTGGTCAAATACTTAGTTTAAATGAATTAAAGGCGTCTGAAAGGTTTACTAGGCCAGCTGCTCGTTATACAGAAGCTAGTTTAGTGAAGGCTTTAGAGGAACGTGGAATCGGTAGGCCATCGACTTATGCGCCAACGATTTCAACGATCATTAAACGTGCTTACGTGGTGAAAGAGGATCGCGATGGAAAAGAAAGAAAGTTTCAATCCTGGATTTTAAAGGATGATGAAATTTCTGGTTCAATCAATACAGAAATTGTTGGTACTGAAAAAGCCAAACTTTTTCCTACCCACATTGGGACTTTAGTGACTGAATTTTTAGTTGATAATTTTGAAAATGTCGTTGATTATACTTTTACGGCAGAAATGGAAGATCAATTTGATAACATTGCTAAAGGTAAGTTAGCATGGACAGTCTTAATGAAAAGCTTTTATGCTAGTTTTCATCAAACGATTGAAAATAGTAAATCGATCACTAGGACTTCTATAGGCGGTGGTCGAGAGTTGGGTTTAGATCCAGAAACGGGTCGTAAAATTTCAGTTCGTTCCGGGAGATTTGGCCCATTTGTACAATTGGGTGAATCAGGAGAAGAGGAAAAACCTACATTTGCTAATTTAGGTAATCAACAAAATTTGGCTACAATTACACTCGATGAAGCAATTTTGCTTTTAGCAAGACCTAAACTACCTAGAGAAATTGGTATTTCTGAGGATAAACCTGTAGTCATTGGAGCTGGTAGATTAGGTCCTTACATTAAATATGATGGCAATTTTACGAGTCTTCCCGAAAATTACGATCCATTTACAATCGAATTAGAAACAGCTCTTTTGGTGATTAAAAGTGCTGCATTAGCCGCAGAAGCTGGAGGTTTAGGTTATTTTGAAGATCATCTAATTGAAACGGGCAAGGGCCGTTTTGGTCCCTATGTTAAACACAATAGTAAGTATTATTCGCTAGGAAAAGCGGATGCTTTAACAAGCATTACTCAGGAAAGAGCCATAGAACTAATTTTAGCTAAAAGAAATTTAGAAGCGAACAAATTCATTAAGGAATTTCCTGAAAATGCAATGGTCAAAATTGTGAATGGAATGTATGGGCCTTATATTCAAATAGGTAAAAGAAATGTTAAAATTCCCAAAGGCCAAAAACCTGAAGAATTAAGCTTAGATGAATGTTTAGCTTTAGGTGATGCAGCTCCAGTTGCAACTAAAAAACGAAAAAAATAGGTAAAGATATGGGCCAAATTATAGATGGAAAATATGTAGCTGAAACGATGAAATCAGCTATTGCCCTAGAAGTTTCAGAATTGATTCTTGCAGGAAAAAGACCTCCTCATTTAGTAGCTATCTTGGTTGGAAATAATGGTGCTTCTGAAACTTATGTGGCCAATAAAGTTAAATCGTGTGAGGAATTAGGCTTTGTTTCTACTTTATTGCGCTTCCCCCCTTCTATTTCAGAAAATGAATTAGTGCAACAAGTGCTAAATATCAATAATAATCCTGAAATGGATGGTTTAATCGTGCAATTACCGTTGCCTGACCATATTAATCCAGATAAAATAATGGAAACAATTGACCCCCGCAAGGATGTTGACGGTTTTCATCCGATCAACATAGGTCGCATGGCCAAGGGATTGCCAGCTTATATTTCTGCTACCCCTCAAGGTGTTTTAGATCTACTAGCCTATTATAAGATTGAAACAGCTGGTAAGCATTGCGTGGTAGTAGGTCGAAGCCAAATTGTAGGTTTGCCCATGTCTATTTTAATGCAAAGAAATCATCCAATTGGTAATTGTACGGTCACACTAACGCATTCAAAAACAAAAAAATTAATTGAAATTTGCCAACAAGCTGATATACTAATCGCGGCTTTAGGAAAACCCGAATTTCTTAATGCATCGTATGTAAAAGAGGGAGCCGTGATCATTGATGTAGGCTTGACGCGCGTGATTGATGAATCAAAAAAATCAGGATTTGCACTCAAAGGTGATGTTGATTTTGATGATGTTTTTGAAAAATGTTCTTACATAACTCCTGTTCCTAAAGGTGTAGGACCTATGACAATCGTTTCTCTAATGAAAAATACCTTATTGGCAGCTAAACGTGTTATTTACGCCTAATCTATTTGATATAGGTAGCGGTGAAAAACACCTAGTGGAAGTTTTTTGTTAAAAGAATCGTTTAGGTAAATTTCTCCAAATTCAGCATTTTCAGGTACATCAAATATTCCATTCAATAAATTTTCTACGACTAGTGTAGAAAATCCTAATGAATAAACATTCGTCAACAAAATATGCTCTTTCGGATCTAAAATTTCCTTCACCGATAGTAACATATCCTCAATTTGCTCTTCTAATACCCATTTTTCGCCATCAGGTCCTCTCCCATAGGCAGGTGGGTCTAATAAAATGCCTTGATAGAAATTCCCTCTTCTAGCCTCTCTTTTAACAAATTTTAAAGCATCTTCAGCCATCCAACGGATCGAATCTAGTTTTGATACCTCCATATTTTCCCTTGCCCAAGATAATACAGGTTTCACGGAATCTACATGGGTTACCTCAGCCCCCATTTGTCGGCATACCAAACTCGCACCTCCTGTATAGGCAAATAGATTTAAAAATTTAGGTTTGCTATTTTTGATTTTAGGAATGTTTTTTGCTAAAAACTCCCAGTTGGACGCTTGTTCAGGAAATAAGCCTACATGTTTAAAGGACGATAATGAAATTTTAAAATTTAAATCTAATAATTCAGATTTATAGTTTAAAAACCATTTTTCCGGCGTCTTTTTTTGAATATCCCAAAAACCCTTTTCTGAACTTCCTTTCTCTTTTTTAAAATAGGCGTCTGTTTTGGATTTCCATATTTCTTCCGATAATGATTTGCGCCAAACAGCTTGAGGTTCAGGCCTTCTAACACAAAAACTTCCAAATTGCTCTAACTTTTCAAATCCTCCAGAATCAATTAATACATACGATTTCTCCCAAAATTTTGGAGTATCAATGGCGATGGTTGGTGTATTTTTCAATTTATGGATTGATTTGAATTTTATTTAAAAAGAACACACTACGTCGGCCGTCTTCTTGATTAGAAATTGTTTGATATCCATTGGCTATGAAATATGGACCATACCAATAGTTGATTTCGGATTTTACAGTTCTTCTAACTTTTTCTAATTTATCTTCTGGAATAATTTCTTGCACGCGTATGTTTTCATTTTTTCCATAGTTTGAAATGGATTTAGTAATTATTTGATCATTTTGATGGTAAGATAAATAAACGGTATTATCTACCACAGAGGCTTTAATTTTTTGAATAAGTTTCTCCTCTCTATTATCATTTAAATCAATGCAATGATCCCAAAGTAATTTACCATCCTTATCTAATTCAGCGATAACAGCATGCGTATAAATCCAACCATCGAATTGCTGTTGGTTCCCATAGCTATTAAATCCTCGATATCCCCAAGGACTGTAATAACTTGAGAATGGCGAATACATACCATAATTTCCATATCCCCAACGATATGGATTCATCATGGTCCAATATGGGGAATAAAATCCTCCCAATCCACCCATTAACATAGAGCCACCAAAGGGACTAAAATTATTGTATTTATAATCAGGATAAAATGCCTCAGCGATGATGATGTAATTCTCTCCATTTTTTATGATATCATGCATTAGCAAGCGATAATCTAATCGTAAATCTTCTCCTTTTATCTCTTTATCTTTGATTCGCTTCTCTTGTCTCTCCTTTTGTTTGGGAGTTAAAAAGTTGAAAAAATCATTGAATTTTGTGAAACTATAATAAGTCGATTTTACAATATTTCCATCGATAAATGAGTTGAAATACAAACCTTGTGAGCTAGGTCCACGAGAGGAGCCAATGCTATTTTTATGACCATAAGTACCTACTATAACTTGTAGGGAGTCATTAATTTGATTCAATTTCCCATTCATCATCGCAAATTCCTCACTTGGATTCATATATACTTGTCCAATTTGATTTCCATCCTCATCAAATGATTTAATGATTAATTGATAGTCTTTTGCTTTATTACCAACCGAATAAGTAACATTAATTTGTTGCTGGGTGGTATCTAAATCCATGGATTGAATCTCAGCCTGCCCTTTGACGACTGCCGGTAAAATTCTAGTTTTACGCTCCTTTAAATTAGTAAATAAGATAATGGGTTGATTGTTCACCATTCCACCAATAAACAAGGAATAATTCAAGGCTTTGAAATTAGAAATTTCAATACGGTCCACGGAATATATTTGATATTTAGTTATAGCTCCTGAATCAACCATTACTCTGAAAATCACATAGGAATTACTTCTAAACCGGCTAAATAATAATGATAAGACCGTTCCATCAAAACTAGATGTTACATAGTCTAAGTTGGACTCCAAATTGGTATTATTGCTCCATAATTGTTCTAAATCAGTCGAAAATTTACGGATATTAAAGGATTGTTTATTTAATTGGGATAAAACAATAAGCCCTTGATCACCAATGGGAATATTGAACGTTTCAAGGTCATTTCCTTGAGCGGGAAATTCTATTCTTTTATTATTGATTTGGCCATAAGAGATTTCTAAGGCTATCATTTGTAAAAGAACCGTCAAAAATAGATATTTCATAGGACTACTCGGCTAAACTTAATATAATATCAAATTCATGTTTTCCAACAGGCGTAACAGACAATCTAGATTGTTTTATTAAAGCTAAATTAGACAATCGATCATCTGATTTCATCATTTTTAAGGTAACCGTTTTATTGAGCTTTTTTATTGGAACAATTTCAACGACGACCCATCTTGGGTCCTCAGTGGTAGGGTCTTGATAATATTCTTTTTTTACTTCAGCTAAACCTACGACTTCCATTCCTTCATTTGAATGATAAAAGAAGACCCAGTCCCCCTTTTTCATTTCTTTCATGTTATTCCTGGCTTGGTAATTTCTTACCCCATCCCAAACAGACTTCTTTTCTTTAACGAAATCATCCCAAGAATATTTGAAAGGCTCTGACTTTACTAACCAATAATTCATTTTAAGGAAATTTAGGAAATTTTGAAAAATCTGGTTTACGTTTTTCTAGAAAAGCATTTTTTCCTTCTTTGGCTTCATCTGATAAATAGTACAATAAGGTTGCATTTCCTGCTAATTCTTGGATACCTGCTTGACCATCTAATTCAGCATTGAATGAAGATTTTAACATTCTTAAGGCTAATGGGCTTTTTTCCAAAATTCTTTCACACCAAGATATGGTGGTGCTTTCTAATTCGCCTAAGGGGACCACTTTGTTAACTAATCCCATCTCATAAGCTTCTTTAGCGTCATATTGATCGCATAAATACCATATTTCCCGAGCCTTTTTTTGCCCAACGACGCGTGCTAAATAGGATGCGCCAAAACCACCATCAAAAGAACCCACATTCGGTCCAGTTTGACCAAATCGAGCATTGTCAGCTGCAATGCTTAAGTCACAAATCACATGCAATACGTGTCCTCCTCCGATCGCCCAGCCTGCTACCATCGCAATAACGGGTTTTGGAATGGTACGTATTTGCCTTTGTAGATCCAACACATTTAATCTAGGCACTTGGTCTTTTCCCACATATCCACCATCTCCACGAACACTTTGATCTCCACCTGAACAGAAAGCCTTCCCTCCTTCTCCAGTTAATATAATGACTCCTATTCTTGTGTCTTGGCGTGCTAATTCCATTGCTTCAGACATTTCTTGTACTGTTAATGGAGTAAACGCATTATGCTTATGCGGCCTATTAATTGATATTTTTCCTATTCCGTTATGAAATTGGAACAAAATATCGTTGTATTCTTTAATGGTCTCCCAATTTACTTTTGTTATCATTTTATTCCTTGTTTAAATCATCGTTGTAAGTGACATCCCAAGTGTGATCTGCTAGCAATGTTACTTTAGCTAAAAATCTACTATACTTAAAAGATCGGCCCCATTCTTCTGGCGCTACTAAAGATAATAAATCTTGACCTGATTCTTTTTCGTATAAATAATAGGTTTCACTAATGATAGGTTCAAAACCCATGGCAGCATCATAAATTCTTTCTGAGATTTCTTTACGTTCAGATAAAAGTTTTGCTTGTTTAGCTAAAACTTCCATTTGTTCATAAAGCTGGTTCATTTGCCGATCGGTTTGTTGGCGCATGGCCTTCACAGATCTCCCTTTGGTTTTACCCATATCTTCTGGCTTTATAACGGCACCACCTGCCGTATGCGCATAAGGAAGTAATCCAGGATTTTGTGCAACCTTTTCTGGATTGATGGGATTTAAAAATGATTCTTCTGACATTAATATGTATTAATTATATTTGAATCCTTTATTAACCCACGAAATTAGAGAATGTTTGGCTAATTTTGGAGAGAATGTTAATTTATGCTCGTATTTAATCCACATCAAGCTAATTATCCTGAGCCCTTAAATTCTTTTCAAAAAGAAGTATTTGATTTTTGTCAACAATGGAACTCGGGAAAAAATGAGTTTTTATTCCAGACAAGTGGTTCTACCGGAAAGCCAAAGCCCATTCATTTAGCTAGAAAAAGTATGATTGAATCGGCTATGATGACCCAATCTTGGCTTCATTTGAAAGAGGGAGATCATGCTTTACTATGTTTACCTATTCAGTATATTGCTGGTGCCATAATCCTCGTCAGGGCTCTAGTTTTAAAGTTAAACATTGTTCTCATTGAACCGTCACAAAACCCTTTAGAAGGCATTAAAAAACCGATTGAAATACACCTCGCGTCTTTTGTTACGACCCAATGGTCAACAATTATGGAATCTAAATTCAACTTATATTCCATTTTTTCAGATGTTAAAGGAATCTTAATCGGTGGATCAGAATTAACTTCATCTTTGGAATTATTGACCCAAGATATCCAATTGCCTATATTTCAAACTTATGGCATGACGGAAACTGCTTCACATATTGCTTACAGGCTAATCAGTGCGAAAACTAATTTTTATCAATGTTTACCTGAGGTAAAGATTAAAATTAATGCAAATGGATGCTTGAGCATAAATTCCCCTACTACCCTAAATAAATGGATTGATACGAATGATATGGCTGAATTAATGACTCCGAATCAATTTAGAATAATGGGCCGAAGTGATTTTATAATAAATTCGGGGGGCAGAAAGATTAATCCTGCCATTATTGAAAAATGTTCTCAACAATTTTTAATAGAGCATTCACTTGGGTTTAAACTTTTTGCTTGTGGCTTACCGGATGATTTTTATGGCCAAAAATTAGTTTTGTTGATTGAAACCTCCAATGATTTTCATCTTAAATTGGAACTAATGGACTATTTGAAACTCAATCTAGATAATTGGGAAGTTCCGAAGCAACTCTTATTTTTGCCCCATTTTTTATATACTGATTCAGGAAAAATTGATCGACCAAATACATTAACTTTGTATGTAAATAATTTAAAATTATCATGATGGATTTTATTAATAAAGATTTCAAACTTTTCTATGAAAGTCCGAGTGATATTCCAGCCCCTTATCATTTTGAGGCTATTTTTGATTTTAAAGGTTTTGAAAATGATCTATTGTCTTTGTCCTTGCATATACAATATGTAGAAAGGGAAGATTTTACCAGCGAAGAATTGATTTCGGAAGGTTTAAGCTTAGAAGATACATTTGAATGGTCAGGTGATTTACCGATGATTTGGAAAAATAGATTGGCCTTGAGCTTTTCTAAATATAAATCGGGGTCATGTGATCCTAAAGATGCCGAGCCTTTTATCGCTATTGAGGCGACTAATTCATCCACCTTTGTTCCCCGATTTTTAGAATTTGAAGAAAACTTAGTTCAAGAATTGATGCAAGCCATTTTTGAGATGGCTGAAAAGGAATACCCATTATTTTTGGGATTTCAGTTTAAAAATATAGATGAAACTTGGAATAAATATCAGGGGGAACTTTCTTTTGCAAATCTCAATTTTACTTATTCAGATGCAAGTGGAAGAGTCGAAATCATTTCAGACTGGGATAAATTACAAGATCTAATGAATGCAATATTTATAGCGGAATTTATCAATGAAAAGGCTACTGAAGATTTGAAAAAAGCGAATACTTTTTCTATATTTCCTGGGGATGGTTTTTGGTATACAGCGGGAGATTCACTTAGAAAACCTAGTGGTAACACTAATTATTTTGATATATTAGAAATGAAATTAAGAGATTTATTTCAGGAGAATTTATGATGAACGAACAAATAAATATGGAAGAGGCTGTTGATAAGGTGTTTTTTTTACAAAAAGCATCCCTTCAACGGCTAAAAAATTCTAGTCCAGAAGAGCGCATTGCCAAATTAAAATCAATTGAGCATTACATGTTGTCGCACAAACAAGAGTTGTACGATGCATTGTTTGCCGATTTTAAAAAGCCAAGTTCTGAAGTAGTTATTGGCGAACTTTTAGGAGTAAAAAGAGAAATAGCTCATATCATAAGCCATTTAAAATCTTGGATGAAGCCCCAAAAAGTAGGAACACCGCTCCTATTATTGGGAACTCAAGGCTACATTATGGCAGAAGCGAAAGGTCTTTGTTTAATTATCGCTCCATGGAATTACCCTTTTAATTTAGCGATTAATCCACTTGTTCATGCCATTGCTGCTGGCAATTCAGTGATATTAAAGCCTTCCGAGCTAAGTCCCAATACCTCGTCATTTATCAAAAAAATGATTTTTTCTTTATTTGATCAAAGTGAAGTTGCTGTATTTGAAGGAGATGCAACGGTTTCCACATATTTGTTAGAACTAAAATTTGATCATATATTTTTTACTGGTAGTCCAGCGATCGGAAAAGTAGTGATGCAGGCAGCGGCTAAACATTTAACTTCGGTTACCCTGGAATTAGGTGGTAAATCACCTGCCATTATCGGGGCGGATGTTGACATCGATTCGTCTGCTAAGAAGATTGCATGGGGTAAATTTTTAAATAATGGACAAACCTGTATTGCTCCTGATTATTTATATGTTCATGAGAAGGTTTATTACTCTTTTATTGGCGCTTTAGAGGAAACAATAAAATCTTTTTATGATTCAAGCAATAAAGGAATTCAAAATAGCAGTGATTATGCTCGAATAGTCAATAAAAGACATTTTAATCGAATATGTCAATTATTAGATGATGCCAAGGCCAAAGGAGCCACCCTGATTTACGGGGGTGAGGTGGACGAATCTACTTGCTTTATTGCTCCCACCCTGTTGGCCAATTGCACCGATGATATGTTGATAATGCAGGAAGAAATATTTGGTCCAATTTTACCTATTTTGACATTTAAAGATGAATCTGAGATCATTTTAAAGTTGTCGAAAGAAGAAAAGCCTTTAGCGCTCTATGTTTTTTCCAAAGATGCTTTGTTTTCGGATTATATATTAAATAACACGAGTTCTGGCACGAGTGTAGTCAATGATTGTTTAATACAATTTGGTCATTCTAATTTACCTTTTGGTGGAGTTAATCATTCGGGCATTGGTAAATCTGGTGGTATTTATGGTTTTCAAGAATTTTCAAATCAAAAATCAGTTTTAAAACAGTATACCAACTTATTGAATAATTTTTATCCTCCTTATACCTTTAAAACTAAATGGCTCATCGAGCAAGTCTTAAAATGGTTTTAAGAATTGTTTTTTTATACGTATTTGTTATTTCATCATTTTCAGGATTTTCACAAATATTATATCCAATATTAGATCAAAATCCAGCTAATGTACATTTTAAACAAATAAATGTTAAAAGTAATCCTGTACGAATTATTTATCCTGAAGGGGCTGATTCTTTAGCTTTCTTAACGGCAAGGTCTTTGTTTACGCAAATGCCTGATGCCGAAATTTTAGCGAAGAATTTAACTCATAAATGGTCCATTCTTTTGCAAAATCAGGGATTGAATTCGAATGGCTTTATTAGCCTTTATGCTCCAAGGGGTGAATTTTACACAACACCTAGTCAAGATGCAAGCCTTCAAGCGACTAATCATTGGCTTACACTATTAAGCGCTCATGAGATTAGGCATATTTATCAAAATGAATTAGCCACTTCAGGGATCAGTCGAATATTTAAATTCCTTTGGGGAAGCAATGGTCAAGGTCTTTATAGTAATTTATTGATACCTCATTGGGTATGGGAAGGAGATGCCATTGAGACTGAAACTCGATTAAACAATCAAGTCGGAAGATCTAATATTCCGCAATTCTCTAATGTTTTGAACGCCTATTTGTGGCAATTTGGAGTACCGAATTATAGTAAGTTAATGGCTAAGAATTACCGGGAAAATGTTCCCAATCACTATGTTTTTGGTCAATTTATTACGCATAAGCTATCAAAAGACTATGGATTAGATGAGATTGGGCATATCTGGCAAAAGACCTTAAATAAACCTCGTTTGTTTTCATTTTCAAATCAAATAAAAAACAAAAGTGGATTTAGCATTGATCAATTTGTGGGAAATATTTTAAAAAATCAATTAGATACACTTAAGCAGGCGGTTGGCCATGCTAAATATTCCGTCATTTCACCAATAAATTCAAAAGGATTTTCCTCTTACGATTATCCCCAAAAAATAAGCAATGGAAAAGTGATTGCCATAAAAATGGCCTTTCAAGAAATTCCATCGTTAGTTGAAATTGAAAATGCTAGAGAAAGAAAATTGTGTTTATTGGGACCCGTATACCCAAGCAATATGCTTTCCGCTTCAGATCAATTTGTCGTTTGGTCAGAAATAAAGTACCATCCAAGGTGGACTCAAAAACAATCAACGAAATTGGTATTTTTTGATTTAGGCAATCATCAAAAATATGATTGGTCAAATAATCAAAAGTGGATTTGTCCAAGCATAAGTCCAGATTCTAAATATGTATCGTTTATTGAATTGCAAAATAATGGAAGCTCTACTTTGAAAATACATGATCGAGAAACAAAAGAATTAATTGACACGCTTAACTATGATGCGTCGACCCAAATAATACAACCTCGAATTTCAACCGGTGGTTTAATATCCTTTATTTTGCTCAATAGTGGTAGAAAAAAGATCCTTGTGTATGATTTTTTGCAAAAAAAAATGATTGCAGTCCGTGATTTTGGTTCTACTAATATTGCCTCTACTTTTTTATATAATGACCATGTGTATTTTAATTTACCTTTAGCAAAAGTAGACCAAATAGCACGGTGGAACTATAAAGACCAGTCGATTGATTATATAACTCAAAGTCAGTTTGGGGCCTATTCTATATCTTTTTCACCTATATCAAAGGAGCCATTTGTTTTCAGTAATTATACGGCTAAAGGAAACCAAATTTGCTTAGGAAACTTAAGTGAATCTTATCCAGTTAATTTAACTGATATCCGAATGGAAGTAGCACCCGCGATAGCTTCCGCGATGAACCAACAAAATTTAGAGGTGTCTAGCTATAGTCGGTGGAATTTAATTAACCCTTACGCTTGGGGACCTTTAGTTAATTCACAATTTAATAAACTTGATATAGGGCTTTTATCCAAAAATTTAAATAATACCCTTCAATTGGGTTTAGGGTATATTTATGATGTGAATGAGCAAACCGGAAGTAAGTATCTAAGAGCATCCTATCAAGGATGGTTTCCTGTGATTGATTTTTCTTTTCAGCAAGGTGCTAGAAATACCTCCTTATATATTGACAAACGATCTCCATTAGATAGTTTAAGGTCGGATCAATGGAATCAAACTAAAATGGATATAGGCGTTCGAATTCCTTTGTTATTAACACAGGGTGCATTTCAAGAGCAGTTATATCTGTCAAGTACTTATTCTATGTTTCAAGTTGACGGGTATAATTTACCCTTGCGATATAAGTCAGAAGCTTTTGATGGAACCTATTCGTCTATGATTCACCAAATCAATTATTCCAAATTATTGTTTAAATCTCACTGGGACCTTCAATCCAGGTTGGGTTATCAATTAAATATGTATTGGAACGGAATGCCTTTTAAGCAATCATTGCAAGCTGAACTTTGGGGATTTCAAGCGAAAATCTATTTGCCAGGATTCTTTAAAAATCATGGATTCTTATTAAAAGCCTCATATCAGCAAGAGATGAAAGGAAATTACAACTTCAATAGTCCATTCATTTTTACGAGAGGATTTTTATATGGAGTCAATCAGCGTTGGACAAATTTATCGTTAGATTATAAATTCCCAATAGCCAATACGTCGATTAAGCTAGGCAGATTATTATATTTCACGCGATTCAAGGGCAACATGTTTGTAGATGTGGGTAAAGGCGTCCCCAATGCAACTAAGTTAGATGTTTATAAATTCTATGAGTCTATTGGTTTAGATATTTCCTCCAATTTTCATGTTTTACGCTTTTCGCAGGGTTTTGAATTGGGGGTGCGATTTTTGTTTAAGCCCCAACTAAATCAATTTGAAATTTATCCACTAGTTTTAGATTTAGGATTTTAATGAAGGAGATTTTTTTACTTTTTTTTATCTTTTTATTTTTAAGTTCTTGTGAGCCAACCCAAGATTTTAAAGGTGAAATTATTCCCGAATCGAAGACCATTTTATCTTTACTTAATTCTGAAAAAAGTCAAACTCAGAAAGCTATATCCTATTTAAATCAAGTGATAGAGGAAGGTTCATCTTCGCATCTTTATTATTTACGTGCTAAGTTTCTATATGATGCAAGGCAATATAAAAAAGCGAACAGGGATATTTTGAAAGCATTGAAATATTCTCCGAGAGACTTAGATTATTTATTATTAGCTGGACAGATTGCTTTTGATTTAGAAAATTACACAATTGCTACCGCTTATTTCAATTTAATAAAGCCCAATGTAGGGAAACAATCATTAATACTATTCTTTTTAGCCGATGTAGCCATTAAAGTTAATGACCTGACGTTGGCCAATTTTTATTTAAATCAAATACCTCAAAAAGAATTAAATCAGAAGGATCAAATTTATTATTCAACTTTAAAAAATTTATGTGTACTTAAAAAGGTTCCGAGTACATTATTCGTTAAAAACATGGATCAACATATAATGAATGATGTCCGTTTGCAAAGAATTTATTTTGAATATGCGTTGAATTTTACCTCTAAATTTCTTTATCAAAATCAATTGTTAAAGTTGATGAATGAAAACCCAAACGATCCTCACCTTCTTCGATTCTGGGCAAGATTTTTAAACCAAATAAATCAAGTTAAAATGGCTGAATTAATATACCAGAAAGTCGCTGGTATCTTTGATCACAATGATTATTTACATGTTGAAATAGGCAACTTTTATATGTCGCATAGGAATTATAGGCAGGCGATTTTGTATTTCAATAGAATTAAACCTGATTTAACCTCATTTGCAGACGTTCCATTTTTAAAGTCAAAGTGTTATTTATATTTGGGTGATCGGAATACCTATCAATCCACCTTGGATTCGGCTCATTTGCTTTTGAAAAATGATGCAAGGTATTATCAGTTGAAAATGAAACATTTTGGAATTTTAAAGGATTCAAGCTTGAGTGTTAAAGATTCTTTATTGACGATTGAGCCTTAATTTTGGGGTAAATTCGTAACTTGCGTAAAATTAGATAGGATGATTAAAATTATTTTTCCAGACGGGCAAATTAAAGAATATTCAAAAGGTATCTCGCCTATGGATATTGCAGTAAGTATATCAGAAGGCCTAGCCCGAAATGTGTTAGCCGCAAAATTAAATGATCAAGTTGTTGATTCATCCACTCCTATTCTTGCAGATTCTCATTTACAATTACTTACATGGAATGATGTAGAAGGAAAAAAAACTTTTTGGCATTCTTCAGCCCATTTATTGGCGGAAGCGATTGAATTCCTATATCCTGGGACAAAATTCGGCATTGGCCCTGCCATTGAAAATGGTTTTTATTATGACATAGATTTAGGGGATCACGAATTTGGACAGGAACAATTTAAGGCCATAGAAGATAAAATGTTGGAATTAGCGCGACAAAAGTTGGAATATGTTCGAAAGGAAATTTCAAAAAAAGAGGCTGTACAATATTTTACAGAAAAGAAAGATGAATATAAGTTAGAATTATTGCAGGGTTTATCGGATGGTGAGATTACCTTTTATTCTCAAGGAAATTTTACAGATTTATGTAAAGGACCTCATATTCCAAGTACAGGTTTCATCAAAGCAGTAAAAGTTCTAAGTGTCGCTGGTGCCTATTGGCGTGGAGATGAAAAGCGTAAGCAAATGACTCGAATCTACGCGATCACATTTCCTAAAGCAAAGGAACTAGAAGAATATCTACATTTATTAGAAGAAGCCAAAAAACGTGACCATCGAAAATTAGGCAAGGAGTTAGAATTATTCGCTTTTTCTGAAAAAGTAGGCTTAGGTTTGCCCTTGTGGCTACCTAAAGGAACTATTTTACGAGAAAGATTGGAGAATTTTTTGAGGCGTGCACAAGTACGAGCTGGATATTCTCCTGTCATTACTCCCCACATTGCTAGTAAAGAACTTTATGTAACTTCTGGCCACTATGCAAAATACGGAAAGGATTCATTTCAGCCTATTCACACACCGGATGAAAATGAAGAATTTTTCTTAAAGCCAATGAACTGTCCACATCATTGTGAGATCTATAAAACCAAACCTCGGAGTTACAAAGATTTACCTTTACGCTTAGCCGAGTTTGGTACTGTCTACCGTTATGAGCAATCAGGAGAATTGCACGGATTGACTCGAGTAAGAGGTTTTACACAAGATGATGCGCATATTTTTTGTCGGCCTGATCAAGTGGAAGATGAATTTATGAAGGTAATTGATTTAGTTTTATATGTCTTTAAGGCCTTAGGTTTTGATCAATATTCCGCTCAAATTTCGTTAAGAGACAAGGAAAATCGAGAAAAGTATATAGGTAATGATTATGATTGGAATCGTGCGGAAGCTTCTATTATAAAATCCGCCAAAGAAAAAGGTTTACCGACTACCATTGAGTATGGTGAAGCGGCATTTTATGGGCCTAAACTTGATTTTATGGTTAAGGATGCACTGGGTAGAAAATGGCAGTTGGGTACTATTCAAGTAGATTATCAATTACCTCAGCGATTTGAATTGGAGTATACAGGTTCAGATAATCATAAACATAGACCTGTGATGATACATCGGGCACCCTTTGGTTCTTTAGAGCGATTTGTTGCTATTTTGATTGAAAATACTGCAGGAAATTTCCCATTATGGCTTTCACCGGATCAATTAGCTGTATTACCTATTTCTGAAAAGTATGAGGATTATGCGAATGAGATTTATTTAAGACTTCAAGAAAAAGATTTACGTGGCTATGTAGACCACAGAGATGAGAAAATTGGACGTAAAATTAGAGACGCAGAAGTTAATAAAGTACCATTTATGATCATTGTGGGTGAAAAAGAGGAAGCGGAAGGAATGATTAGCGTAAGGAAAAAGAGTCAAGGAGATTTAGGATCGATGACGATCGAGTCTTTCATGAATTTAGCTCAAGAAGAAATGAGCCAATTAACTTATGAAAAATGATAATTTAAGTATTTTAGCTAGGATACATGGCTTAAGTTTGCAAATACGTGATTTTTGAATTAGATTTCGAATTGATTTAATTAAACATTAAAAATAAACAATAATTTATGGCTTTACGCCCCAATAACAATTACCGAGGAAATAGAAGAGAAGAAGAGCCTTATCGAATAAATCAATTAATTCGCGGAGTAGAAGAAGTTAGATTAGTCGGAGAAAACATTGAGCAAGGTGTTTATTCTTTCTCAAAAGCTATTGAGCTAGCTGAAGCACAAAGTCTAGATTTAGTGGAAATCTCACCAAATGCTGTTCCTCCTGTCTGCAAAGTGATTGATTATGCTAAATTCAAGTATGATCAAAAGAAAAAACAAAAGGAAATCAAAGCAAATGCAACCAAAACTGTCATTAAGGAAATTCGTTTTGGTCCAAATACAGATGAACATGATTTTAATTTTAAATTAAAACATGCAGTAAATTTCCTCAAGGAGGGCGCGAAAGTGAAAGCTTATGTTCATTTTGTGGGTAGAACAATTGTCTTTAAAGAAAGAGGTGAAATGCTATTATTGAATTTTGCTAAGGGTCTTGAAGATGTAGGAAAACCTGATGATATGCCAAAATTAGAAGGAAAGCGGATGAGTATCATATTTACCCCAAAAGCTCAAAAGAAATAATTTTTTTATATAGTGGAATTTCAAGGTAATTTTTTTACTTTTGCATTCCAATTTTTACATTTAATACTTAATAGAATGCCAAAAATTAAAACCAACTCTGGAGCGAAAAAACGTTTCAAAGTTACAGGAACTGGAAAAATAAAGCGTAAGCATGCTTTTCATAGCCATATCCTAACAAAAAAAACAACTAAACAAAAGCGTAATTTAGTTCATGCTACGTTAGTTTCCCCTTCTGATATGGGTCGTGTAAGTTTATTATTAGGACTTTCATAATCAGTTTTCAGTTATTGTTCAACCAGAATTAAGGCAAAAAAGAGTTCCATTTGAGCCGCCTGAATTCAAAAAACAAATTTAATTATGCCACGTAGTGTCAACCATGTAGCTTCAAGAGCTAGAAGAAAAAAGATTTTAAAATTAGCGAAGGGTTTTTTCGGTCGAGGAAAAAATGTTTGGACTGTCGCTAAGAACAAAGTAGAAAAAGGTTTGCAATACGCATACCGCGATCGAAAAGTTAAGAAAAGAGATTTTAGAGGACTTTGGATCCAGCGTATCAATGCAGCAGCAAGACAAGAAGGTTTATCTTATTCTGCCTTTATGGGTAAATACAATAAATCAGGTATGACTTTGAATCGCAAAGTACTCGCTGATTTAGCTATGAATCATCCTGAAGCATTTAAAGCTGTACTATCCAAGTTATCATAAAAAAAAGTCCCGGAAACATTCGGGACTTTTTTTTTACACTTATCTTTGTTACCATTCCTGTAACAAATGAGTTTACCTATCTATTTTGATTATGCATCTACTACTCCCGTTCGTTCGGAGGTATTAGATAAGATGCTGCCTTATTTTTCAACTCATTATGGTAATCCAGGTTCAAATTTACATCATTTTGGTTGGTTAGCGCAAGAAGCAATTGATTTGTCAAGGAATCAAATTGCTGCATATTTTAAGGTCAAGCCAAGTGGAGTTATTTTTACTTCTGGGGCAACTGAATCAAATAATTTAGCCATAAAAGGTTTTTTAAATGGGAAATCTAAGGGGCATTTAATTACTTCAAAAATTGAGCATAAAGCCGTGCTTGAGATTTTTTCCCAATTAGAAAGGGAGGGATATTCGGTAACATATCTAGAACCTGATGTGCAAGGGCAGATAACTAAAGAGAGTTTATCCAAGGGCATTCAAGAAGATACGTTGTTGGTATCGCTGATGATGGTTAATAATGAACTTGGAACTATTTCTGATTATGTAGCTTTTAAGGAAATTTGTGATGATCATCAGATCTGTTTTCATTCAGATGCTACACAAGCCATTGGGAAAATCGAATTAGATTTTGCTAATTTGCCTCATTTATTGAGTTTTTCAGGCCATAAGATTTATGCACCCAAAGGTGTAGGTGGTTTAATAATGCACCCTAGTATGACAATCATTCCTCTTGTTCATGGCGGTGGTCAAGAACGTGGAATCAGGTCGGGTACATTGCCTGTACCACTGATTGTTGGCCTAGGTTATGCTTTTACCTTTATTCCTCAAATTTTAAGTTGTAGTGAAACTCTATTTCACTTTAAAGAAAAAATAATAAATGAACTTTTGAGTAATTATGAGAGCAAAATTTTGATTAATTCGAATAGCTCTAATACAATCTCATCTCTTCTTAGTTTTTCAATTCATGGTGTTTATTGGGAGGATTTATTAAATTCTTTGACGTCTATTGCTATATCCAATGGTTCTGCATGTAATGTAAAATCAACAAATCCATCTCATGTACTAACTGCCTTGGGACACAACAGAGATTTAGCTTTAAGTACGCTTAGGATTTCATTGAGTTACATGTCGACTGAAAGTGACGTGAATTTTCTAATTCAATATTTATCTGAAAAATTAGCTAAAATAACGAAGTGAAGGAAATAAAATTATTTATAGACCAAATTACTCTTTACATTCAATCTGAGGTAAAATTTGCTATTGCTACCGTTATTCATGTGGATGGTTCTGCGTATAGACGTCCTGGAGCAAGGATGCTAATTAATGAAAACGGAGATTGGCACGGAGGAATCAGTGGTGGATGTCTTGAGGGTGATATGTTGAAAAAGGCTCAATTAGCCATGTTGAGTAATCAAAACAAATTAGTTAAATACGATACTCGAGATGATGATCCATTTGAATTAGGGGTTGGTTTAGGTTGTAATGGCCTGATCGAAATCCTAATATGTCCTGATCTTGAATACGCAAAAAATTTATTGAATATACTGATGGTTCATATTCAAAATTATGAACCTATCTTGTTGGAACATGTTTTTCAGTTAGATAATACCCATTCAGGTTATATTAAGCACCATAAACCATCAGCATTATTTGCTTCTGTTTTTACAAAAGAAGAGTTGGATCAAGTATTGAATCTACATCAATCTCAATGCAAAGTCATCGATGAAAAAGTATTTTTTATTGAATATTTGCCGGCAATACCTAGGGTTGTGTTATATGGTCATTTATTTGATTCGAAAAGTATGATTGAGCTCTGTGATTACCTTTCTTGGGATGTTTGTTGGGTAGGTAATCCATTAAAAATGAATTCATTGCTTAAAAAAAAAGTACAATCCTTTTACCATTGGGATGATTCATTTAAGATAAATGCCCATGATGCTGTAGTCTTAATGACGCATGATTTTGATCGAGATGTAGCGATTTTAAAGTATTTAAATTCGATTGAATTTAGCGGTTATATTGGTGTTTTAGGCCCATTAAAAAGAATGAATAAAATTATAAAACAATTAGAATTATTGTCTGTTAATCAATTACAAAGTAATTACTTTGGCCCCATTGGTTTAGATATTGGTGCTGAGGGTCCTGATGAAATAGCCTTATCCATCGTTTCTGAAATTATTGCTTATAATAGTTCAAGAGATGGGAGTTTTTTAAAAAATAGACAAAAACCCATACATACTAATTAAAATGTCGAATTTAATTGAATTACAAAAAAGCATTGCTCCTCTTAAAGAAATCCTAAGAAATCATCCGATTAATTCTTATATACAATCCAAAGAACATTTAACCATATTCATGCAAAATCATGTTTTTGCAGTTTGGGACTTTATGTCTTTAGTTAAAAAACTACAGGTCGAGTTAACATCGGTAGACCCATTGTGGTTCCCAAAGGGTTCAGCTGAAACCAGGTATTTAATTAATGAAATTGTATTAGGTGAAGAGTCAGACATAGATCCTGAAGGTGGATATATTAGTCATTTTGATTTATATATAAGAGCAATGGATGAATTAACTATTATGCTCCCTCCTGCCCTAATGTCATTTAAGCAGTATAAATCAATTGAAGAATTTCTATTGGCGCTTCCTTCATTTAATCTTCCCGAGAGTATTCATGAATTTTTAACGTTTACTTTCTCAAGTATCCTTCATGGCACGATAGAAGAAATAGCAGCTATTTTTACTTTTGGGAGAGAAGATTTAATACCTGATATGTTTCAGTTAATATTGGATCAATTGCGTAATCAATCGCCTGATAAGGTAAAAACACTTACCTATTATTTGGAAAGGCATATTGAAGTGGACGGAGGACATCATTCTCATTTAGCTACTTCCATGGTTTCTCAATTGTGTCAAGATGATCCTAATGCTTGGAACAGGGCAACAGATGCAGCAATAGGTTCTTTGAAAGCTAGGATTAAACTTTGGGATGGAATTGTGAGGACTAATCTGTAAAAAAAAGGCCCCATTGAAAAATGGAGCCTTTACACTATTATTTTGAATTTTATTTTACTTCTTCGAATGCTACATCTTCAGCAGAGTCATCTGAAGGAGATTCTCCATTTGGCTGTGGCTGTTCACCACCTTCTTGCGTATTTGCGTACATTTCTTGTGAAGCAGCTGTCCATGCTGTATTTAGCTTTTCTAAGCTAGTGTCTATGGAAGCTAGATCTTGAGAAGCATGAGCTATTTTCAATTCAGATAGGGCTGTCTCAATAGCAGATTTGTTTCCTTCAGACAATTTTTCTCCATACTCTTTCAATTGTTTTTCAGATTGGAATATTAAGGCATCCGCTTGATTTACTTTCTCCACGCGATCTTTCTCAATCTTATCCGTTGCCTCATTTGCTTTTGCTTCATTTCTCATTTTCTCAATCTCTTCATCAGTTAACCCACTAGAGGCTTCAATTCTGATTTTTTGCTCTTTACCAGTTCCCTTGTCTTTAGCTGAAACTTGTAAAATACCGTTTGCGTCAATATCGAAAGTTACTTCAATTTGAGGAATTCCTCTTGCAGCGGGTGGTAAACCATCTAAATGGAAACGACCTAAAGAACGGTTATCTTTCGCCATTGGCCTTTCACCTTGTAATACATTTAACTCAACAGAAGGTTGATTATCAGCTGCGGTGGAGAAAGTCTCAGATTTTTTTGTTGGTATCGTGGTATTTGATTCAATCAATTTGGTGAAAACACCACCCATCGTTTCAATCCCTAATGACAAAGGAGTAACATCTAATAATAAAACATCTTTTACTTCACCCGTTAAAACACCTCCTTGAATAGCTGCACCGATGGCCACTACCTCATCTGGATTAACCCCTTTTGATGGTTTTTTTCCAAAGAATTTTTCAACCTCTTCTTGTATTCTTGGAATACGCGTTGAACCTCCTACTAATATAACTTCATCAATATCAGCATTAGAATAAGATGCATTTTTCATCGCACGCTTACAAGGCTCTAGGGTACGTCGAATTAGACTGTCTGCCAATTGCTCAAATTTAGCTCTTGTTAACGAACGTACTAAGTGTTTGGGAATGCCATCTACAGGCATAATATATGGCAAATTAATTTCTGTACTTGCGCTAGAACTTAGTTCAATTTTTGCCTTTTCAGCGGCTTCTTTTAACCTTTGAAGTGCCATTGGATCTTTACGAAGGTCGATATTTTCATCTGAAATAAATTCCTCCGCTAGCCAATTGATAATGACTTGGTCAAAATCATCACCACCTAAATGAGTATCTCCATCCGTAGATTTCACTTCAAATACCCCATCACCTAATTCTAATATGGAAACATCAAAAGTACCTCCACCTAAATCAAAGACAGCAATTTTCATATCCTGTCCTTTTTTATCTACACCATAAGCTAAAGCTGCGGCCGTAGGCTCATTGATAATACGTTTAACTTCAAGTCCTGCAATTTGCCCCGCCTCTTTAGTAGCTTGACGTTCTGCATCGTTAAAATAAGCTGGAACTGTGATAACAGCTTCTGATACTGTTTGACCTAAGTAATCTTCAGCTGTTTGCTTCATCTTAGTCAAAATTTGAGCTGATATTTCTTGTGGTGTATAAAGACGATCACCTATTCGTACACGTGGTGTATCGTTATTTCCTTGTTCAACTGAATATGAAATTGTTTTTAGCTCTGAACTAACTTCAGAGTACTTTTTGCCCATAAATCTCTTGACAGATGAAATCGTATTTTGAGGATTTGTAATAGCTTGTCGTTTTGCTGGATCTCCCACTTTGCGTTCACCATTATCCAAAAAAGCAACGATTGAAGGGGTTGTTCTTCTACCTTCTGAATTCGCAATTACTACTGCTTCGCTACCTTCCATAACCGCCACACATGAGTTGGTGGTACCTAAATCAATTCCAATAATTTTTCCCATGATTAATTTTATTTAATTTCCGCGATACAATACAAGGATAATGCCATAAAATATTTCTCAAAGAATTTATGACATATTGTCACATAGTTTGTTCATATAGATTAGAAAGTATTTTTCTCTTCTTATATTTGTGATATTTAATAATTAATTATGGAAGAATTAAACGATTTTATTTGGGTTAATGAATCAGAACCGCATCGCAATCGGACACGTGAAATAATTAAAAAACACCCAGAGGTCAAGAAATTAATTGGGAAGAATCCTAATACGATGTATTGGATTGTGGCATGTGTATTAATACAAATTACGATGGCTTATTTCATCAAAGATTATTCTTGGTGGATTATTGTGGCTGCTGCATGGTTTATTGGAGCTTTTCCAGTGCATACGTTATTTGTTTGTATTCATGAATCAGCACATAATTTGATTTTCAAGGGAAAAACTTGGAATGTGCTTGCTGGAATTGTCGCTAATCTTCCTTCATTGGCTCCCACCGCTATATCCTTCAAAAATTTTCATCTGAAACATCATGCTTTTCAAGGTGTCCATGAATTGGATGCAGATTTGCCTGATTATTGGGAAGCTAAATTGATTAATAACTTCTTTATTGGAAAAATGATCTGGTTATTTTTATTTCCATTTTTTCAGGCTATTCGAACAATTAGGTGCATAGAATTGGCAACTTTTGATCGATATGTTATTATGAACATTGCGGTTCAATTAATATTCGATGCCTTAGTTGTTTATTTTTGGGGTTGGTCTGCTTTAGCTTATCTTGGATTTAGTTTTTTATTTTCTGTAGGTTTGCACCCACTGGGTGCTAGATGGATACAAGAGCATTTTCTAGTCTTAGATAAAAAACAAGAAACTTTTAGTTATTATGGAGGTCTTAATTCAATTAATATGAATGTTGGATACCATAACGAGCACCATGATATGCCTTCTATCCCATGGAATAATTTACCTAAACTAAAGGAAATTGCGCCAGAATTTTACAATAATCTATATTTTCATACCTCTTTTGTTAAATTATTTTTCACTTTTTTATTCAGTCAGGAAATTGGTCTTTATTCAAGAATTGCCAGAAAAGATCGTGGAGGAGTTTCTTTAATTGATCAATCCACTCCTGATTTAGACTTACTTAATTAATCATTTAGGTGCTATAAATGCTGCTGCTTGACGTATTAATTCATCATTTTTGATTGTTACCCGTTTTAATGAATCTTATTATTATATAAGGACTTAAATTATTTTAATGTCAATCAAGTCAAATAAGTTTATTATATATCAGATGATGTTTCATCTTTGGGGTAATACAAAAACGAATCCTCAAAAAGATGGCAATGCATCCACCAATGGTTCTACAAAATTTAGTGATGTTTCAAATAATGCTTTAAAAGTATTATTTAATAAGGGATACACGCATTTATACCCGACGGGAATTATTGAGCATGCCACAAAAGAAGACTTATCTAAGTTTGGATGCACCATGGATCATCCGTCTATTGTTAAAGGTAGATGCGGGTCGCCTTTTGCCATTAAAGATTATTATGATGTTAATCCATTTTTAGCTGATAATCCTCAAAACCGTTTAGAAGAATTTCAGTTAATGGTTGACCGAATTCATGATAATCACTTAAAAATAATTCTAGATTTTGTTCCTAATCATTTAGCTAGACAATATCATTCTGATAAAAAACCGGAAGGAATTGTTGATTTTGGTTTCAATGATCGTAAGGATGTCACTTTTTCTCCTCAAAATAATTTTTATTATTTACCAGGTACTCAATTTGTTGTCCCTAATAATTCAGTAAATGAAGAAATTAACCAGCCTTATGTTGAAATACCTGCCAGAGCTAGTGGTAACAATGTTTTTTCTCCTGAGCCTACCCTTCACGATTGGTTCGAAACGGTCAAATTAAATTATGGAATAGATGTTCACAATCATGGGCATATTCACTTTGATCCTATCCCTGATACATGGGTTAAGATGCTTGAAGTACTATCTTATTGGACTAATTTAGGTATGGATGGCTTTCGTTGTGATATGGCGGAAATGGTTCCTGTGGAATTTTGGGCCTTTGTTATTCCCCAAATAAAAGCGATAAATCCCAACGTGATTTTTATAGCAGAAATTTATCAACCTCACGTATATGCTAATTATTTAGAAAAGGGCCATTTTGACTACCTATATGATAAAGTAGGGATGTATGATTCATTAAGAAGTTTAATGGAATCAAATAATGATGCGCATACGAGTGCAATTACTCATGTATGGCAGCATGAATCGGGAGGATTTTCTAATAAAATGTTACGATTTTTAGAGAATCATGATGAAACTAGAATCAATTCTGAGGGTTTTGCAGCCCACAATATTTGGAGTACGATTCCTGCCATGATTATCACTTCCACTTTACATGGGGGTCCATTTATGATCTATTTTGGTCAAGAATTTGGAGAAATGTCGAATGAAATAGAAGGATTTAATGATGCGAAAGACCGTACTACGATGTACGATTTTTGGCGTGTCGATACGCATCAAAGGTGGTTAAATCAGGGTCAATTTAATTATGAATTATTAAGCAATCAAGAAATAGCGTTAGATCAATTTTACCAACAATTATTTATGTTCGTTAAAGATTCAAATGCTGTCCAATTTGGGCATTTTTTTGATTTGCAATATGCACAAGATGATAGTTATCCATGTCAATTTGTTTATGCTTATTTAAGACATTTACCTGATGAACAATTACTGTTTATCAATAATTTTCACCCAACAGAAATTTTACGTTTTTCATTAAGAATTCCTGAATTAGCTTTAGAATTGATGGGAAGTAAAGATTTTGTATGGGAACTCCATCAGGCATTTATTCCACCCCAAACGTTTTTGGAACCACCAAAAATTTTCGTGCAAAAGGAGATCTTTATTTCTCCCAATAGCACCTATATATTTAAAGCTATTTGATTGTTTGTACATTTTTGAATCTAAAAGGATTCGTTTAACTTGTACCAAATTCTTATTTTTACTCATATTTCTGTCAATAAAGAAGATTCTATATAAGTTTATTTATGAAAAACGTGATAGGTAATTTGATGTTTTTCTTGTTTACTCTTACCTCGAATTTTATTTTAGCTCAATCTATTGAAGATATTCCTCCCAAACTAAAACATACAATTGAAAAAAGCATTCAGTATAAAAATCCGATTTTGATTGGGGAATACTTTATTAGACGCCCTTATAAAGCTAATCGATTATCACCATCTAATCCGGAGAAAATTTATTTCTCTTTTTCTGATTTTGATTGTGTCACCTATGTAGAAAACATTTTGGCCTTATATTTTTCTGGAGGATCTACCGATAAGTTTATTGATAACTTGATTAAAATCCGTTATAATGATTCTATATCCTATGAGAATAGAAATCATTATTTAACGTCTGGCCTCGATAAATTAGTGCAGATGAATTTTCTTATTCCAATAAACAATTCAACCAATTCAAAATCCATTCAGAAAAACATTCGTTTTATATCTCAAAATACAACTAGTAATCAGATAGATTTATTGAAATTGAAAAATATTGAATCTACCATAAGTCGTAAAAATTTTTATTATTTTGATTCTATTCAGAAAAGTAATTTCAGTAATGGATTGAAAAATGGAGATGTTATTGCTTTTTTAGCTACCCGTAATGATTTAGATTTTAAGCATGTAGGATTTGTCTATATTAAGAATAATAAAAAGTACATTCTTCATGCTTCTCAAGAAAAAAAAATTGTTTGCATTTCTGATTTAACTATAGATGAATATTTATTGAAAAATCGAAAAATTAAAGGATTCCAAATTTACAGACCTACCATTTAAATGACTCAATATAATTTTGATCAAGAAATTGATCGGACCAATACCAATAGTTTGAAATGGGATAATCCTTTATATCGAGGAAAAGATATTTTACCTATGCCAGTCGCTGATATGGATTTTCAGGTAGCAGACGACTTAATCGATACGATAAATACCATAAACGAACATGGAGTATTAGGTTATTCCTTGGTACCTAATTCGCTAAAAATAGCTTATCAAGCCAAAATTAAAGACTCATATGATTGGGATACGTCCATTGATTGGCAAGTGTGGATTCCAGGTATCGTACCTGGTTTAACGCTAGCCTGTGCTACATTTGTTTCAAGCCAACAAAGTATATTAACGGCTATTCCTGTTTATCACCCATTTCATTTAATTCCCGAATGGGTCAATAGACCCTTATTGACCTTTAATATGGTCGAAATAGATGGAAGATGGGTATATGATTTTAAGGAATTCGAAGAGCAATTGAAAAAAAAACCTGGAGTCTTTTTATTTTGCAATCCACATAATCCAGGCGGAACAGTTTTTACTAAAAAGGAAATTAATAAAATTATATCTTTATGTAATCGGTATGATTGCATGATATTATCGGATGAAATTCATGCTGACTTACAAATACAAAAAAACCTAAAACATATTTGCATAGGCAATCTTTTGCCCAACGATTTTCCTTCCATTTCCTTTTTTGCTACATCAAAAACGTATAACACAGCTGGAATGGGTGGTGCAGTTGCTATTATTCCGAATGTACAAATTAGAGAAAAATTCATCAAGCATACACAGGGTATTTTTCCTATGCTATCAAGGCATAGCATAGAAATAATGGAAACAAGTTTGACCATGAAAAATGCCTGGTTAGATCATTTACTTGAATATTTAAGGATTAACCATGAGTTGCTTTTAGCGTTTATTAATCAAATTGAACATCTTAAAATGTTGCCATTAGAAGCTACTTACTTAGCATGGATTCAATATGACGCTGAAATAGTAGGTGATTTTCAACAAAAATTGTATAAAAATGGCCTTCATGTTCTACGTGGTGATCAATTTTTAGGTAATAATTTTATTAGAATAAACATTGCTTGCACTAGAAAATCATTAGAAACGGCCATGGGCATTATAAAGAAAACAATTGATGCGGCACATTAAATCTTTTATATTTATTGGGATAATTTTTCTTCTAGGGTATATTCTTTATTTTATCATTAATCTAGATTTGATTGATCGGAGTACCTTGTCATATGATTTCAATGATGAGAAAATAGTCCATTCAGCTATAGATTCTATTTCTAATTTAAAATCTTTACCCGATACTTTGAAGCAGATAATTCCTACTTACAGTACGCAAGTGGAGGATTTTGAGGCTAAGGTGGAAAAATCAACAGCTGATATAAATTTTCAAATATTTAAAAGTCATCAGTTGGTATTTGAAAAAAAATATAAAAATTTCAAAATAAAAGATATAATAAGCTCTGATTTAAACAACAATCAGCTTCCTGAATTTTGGATGTATGGAGAAGATGAAATGCATCGATTTAAAATTTATGGCTATGAATACAGTAAAAATTCTTTTATTTTAATAAAATTTCCTAATTTAATGGGTAGGCAAGAATTTGGTTATGCTGGCAAGGATTCTCTGTATTTTATTAAGTCTAATATCGTACGCTCCTTTCAATTTAAAAATGACCAATATTCTGATTTAATAAATGGAGTTCGATTGTGCTATTATTCATTAGGTCCGGATAATAGCTTTGTGTTAAATAAAACCTTAGATTTTGAAAATGAATAAAGAAAATTTACGCTCGCAACAATGGTTTGGTAAAACTGGAAAAGATGGCTTTATTTATAGAGCTTGGATGAAAAATCAAGGTATTCCAGATGATTATTTTCAAGGAAAACCCGTGATTGGTATATGCAATACTTGGTCTGAATTAACACCTTGTAATGCACATTTTAGAGAACTTGCAGAATTTGTCAAGAAAGGAGTCATTGAGGCCGGCGGATTTCCAGTTGAATTTCCCGTGATGTCATTGGGTGAAACGCTAATTAAACCGACCGCCATGCTATTTAGGAATTTGGCTAGTATGGATGTGGAAGAATCCATCAGGGCAAATCCAATTGATGGAGTTGTTCTGATGTGTGGTTGCGATAAAACGACCCCTTCATTAGTTATGGGTGCTTGTAGTGTGGATCTTCCTACATTAGTTATTTCTGGGGGACCTATGATGAAAGGCAAATTTAAAGGAAAAGATATAGGCACCTCTGATGTCTGGCGTTTTGCTGAAGCCTATAAATTAGGGGAATTGACTCAAAAGGAATTTGTAGAAGCAGAGGCCTGTATGGCAAGAACCCCTGGTCATTGTGCCGTTATGGGGACAGCTTCCACAATGGCAACTATGGTTGAAGCCTTAGGTTTAAGTTTACCTCAAAATGCCGCCATTCCAGCCGCAGATGTTCGTAGAAAGGTTTTAGCTCAAAATTCAGGCAGGAGAATCGTGGAAATGGTTAATGAAGATCAAAAAATATCTAAAGTTCTAACTAGACAAGCTTTCGAGAATGCGATTAGAGTTAATGCGGCTACTGGCGGTTCAACCAATTTCGTTATTCATCTACTAGCAATTGCAGGTAGAATCGGGGTCGAATTAGATTTGAACGACTTTGATAAATTTTCAAGACAAATACCATTATTGGCTAATATTCAGCCTTCAGGTGAACATTTTATGGAAGATTTATATTATGCAGGAGGTTTACCTGCATTAATGAATCAAATGAAAAAATATTTGCATACAGATGCTATTACAGTCAATGGTAAAACGGTCGGTGAGAATATTGAAAATACCCCCATTTATGACAGTAATATCATATCAACGTATGATGAACCTTTTAAACTAGATTCAGGTATAGCCGTTGTAAAAGGAAATTTAGCTCCTAATGGAGCTGTTGTAAAACCATCAGCTGCTTCTATATCTTTATTTAAACATCGAGGAAAAGCTGTTGTTTTTGAGAATATTGAAGATTATCACGCTCGAATCGATTTGCCTGATTTAGATATTGACGAAAATTCAGTCATGGTTCTGAAAAATGTAGGTCCCAAAGGCTATCCTGGTATGGCTGAAGTGGGTAATATGGGTATTCCGAAAAAATTGTTGGAAAAGGGAGTAAAAGACATGGTCAGAATTTCAGATGGTCGAATGAGTGGCACAGGGTATGGAACTGTTATTTTACACGTAAGTCCTGAATCCGCTGCTGGTGGACCATTGAATTGGGTTGAAAATGGAGATTTTATTGAATTAGACTTAAACAATAGAAGTATTCATTGGGAAGTTAGTGAAGAAGAATTGGCCAAAAGAAAAGTAGACAATCCATTTGTACCAGTAAAATCAATAAGAGGTTATGTGGGATTGTTTATTGATCGCGTGGAGCAGGCACATGTGGGTGCCGATTTTGATTTTTTAAAGGGTGGTTCAGGTTCAAAAGTAACGAGAGACTCACACTAAAATGAAGAAAGTAATTGTCACAGGTGCTGGTCAGGGAATAGGTTTAGAAGTAGTTATCCAATTATGCAAAGAAGGTTATTTTGTCATATGGAACGAAATTGATTCTTCTGTTTTTAAATCAGCTTCCCTGCAATTAGAAAAACATTCGTTAACAAACCATTTGGGAATCTTAGGTGATTCAAGTAGCGAATTATTTTTGAGTGATTTAGCTAAAACCATTAATAATACACCAGGAACTTTATATGGTTGTATTTGCAATAGTGGAATTACCACTTTTGGTAATTTCCTTGATTATCCGAGGGAATCCATGGATTTATTATTAAAAGTAAATGTATCAGGTACTTTTTTCTTGATACAATTCATTGCCAAATTATTAAAAGAAAGTAAATCAAAAGGATCCATTGTAGTTACAACTTCAGTTACTGGTCATCAAGCCCATCCTGATTTAGTGGCTTATGGCATGACAAAAGGAGCTTTAATCCAGTTGGTAAGGAATTTAGTTGTGGAATTATCTCCATTAGGTATTCGTATAAATGCTATTTCACCGGGCGCTACCCTTACAGAAAGAACTGCTTTAATTGAAGACTTCGAAGATCAATGGACTAAAATAACTCCAATGGGTTCAATAGCTGATGTATCCGATATTTCAAATGCTATATTATTTATGCTTTCAGATAATTCAAGGCAAATTACAGGTCAAACCTTAATCGTGGATGGCGGTTGGACCTCATACAGTCCTCCCCCGGGATCTGTATAATAGTTAATTCCAATGTTTAACTAAAAAATCAATCCAATTTTGATGACAAATTTTGGTAATATCGTCATTTGAAAAACCTCTTTTTAATAGCAAATCTGGAATCTTTTGTAGGTCAGCTATGGATTTAATATCCATTGGTGATTGTTCAGTGCCAAACCCACCATCTAAATCAGTCCCAATTCCTACATGATTTGTATTGCCCGCAAGGCTACAAATATGAACTAAATGGTCTATCATGACATTTAAATCCACTTTCATGTCTTTGGGATTTGAAACTCCTCTCACCCAATGTGGAACCATCATCCAAGCATCTAATGGTAAGCCAATCACAGCTCCCCTTCGAATGATTTCTCTAAATTGCTCATCAGTAAATTGACGATTGTGATTAACAAGAGATCGACTATTTTGATGACTAGCCCAAATAGACCCGTTGAAAATTTCCATGGCTTCCCAAAAGCTATCATCACATAAGTGTGTCGCATCTAATATAATCCCTAAGGATTCCATTTTTACTAATAAATCTTTTCCATGTGGCCCTAAGCCACCTGTTGCGTTTGTTCCTTGTGCATACCTTCCTGGCCCATAATGTGCTGGTCCTAATGCCCTTAAGCCGTAGTTGTAAGCTATGTCTAAGTATTCAATTGATAAGATCGAATCTGCACCTTCTAAACTTAATATATAACCGATACATTTTTTATCATCCTTTGAGCCATTCCAATAATTGATATGGTTTTGTAATTCAGTGGAATTTCGAATAGGTGATAATTCGCCCAATGATTCTAAAGCTTTGTAATAGGCTAATTGACCTTGGGTCTGAGCCCAAGCTTGCTCAGGAGAATTCCAACCAGGTAATTCGGATGATTTATCAACATAACGCGCAATTTGTGTCGCTACTACAATACCAATGTTACCTTTACGAAGTTCCTCTAAAGAGACAGTGGCATTACCTCTGTCCAATTTGTCAGTCAATCCATATTCCCTTGAATTAATTTCTGAAATAGATGAACGTAAATCTCTATTCCATTCTAAAGCATTCATGCTAAGGTCTAAATGCGCATCAAAGAGTAACATATCATATATTTATTTTACGATTTCTAGCTTTAACACTCCACTCTCCTATTAATTCATTATTTTCAATAACTTGTAAATTTTGATGAAGCGCCACCGTAGGGCAAATATGATATGGGTGCATACGAATGACTTGACCAATTTCTATCTTTGAATTCTCTTCAACCTCAATTATTCCATGCTCTTCACTTTGACTTTTTAAGGTCCAATGTGGAAAATCAATAAAGCGAACTCTATTCTCAATGGGATTTTCTGCCGCTACGGATTTATGACCTAAATCTATACAGATAGTTGATGCTGTTGGCTTTGAAATCACTCTTGAAATGATCTGAACGGCTAAATTAAAGGTATTTTGAGGAAACAGATGGGCATAGCCTATGTCAAAAAATACAAAGGTACCTGGGCTACATACAAAGCGATGATTGATGTGATGTACTAAAAAACTAGGTGTACCACCGACCACTAATTCATACGCATCATCTACTTTGTCCACCAATGTATGAAACTCAGCAAAGTCATTCTGTATATGTTCGATCCGTTGGCTTATTTCAAAATCCCTTATATGTCCATCATAAGCATGTAGCCCTTTAATAGTTAGATGGCTTAAATGATCATTAATATCCGCAATTAACCTAAAAGCTGCATTAGGTATAATTCCAGTACGGTTCATTCCCACATTAATATCTATGAAAATATCTACCATTAGGCTATTTTTTATAGCTAAGTCATTTATTTCTTTAGCCGCTACATAATCATCAACAAGACATGAAAATTGGACATTGGGATAGAATTTGACCAATTCAATAAACCTTATAAGTGTGGTTCCTGTAGGTTGAATGGATAATAAAACATCTTTTGCCTCCGATATGGCCAATAATTCTGCTTCTGCTATGGTAGAACATTTAAATTTTAATATTCCGGCATTTAGCAGTAATTCATTAACCTCTTGCGTTTTATGTGTTTTTATATGCGGCCTTAATCTAGCTACATTTCCTCCTACCATATCAATGGCTTTCTTAATGTTGGCTTTAACTATTTCAGGATAAATGATTAATCCAGGACTTTCAATTTTGGTGAAATTCATCAACTTATAATAAAGAACGATCTAAATGAACATATCCTCCATCTACATGGATTAGTTGGCCCGTCGTATGACTTGATTTACTGGATAATAAAAAAGCAACCATGGCCCCCAATTCCTCTTTAGTTGTCATACGCTTCCCCAAAGGAATTCTTCTTTCAATCTCATTTAAAGTTTCCTCTGGATTTGGTAATGTTTGAATCCATTTATCATACATGGGTGTATAACATTCTGCTACAATCACAGCATTAACTCGTATCCCGTGGGGAAGCAATTCAACAGCCCATTCTCGAGTTAGTGCATTTCTTCCTCCATTCGATGCGGCATAAGCTGATGTACCACCTTGACCTGTTTCCGCTACTTTAGATCCAATATTGACAATAGAACCTTGGGTCTTAATTAAATAAGGTAAACAAGCCTGAGCTAATAAATAATAGTGGATTAAATTAGCATGCAATGACTGTACAAATTTCTCATAAGTACCATGGGCTAAACTAACTCCATCATTTATTCCAGCATTGTTGACTAATCCATCTATTCGACCAAATTTTTTGAAAATCTCGTCAATTACTGTTTTACATTGATTAGGGTCACTAAGCTCTGCAACAAATGAAAAAGCTTGTCCTCCTGTCGCTTGAATTTTTTCAATGCATTTTAAATTGTCCTGTTCATTACGACCTATAATCGCTACCATAGCACTTTCAAGGGCTAAACTTTCACTTATTCCCTCTCCTATGCCTTTAGCACCTCCAGTAACAATGATGACCTTCTCTTTTAATCCTAAATTCATTATAATTCTATTTTGTAAAATTTCAGACAATTATCTACCGTTATTTTTTTGACTTCATCGGTGGATAATCGAGCAATGGATTTATTAAATGTATTAACCCAACTAGATAATTCTTCTGCCACCAGCACTACAGGATAATCTGTTCCAAACATTAAACGATTAGGACCAAAAACTTCTAAAGATATTTCAATGATGTTTATAATGTCTTTTTCATCCCAAGCAAACCATTCTGCTTCCGTAATTAAACCTGAAATTTTTGCTGATACATGATCTAATTCTTTAAATTGTCGAATATACTTGTTCCATTCAGAGACATCACCTGTTTTAATTGGCGGCTTCGCTAAATGATCTAAAACAATTCGTTGATTGGGATTTTTTTTACAAAATTCAATTCCTGAACTTAATTGATTTGAATAAATAAGTAAGTCATAGGAAAAATCAAAGGTTTCCAATAAATGAATGCCTCTTAAAAAATCAGGTCTTCCTAAAAATTCAGGATCTGTTTCTCCTTGTACGACATGTCTAAAGCCGACTATTTGTTCAAATTGTGAAAAGTAGGTTAATCGGTTTTCAACATCTTTTGATTGTAGATCAACCCAGCCAACAACTCCCTTAATAAATTCAGATTGTTCAGCTAACGAAATTAAAAAAAAAGTTTCATCCTCTGAAGAATCAGCTTGAACAGCTACACAACCATTAATTCCATTTTCAGAGAACAAATCTAAAGAATCAAAAGGAAAAAAATTCTGACGAATTCTTCTCATATCATCTGTAATCCAAACATCTCTGTTCGCATTATAGGTCCAAAAATGTTGATGGGAATCAATCATTAAGAATACGCCACTAAATTTTGTTTCTGTTCACCTAAATTATCCATTCCTAAGGTTACACAATCACCTGGTTTTAAAAAGATAGGTGGCTTTAAACCTAAACCTACTCCATGCGGAGTGCCAGTGCTAATCACATCACCTGGAAGTAAGGTCATAAATTGAGAAATATAAGAAACCACTTGAGGTATATTGAAAATTAATTGATTCGTATTACTCACTTGGTATCTTTTACCGTTGACATCCAACCACATGTTCAAATCATGAACATTATTGATTTCATCTTTTGTAGCTAAGAACGGTCCTAGGGGTGCAAATGTATCACATCCCTTACCTTTTGACCAATTACCGCCCCTTTCTAATTGAAATTCTCTTTCTGAATAATCATTATGTAAACAATATCCTGCTACGTAGTTATAAGCATCTGCTTCGGAAACATATTGCGCTTTTTTTCCAATGACGATGGCTAATTCAACTTCCCAATCTGTTTTGTAAGAGTTTTTGGGTATAATGACGTCATCGAACGGACCGTTTAAAGCAGTTGTACTTTTAAAAAATAAGATGGGTTCTTTTGGTATTTCGGCTCCAGTTTCCTTTGCATGGTCGATGTAATTTAAGCCGACACATATGATTTTTGAAGGTCGAGCCACGCAAGAACCAATTCTTTCAGGTTGAACAATTTCTTTTAAATCTTTACTTTTTACAATATTTTCCAATGCTTGTATTCCATCATTTTCAAAAAATGCTTCGTTATAATCACTAACAAAATCTGAAACATCAAAGTATTTTCCATTGATTAATACGGCAGGTTTTTCCTTATTTAGTTCTCCTATTCTTACTAATTTCATCTTGTTTATTTTATGTCTTTTAAAACGTCCCACATCACTTCAGCCAAAAAAATATTCCCGGCCTCATTTAAATGAACTCGATCTGATGTTAAGATACCTAATGATTTATTTTCAGTATTAAATTTAGTTTCATAATCAATAAATGATTTACGCAAATCAATTAATTTACATTTTTCATCTACTGCAATTTTTCTAATTAGATTAGCAAAATAATTTAAATCACCATCATTCTCATTGGTAGCGTCAAATTTTTCACCAATTAACGTAGGCGTACATATAACTACTTGACTACCTGATTTTTGTATTCTTTGTATTAAAGAATGGTAAAACTTTTCAAACTTATCGTAATCAGTACCAGTCCTTGAAGAGGTTTTATGCCACACATCATTAATACCAATATAAATAACGACTATATTAGGCTTTTTCGCCAGAACATCTTCCTCATGTCGTAAGTATAAATCATAAATTTTATTTCCACCAATTCCAGCTCCTATTAGTTCATATTTACCAGTTAGGCCTTTAGCAGATATCATTTCAGCCATTTTTGTAATATAACCTGATTTACCGACTCCTGCTTGCGTAATCGAATCTCCAAAAAATAATATTTTGATCGGATTTTCAGCTTTAAATGAAAATAATGTAGTTACTACGAACAAAATCAATATTATTTTAATCTTCATCGTTTCTAATTGTTTAAATATAAAAATCCTCCATCCAATGGGTAATCACAACCCGTTGCAAATGAAGCTTCATCCGAACATAAATACAAGGCTAAATGAGCTATTTCAATTGGTTTTGCCATCCTTCCAATGGGTTGAGATGCGGATAACTTTTCATACATCTCATTCTGGTTATTTGGATAATTCTTTTGAATGAATCCATCTACAAATGGCGTATGTACCCTTGCAGGGGAAATACAATTGCATCTAATCCCTTTTGAAATATAATCTTTTGCGATGGATTGAGTCATGGATTTAATCGCACCTTTAGTCATGGAATATCCAAAACGATCGGGTATGCCAACAGATGAAGCGACTGAGGCCATATTTAAAATAACTCCTAAACTATTTTTAACCATTGTGGGTATGACCGCTTTAATACAATTAAACGCCCCTTTTACATTGACATCAAAGATTTTCTGGAAATCTTCTGAACTTGTATTTTCAACATTTCCAATTTGTGCAATTCCAGCATTATTGATTAAAATATCAATTTTTTCAAATGAATTTATTTCATTTAAAACCAATTGTTCATTGGTAATATCCACTGGATGAAACGCAGACTTTTGATTAAATTGTTTTACTTCTGATATCGTATCCTCACTTAATGAGCTTTTCAAATCAAAAATATGAACTTCAGCACCTTGTTGGGCAAAAAGTATCGATATAGCTCTTCCAATTCCGGAGCTACCTCCAGTAATGATCGCTATTTTATTTTCTAAAGAAAAAATCATAAAATCTTGTTATAATTTAACACCTCTTCGCCAAAACATAAAATCATCTTGTCCTAAATCCATAGCCTTAGTATTAATTTCACCTGAAGCTAACTTAATAATATAATCTAAAACTTCTTCTCCTATTTCTTCGACTGAACTATCACCTGAAATAATGGGCCCGCAGTCTATATCAATAATTTCAGGTAGCTTTTCAGCTAACCTAGTATTAGTTGATAATTTAACCATTGGGCATATAGGATTACCTGTCGGCGTTCCTAACCCCGTCGTAAATAGCTGTATTGTAGCGCCTGCACCAGCCATACCAGTGGTTGCCAAAACATCATTACCAGGAGTACAAACTAGATTTAAGCCACTCTTTACTACATATTGTCCATAGCCAACAGCTGCTTGAATAGGTGATGATCCTGCCTTTTTTGCCGCTCCAGCAGATTTAATAGCATCCGTAATTAATCCATCTTTAATGTTTCCAGGGGAAGGATTCATATCAAACCCCGCACCTACGGCAGCCGCTCTTTTGGCATATTCACGCATCATTAATCCAAAATCATCCGCTACTTGACTATTAATAGACCTATTTTGAAGCTCTTGCTCAACCCCACATAACTCAGGAAATTCAGCTATCATGACCGTTCCTCCCAAGGCAACAATCAAATCAGCCGTATGCCCAATGGCGGGATTAGCAGAAATACCAGAGAACCCATCTGACCCCCCACACTTAACACCTACCCTTAACTTTGATAAAGGAGCAGAAGTCCTTTGGTATTTATTAATTTCTACTAATCCTTCAAATGTCTTATGAATGACCTCACTTAACATTTGTTCTACCCCACTGCCTTCATCTTGCTGCTGCTCAAAAATATAGAGGGGTTTTGAAAAATTAGGATCTTTTTCCTTTAATTTTTGTTGGAATAAACTAATCTGAGAATTTTGACATCCCAAACTTAAAATTGTAATACCACCTACATTAGGATTTAAACAATAACCTGCTAATAACGAACATAAATTATCTGACTCATCTTTATTTTCACCACAACCACTCTCATGTGTCAAAAATTTAATGCCATCGATGTTTTTAAATAAGTCACTCTTATGGACTAAAGTTGTTTTTTTTGATTTTTGGAAATCTGGTAATTTTAATTCTTCACCATTTTGAACCTGATTTTTTAAGATCACAACCTGCTCAGTAAAAGGATCGTTTTTTTGGAAACCTAATCCATTAATGAAAGCATTCTTTAATAGTTCAATATTTCTGTTTTCACAAAATACTAAAGGGATGACAAGCCAAAAATTTTGCGTACCTACTTGACCATCAGTTCTATGGTAACCATTAAAAGTTTTATCTTTCCATTTGTCAACATTTGGAGGTGACCATTGGTATTCTTTTATTTTACCCTTAAATTCTTGAGATGCGTGGTGAAGATTAAATGTATGAACTAAGCCACCTTTAGGAATAGTTTGTTTGGCTATTCCAACTAAAACGCCGTACATAATGGCTTCTCCATTCATTGGAATTGTTTCTGTGGTAAATTTATGCTTAGCATCAATATCGTCTTGCAAAATGATGCTGTTTCCATTGTGAATAATCTCAGTTCCTTTTTTTAAATTTTGTAGCGCTACTAATAAATTATCTACCCCATTAATTTGTAAAAAAGTTTTTCTTGTAGTAATCATTATTTATAATTTAAAAATATTCTCTGCCAAAACCCACTTAACATGCTTAGGAGCACCTGGTATACTTTTTTGAAAATTAGACATCAATTTTTCCCATTCAACAACTTCAGGATTATTTGAATCCAATTGATTTTTATATTCAAAACTGAAATCATCATTTGCGATAATTTCCATTACCAAGCGGTCATTAAACCTATATATTTCCATGGAATTAATTCCAGAATCCAAAATACTATTTTTGATCGCTATGGGAATCGATTTATGGTAATTTATATAATCTGAAATCAATTTTTCATCATTCACTAAATCTAAAAATAAAATGTATTTCTTCATTATATTTTTTTGATGGGTAGTTTATATCCATTATAGGAATAAAAAACGATGAATATAAAGCATAATAAAGGAATAACGAGAGCTACTGGTGTACTAATCTTAAATAACGCCGCTGTAATTGGTGGAATAATGGCACCCCCTACAATAGACATTATAATTAAGGAAGAAGCTAATTTCGAACCTTCACCTAAGTCTTTACATGCAAGTGCAAATATAGTAGGAAACATAATCGATTGAAAGAAATATACCATCATTAATGCAACTAATGCATAAACACCGCCACCAAAAATCGAGATTAGAATTGAAATTACAGCTCCTATTGAATATACACCTAAAATTTTATTTGAGTCATTTTTGCTCATAAAATAAGTTCCTATAAACCGACCAAACATAAAAAGGACAAAGGCAAAAGACGCATGAAAACTTGCAATTTGTGTTGGTGACATCTCACTGGTAGTTTGATAGATTTTTTGAACAATCCACAAATTCGTATCACTGGCTAAGTCAATTTTTAAATCAACAAAATTACCCCATAAGGAAACTTGTGCACCGACATTACAAAATTGAGCAATAATACCTAAGGTCAAATGTCTGTTCTTTAATAAATTAGTAATTGTTATCTTGGTTTGAGAGGCAACCTTATTAGTTGCTTCTGTCACCTCTGGCATTTTAGTAATCGCAAATAAAACGGCAACAATAGCTACCACAGCACCTATGATTAGGTAGGGTAGTTGGACTGAGTTAGCTTGAGATATACGTATCGCTTCAGCTTCTGCCACGGGTAGACTGTTTAATAGTTCTCTACTATATTCCTTTTCAGAAAATATAAAAAATCCGCCAATAACAGGACCTAAAATGATGCTTATCCCATTAAATGATTGAGCAAAATTTAATCTAAAATCACCCGTTTTGGGATCCCCTAAAACTGTCACATATAAATTAGCTGCTGTTTCCAAAAATGCTATTCCACTAGCAATTAAGAACAAGGCTGCCAAGAAAAATGAATATAATCTTATTTCTGCAGCAGGGTAAAATAAAAATGCACCTGCAGCATATAATATTAATCCAATTAATATGCCCATTTTGTAACCAAGCTTTTTCATTACATAGCCCGCGGGCAAGGCCATAATAAAATATCCTAAATAAAATGCAGTTTCAACTATATTGGCTTGCCATCTCTGTAAGTCAAGTGCTGTTTGAAATTGTTTAACCAATGTACCATTCAAACTATTGGCTAATCCCCAAAGAAAGAACAAGCTAGTCACTAAACTAAATGGAATGAGGTAGTTAGATTTAGCAGATTTAGCTACGTGAATATTTTCATTTTCAAAGGTGGGTAACGCCATAGGAATATATTTTTATTAAAAAGGATAAAACACTTTCAATATACCTTCTTTTTTTTAAAATTTTAAATTCAAAGACTATTATTTTTGTAATTTTAGTGTGAACTCTTCACCTAATCTTTGTCTACTATATTTCTAATGAAAAAAATAATTTACACATCAGCTATTTTATTGATGAATTGGTTGGCATCCGCTCAAAATATTTCGGTTATTGATCCTATACCAAGCAAAAAACAATTAGAGTGGCAGGCATTAGAATATTATGGATTTATTCATTTCAACATGAATACGTTTACAAATTTAGAATGGGGAGAAGGTCAAGAAAATCCTTTAAATTTTAATCCCACAAATTTGGATTGCAATCAATGGGCTAGAATCGCCAAAAATGCAGGTATGAAAGGGTTAATATTAACAGTAAAGCATCATGATGGCTTTGCATTATACCCATCAAAATATACAAAACACACTGTTGCAAAATCAAAATGGAAAAATGGAAAAGGTGATGTTGTCAAGGAGCTATCTGAAGCATGCAAAAAGAATGGTATAAAATTGGGAATTTATCTTTCTCCTTGGGATAGAAACCATCCCGATTATGGCACAGAAAAATATAATTTAATTTATGCAGAAATGCAGAAGGAATTATTAACTAATTACGGGCCTATTTTTGAATTTTGGTATGATGGAGCAAATGGAGAAGGGCCAAACGGAAAAAAACAAATATACAATTGGCCCTTGTTCAATAATACGGTGTTAAAATATCAGCCTAATGCCATTCAATTTTCTGATTCTGGTCCGGACATTCGTTGGGTCGGTAATGAACGCGGTTATGCCTATGATCAGACTTGGAGTCCAATCAATCGAGATGAAATTTATCCTGGTTTTCTAAAATTCGATCTATATCGAAATGGACAGCAAAATGGTACTCATTGGGTTGCACCTGAAGTAGATGTTTCTATTAGGCCAGGTTGGTATTACCATGCGGAGGAGGATTTGAAAGTGAAAACGCCTGATTCCTTAATGAAGATTTATGTAGCCTCAGTAGGTAGAAATTCCAATTTATTGTTAAATATACCTGTCGATCGAAGGGGCCTTATTCATCCTAATGACTCAACTTCAATGATGGGATTTAAACAATTAAGAGATAAAGGATTAGTTAATTTATTAAATAAAAATGATCAGATTATTACCTCATCAAATCATACAAATAAATTTAGCACAGATTTGACAGATCGAAATTCTAAAACCTTTTGGGCCGCTAAAAATTCTGATAAAATTCCAATGATTCGCATTAATTTACATACTCCTAAATTAATGAATGCGGTTTTAATTCAAGAACCAATATTTATGGGTCAAAGAATTATAGAGTTTAAAGTAAAGTTGACCGAAGAAAATGGTTCTACCCATGAAATGATTTGCCAAACGATAGGTAACAAACGGATTATTTCCTTTAAACAAAGAAGTATAAAAAATCTTGAAATTGAATTTTTGAAATCTCGAGGTCAAGTGTTGATTTCAAACGTAGAGTTATTAAACCTTATTTCAACACGTAACGAACCGCTTTACCAGTAAAAGTATATCCTGTCGTTGTTGCAGTACTAAAAACTTGATATTTAACATCAATCAGCGCACTAGCTCCTAGTACTAGAGCAGATTCAATCATTTTATTTAAAAGATTTTGTTTTTCTGTTTGATGGTTTCCCCTGTAAAGCATTTTACCATTTTGAGTTTGTTTTTCACCAAGTGGAATTTCTTGTGTTAATGTAAGGGATTCTATAACTTCAAATGTCTGTTTAGGTGTTTCATTAAAATAGACTATATCTATTTCATATTTACGCGGAATTTCAAAACCTAGACCATCATGCCTTTCAGTTGACCCATCTTTATAATTAGGGCTATAATATGTACTTTGCTTTAGTTGGTTTTTACAAGAAAACGATAAACTAATAACACATAAAAGGGATAGAAATTGAAAACTATATGGTTTCTGAGTCATAAATAATTACTTTTTCCCAAAGATGGGCACAATTTTTAATGAATTCTAAATGTTCAGGTGCTACTTGATAAAAATCATGTCCTGCTTCATCTTCAAAAGATGTTAATAAACAATAACTATATGAACGATCTATCACAGGACGATCTGTCTTTGCAGGTATACCCACATTAAATGTAACGATGGTCTTAATCTGTGACAATAACTTAACCTCTTTCTCGAAAAGATTAATTTCTTCAGTATTTAAAGACTTTTTTAGCCAAAAATTTACAACGTGAACAAACATATTTATATCAATTTTTCTAGTTTACAACGGTTTACTAACTTATTTCTTAAATCTTCTGACCCTACAGCTAAAGGTCTTCTAACCTGTGCTTGCATTAAACCTAAATTTTCAAGAATTAACTTTACTCCTACTGGGTTCCCTTCTTCATATAAAAAAGGATCAATTGCTAAAAAATGACCCAATATTTTTTGAGCTGATACGAAATCCCCTTTCAAGGCATGATGAATCATTTCAGAAAATTTCTTCGGTAATGCATTAGCAATTACTGACATCACTCCTACGCCACCGATAGAAATGATGGGTACTGCTTGTACATCATCTCCAGATATTAATAAAAAGTCTTTAGGTTTATGGAATGCGATTTCAATACACTGCTCTATCACGCAAGAAGCTTCCTTAATTCCAATGATGTTAGGATGTTCTGCTAATCTTAAAACGGTTTCAGGAGATAAATTAATTCCTGTTCTACCAGGTATATTATATAAAATAACAGGTACGGGACAAGAATCAGCTATTCCTGTAAAATGATCGATCACACCCCTTGAACTAGGTTTGTTATAGTAGGGTGCAACAGATAAAATTGCATCAATACCATCAAATGTCGTGTTTTTTATTTGGGATAATAAAGAAACTGTGTCATTTCCCCCAATTCCATATACGATAGGTAAATGATCCGAATTTGATTCTTTGATTGTTTCTATGATTTTTTTCTTCTCATCAGAAGTCGTTGTGGCGGATTCACCAGTAGTACCTTGAACTACTAAATAATCCACACCACCTTGGCTAACATGATTGATTAACGATTTAAGGGCTTTCCAATCTATACTTCTATCTTGAAGCATGGGAGTAACCAAAGCAGGCGCAACTCCATGGAATTTCGGTAATTGATTAATTTGCATATTTGTTAAGAAGATTTATAAACTCTTCTTCATTTATAATTTTGATAGATAATTGATTCGCCTTTTCTAATTTTGATGGCCCCATGTTATCACCAGCAATTAAATAATCTAATTTAGCTGATATACTAGATACTACTTTCCCTCCGTTCAAAACAATTTTATCTTTTAATCCATCACGATCAAAATTCTGAAAAACACCTGAAATTACGAAACTTTTACCTTCTAAACTTGTACTTTCTTGTTCTAGTTCTGAAATTTCTTCACTTAACTGTACGCTAGAAGAATGTAAACGTTCAATGAATTCAAGATTTTCAGTTTTACTGAAATATGAGATTATGCTTAAAGCTATTCTATCTCCAATTTCTGGAACGGCAATTAATTCTTCATAACTAGCTGACATTATATTTCTTATCGATTTAAATTCGATGACTAATTTTTCAGCAATGGTAGCTCCGACATGTCTTATACCTAAACCAAATAAAACCTTACGGAATGGAATAGTTTTAGATTGTTCAACAGAGTTTAGTATGTTTTGAATAGATTTTGATTGAAAACCCTCTAGCCCTATAAAATCTAAACTTGTAAGTGAATACAAATCGCTGGCATCCTTAATTAGTGATTTTTCGAAGAGTAGATCTATAGTTTCTACACCTAAATTTTCAATGTTTAAAGCTTTTCGTTGAATAAAATGTTCAATTTTCCCTTTTATTTGAGTGGGACATTTTGAATCATTCATGCAATAATGATTGGCTTCCCCTTCCACTCGAACTAATTCACTTTGACAATCAGGACAATTTGTTGGAAAAGCAAATTTTGTCTTTTCAGGTTTTCTGAGCGACATGTCCACACCTGTTATTTTCGGTATTATTTCTCCCCCCTTTTCAACTAATACGGTATCCCCTTCATGTAAATCTAAACGATTCATTTCATTGGCATTATGTATTGAAGCTCGTTTAATCATTGTACCTGCCAAATAAACAGGATTTAAATTGGCCACAGGTGTTATGTTACCCGTTCTACCTACTTGATAAGATATGCTTAATATTTCAGTCTTAGCTATTTCTGATGGGTATTTAAAAGATATAGCCCACCTTGGCGATTTTGCTGTAAATCCTAGTCTTTCTTGTTGGCCAAAATCATTAATCTTAATGACGATACCATCTGTGTTAAGAGGTAAGTCATTTCTTACAAATGCCCATTTTTCAATATAAGCAAGTACTGATTCAATATTGGTGCATTTTTCCCATGTTGGACTTATTGGAAATCCTAATTCGGTTAACTTTAGTAGACTCTCTTCATGGGTTTGAAATGGATTATCAAATCCTAAATAGGCATAAATAAAACAATCTAAATTCCGCTGTGCAACCACAGATGAGTCTTGCATTTTAAAAGTGCCTGAAGCTGAATTTCTAGGATTAGCTAACAAAGGTTCACCGGATAAAATTCGATCCTGGTTAATTTGTTCAAATATATGATTGGGCATAAAGCCTTCTCCTCTTAATTCAAATTCAAAAGGAAGTGATGTATCAGCAATGTAATGAGGAATTGATTTAATTGTTTTTACATTATTTGTAATATCATCTCCCCTAGTTCCATCTCCACGAGTCACACCTTTTATTAATTTTCCGTTTTCATACCAAAAAGAAAGTGCGACTCCGTCAAACTTTAATTCACATATGTATTCATATTTTTCATCTCCCAATACTTTTTTTATGCGCGAATCAAACTCTTTTAAATCATTTTCGTTATACGTATTTCCCAATGATAACATCGGGAAACGATGATTTACACTTTTAAATTGTTTGGTGATAGTACCGCCTACTTTTTTGGTAGGACTATCGGATAAAACAAATAGTGGATTTTCATCTTCCAGCTTTTGTAACTCATTAAGAAGTTGGTCAAAGTCATAATCAGAAATTAGACTTTCGTTTTTTTGATAGTAAGCTTCATTATACTTATTAATTAGATTAATAAGTTCATCCATTCGTTTTCTAATATCCATATTAAAAAATATATTTTATAAAGTTAATGGGAATACCAATAGAAATATACCTTAGTAAATAATTTTCATACCTTTGTATTATGGAAAAATTGATCATAGCCCCATCCGTATTATCTGCTGATTTCTCAAAATTAGGCTCTGAAATAGCTATGTTAAATGAATCAGAGGCACAATGGATACATATTGATATCATGGATGGAATGTTTGTTCCTAACATTTCATTTGGATTTCCAGTGCTTGAAGCAATAAACAAAAAATCAGAAAAGTTTTTAGATGTGCATTTAATGATCGAAAAACCAGATCGATATTTAACTCAATTTAAAGATGCGGGGGCTAATCTAATTACGGTTCATTATGAGGCTTGTACCCATGTTCATAGAACTATTCAAGAAATAAGATCCTTAGGATGCCAAGTAGGGATTGCCATTAATCCAGGAACCCCGGTATCAGTTTTGAATGAGGTTATTGATTTGATCGATTTAGTTTTAATTATGTCTGTGAATCCTGGATTTGGAGGACAAGAATTCATATTAAATAGTATTCAGAAAACAAAAGAAGTTAAAGCTTTAGCCGAAAAACACGGTAATAAAAATATAAAGATTGAGATTGATGGTGGGGTAACGGATTTAAACGCCCATGAATTAATTTCAGCTGGTGCCAATGTATTGGTCGCTGGAAATTTTGTCTTTAAGTCCACAAATCCAAAATTAACTATTTCAGACTTATTAAAATTAGGTGAATAAAGTATAAATGAATTTTATAAAAATATTTTTTTTATTCTTTTTCTGCTTGTTCCTAGAATTTAAAAGTTCAGCTCAAAAAATACAATGGGCATCTAAGTTAATTTCAGTATCAAGTGAATATGCTGATCCATTATTGGGTAATGAATTTAAAGCTATTCATGCGCTTGGTAGACCCAGTAAATATCCGAAGTTTTCGAATAGTCCTAGTTCTTGGCAATCTTTAACCCCTGACAATCCCAGCGGGGAATATATTATTGTCGCTTTCGATACAATTCAATATGTCAAACAGGTTGCAATATTTGAAAATTTTGGTGCAGGAAGTATCGTAAAGGTAGATGCATTAGATGAAAATAATAAGATTTACAATTTGAAGGAATTTGCCAGTGGTTATGCAAAAAGTAGTGGCCAAATTACTTATGTGAATTTATCAAAACCTACTTCATTTAAGGTAAGGGCGATCAAAATTTCTTTGAATTCTAATCGAGTTGTTGGATTTTCTCAAATTGATGCGATAGCAATTTCAGAATCAGATGTTCCCATTGAAGAAAGCATAAAATTACGTGATGAGCCTAATGCTACTTATTTTAAAGAAAATATGGGTTCTACTATCAATTCAATTCACAATGAAATATGTCCCGTTGTAAGTCCAGACGGTAAAAAATTATATTTTACCCGATGGAAACATCCTGATAATTTGGGCAAAGACAAAAATCAAGACATTTGGTTTTCTAGATTAAAAGATGATAAAACCTGGAGTAAAGCTGAATTATTTAGTCGGCCTATCAATAATGAAGAAAATAATGCAGTTTGTGGGATTTCGTTAAATGGGAAAACGATTTTATTAAATAATGTTTATGGGAAAGACGGAAAAATGGAAAAAGGAGTTTCGGTATCTTATTTACTTAGAACAGGTGATTTTAGCTTTCCAAAGCCCCTTCAAATTCTGAATTTTAAAAACAAATCAGAGTTTTCAGAATATACGTTAGCCCCAAATGGAAAAGTTTTATTAATGACTACCGAAATGAAAAATTCTTATGGGGGTAAGGATATTTATGTTTCATTTCTAAGATCGGATGATAAATGGTCAGAACCTAAAAATATAGGAAATAGCGTTAATACGGGTGAATCTGAAAGTACCCCATTTATTGCTCCTGATGGAGTAACTATGTATTTTTCTTCCAGTGGTCATGTAGGTTATGGAAGTAATGATATTTTTTTAACTCGACGTTTAGATGATAGTTGGTTAAATTGGTCGGCACCTGAAAATCTTGGCCCCATTATTAATACGCCTCAATGGGATGGTTATTTTTCAGTAGCTGCACAAGGTGATTATGCATATTTCAGTTCGGTTGAAAATTCTATTGGCGCCGAAGATATTTATCGAATAAAAATACCACCTAAGATAAAACCCTTAACATTGATCCAATTTTCAGGTAAATTGTATAATGATGAAACCAGAGAATTAATCGAAGGTAAAATACTCGTTAAATCAGTATCTACCATGGATTCTTTATTATTAGAATTTGATCCTTATAATGGGGATTTTGAATTCATGTGGCCCTCAAAATACCCGTTTACAATGGAGGTTAAATCAAAAGGATTTATTTCTAAAGTTGAGCGGTTCAATTATACAAAAGAAGCATTTTACAAAACCATCACAAAGAATTTTAATCTATTACCTTTGCGCTTAGATAAGCAATATAATTTACCTATTATAAATTTTGAGCAAAGTAAATTTGAAATTTCACCAGATTCATATGATGAATTAAATAATATCGTGAATGTTTTAAAAGAAAATATTGATTATGGTATTTTGTTAGAAGGTCATACTGACAATCAAGGTGATTGGAACGAAAACTTAAAATTGTCACTAAACCGTGTGGAGAGTGTTAGAGATTATTTAGTGATGAAAGGAATAAATAAAGACAGAATCCAGATCAAAGGTTGGGGAGGTATTAAACCCTTAAAGAATAATATGAATGAAAACAGGCGTAAGTTTAACAGAAGAGTAGAATTTACTTTATTTGCCTTGTAATGACCAAATTATCAACGGATATATATTTCAAGCAATTAAATGGAATTCGGTTCATTGCCGTGTTCCTAGTCTTATTGGATCATTGGCTTGTGCCAATTCTTCCCATCCCCTTGGGTCACCTTGGCGTAGTGATATTTTTTGTGTTAAGTGGTTTTTTAATAACCAGAATTTTATTTTTAAGCGCTGATGAAATACATGAAACGAAATCTAGTGCCTGGCCTAAAATTATTCGTTTTATCTACCGTAGGTCTTTGCGTATTTTTCCTATATATTTTATTCTTTTGTTTATAGGGCTCATTTTTAATATTTCTAATTTCAATGAGTTGTGGCCATGGTTGGTGTCTTATACACCTAATATATACATGATGATAAAAGGTCAATGGATGGGTACATGGGATCATTTGTGGTCATTGGCCGTTGAAGAACAGTATTATCTAATTTTTCCTTATTTTATACTTTTCTTTAATAAGAAAAACTATTTACGCTTATTTATTATCATGATCATCATAGGTATTATGTCTAGATTATACTTTTATTTCTTTCAAACACATATAATGAAGGAAAATATGTATATGATTAATGAGGTAAATACCATCAGTGTATTAGATACTTTTGGCATTGGTGGATTTTTAGCTTACTTATATCATTATAACCTAAACCTTTGTAAGAAATTGCTCCTGAATAGTTATATGACATTAATTACATTATTTATTTACATACTTTCATTATGTTTATCTTATTCCTCTGATTATAGTTATGATAATATATATTATATTGTTTTAAGAACTATTTTAGCCTCTGTATTTTCTTTTTATTTAATCGGAAATTCAATTTTTTCTACAGGAAGTACAATGAATTTAATTCTTGAAAATAAAGTAATTGCATATTTAGGGTCAATATCTTACGGTATTTATTTGTACCATAATTTAGTTTATAATTATTAC
>CANHXO010000002.1 GCA_947464595.1 Cytophagaceae bacterium
AAAAACAATAAATGCAGGAGAATTTCTCCTAAAAATATAGTTTTCAAACAGTCTAATGCCAAAAGCTATCAAATTCAATAAAATTTAATTTAGATTAATAAAAACTTAAAAGTGGAAATAAAAATTAATAGCAAGTATCCTTCTGTCTACGATTTACGACAAAAAGCAGAGAAAAAAATTCCAAGATTCGCATTTGAATACTTGGATGGTGGCTGTAATGAGGATGTGAATCTTCATAAGAACACCTCTGATATTCGTGAAGTGGAACTTTTGCCCTATTATTTAAAAAATCACACAAAGTCCGATATGAAAACAGAGTTGTTCGGACATACGTATGATGCTCCTTTTGGTATCGCCCCTGTGGGACTACAAGGATTAATGTGGCCCAACGCCCCAGAGATTTTAGCTAAGGCTGCATTTGATCATAATATACCTTTTATTTTGAGTACGGTTACAACTAGTAGTATAGAAAGGATAGCCGAGATTACAGAGGGGCGCTCCTGGTTTCAGCTGTACCACCCTACCGAAGACAGGATGAGAGATGCAATTATAAAAAGAGCGGAATCTGCAGGTTGCCCGGTATTGGTCATTCTTTGCGATGTGCCTTCTTTTGGTTTTAGACCGAGGGATATAAGGAATGGGCTTGCTATGCCTCCCAAAATGTCAGTTAAAAATATCCTCCAAATATTGACTAAATGGGAATGGGCTTTAAAGACTTTAGTGCATGGACAACCCAGTTTTGAAACGTTAAAACCCTATATGCCCAAAAATCTGGATCTGAAACAATTGGGCAATTTTATGAATCAAACTTTCTCAGGAAGGTTGAATGAGGAGAAAATAAAGCCCATTCGGGATATGTGGAAAGGTAAATTGGTACTCAAAGGAGTATCCAATGAAGCGGACGCAGAAGTAGCGGTTCGATTGGGCCTGGATGGGATCATCGTATCCAATCATGGGGGAAGACAATTGGATGCGGGGGAATCGACGATAAAACCTTTGGTCCGTATAGCTAAAGAATACGGAGACCAAATAAAGGTGATGATGGACAGCGGACTCCGTTCTGGACCTGATATAGCCAGGACATTAGCATCCGGTGCCGCCTTTACTTTTATGGGTCGTTCATTTATGTACGGGGTAGCGGCATTGGGGTCCGAAGGAGGCAATCATACTATATCATTATTAAAAACAGAGTTGCAGCAAGTTATGGAACAAATTTGTTGTGAAAATGTGCAAGATTTCCCTCATTATTTAATAAAAAAGTGAAAATCATCGATACTCTTTGGTCGAACAAGCTTATATAGTAAACGCTACAAAAGTGATAGAAGAAATAAAAATAAAGGTTGGGCAGTGCCATATGGGATATCCTACCTAGGAACACATGTTAAAGACTGATCATAAATAAAAATAGGAGTTAAAATCTGTCAGAAAGATAATAATAAAAGCCTTTTGAAGGTAAAAAAAATAAAAACAACATGGAAACATCAATAAATGAGTCAAGTGCAAACAATCGAAAAATATTATTTTATGCGGGTTGTTTTGCTGTAGTAACAAATGCCTTTTCATTTAGTATACGAGCAGGTATTTTACCCCAATTAGGAAGGGAATTAACTCTTTCCGGGGAACAACTAGGATATATTAATTCCATGTGGTTCTTAGGATTCCCTATTTCTATGGTTGTTGGTGGCCTAATCTATAACAATGTTGGAGGGAAATTAATCATGCAATTTGCTTTTTTAGCGCACACCATCGGAATTATCATGACCATATATTCTGGAAGTTATGTAGGATTACTAATTTCCACTTTATTAATTGGCTTCGGAAATGGATGTACTGAAGCAGCTTGTAATCCATTGATTGCAGATGCATATGAAGGAAATATGATGAGTAAAATGATGAATCGTCTTCATATGTGGTTTCCTGGCGGAATTGTCATTGGAGCCTTATTGTCTAAATTCATGACTGATGGTGGATTGAGTTGGGAAACCCAGATTTGGATCATCATGATTCCTACGCTTATCTATGGTTATTTATTCTTCGGTAAGTCCTGGCCTAAAGCAAAAACTCAAGAGGAGAGTTCATTGGCTGATAATCTTAAAGCAATGGTCACTCCATTATTTATTTTCATGTTGGTGTGTATGGTATTAACCGCGATTACTGAATTTGGACCTCAGCAATGGGTTGGATTGATACTTGCAAAAAGCGGTGCAGAACCTATGTTGATATTAGCTCTAGTAACAGGATTAATGGCAGTTGCTAGATACTTTGGTGGAGATATTGTTAAGAAATTCGATCAAACTGGAGTCTTTTTAGGATCTAGTGTTTTGGCGACTATTGGTATATTTTTATTCAGTACTCAAACTGGAGGTATGGCCTATGTGGCAGCAATCTTTTATGCGTTAGGAGTTGCTTATTTCTGGCCAAACATGCTCGGATTTATAGCTGAAAAAATTCCGAGTAGTGGTGCAATCGGGTTATCTATTATTGGGGCTGTTGGCATGTTCTCATCTTCAATCTTTCAGCCAATTATTGGAAACTGGATCGATTCTGATAAGGCTGCCGCTGTAGCAAAAGGTTTGACTGGAGACGAATTGGATTTAGTTTCTGGTCAGGCTACCTTACAAACTATGACCTTATTCCCTATCCTACTTATTGCATTATTTATCATCCTTTTGTTATGGGTAAAAAAAAATAATAGAGCGGCAGGTTCGAGATAATTTTAAAAATAAAATAGCGAAGAGAATAATTGATAGCGCATCATTTAAAATTATAATCAACTTTTTTCTCTTTACAAACTATGCAATCCAACGATCATTAGTTAACATTTAAACCAAAATTTAGCATGAAACCAATACCATCTTTCCCGAAAAGAAGTAATTTAAAGAGCCAATTTTTTGTTTTTTTGGTTACGACATTTAGCCTAGGCACTACGCTATTTGCCCAAACCCAGAATACATCCAAAGTCTATATGTCGACTGATCGACCGCGCGCACTGGCGTTGATTGGAGACCGCTATCACTCATCGGTACACATCCGTAATGGCCTAATGGGTGTGCTGGCACTGGAGAACATCCCTATCGTATACATCGAAAACCATGAGGCCCTGACCCCCGAGGCCCTGAAGGAAATCGATCTGCTAATCTTCTTCAAGGACGGCAATATCTGGCCAAACGGCTATGAGGGTGGATCTGAGAAAAAATGGATGACCGAAAAGCAGCAGAAGGCCATTTCAGACTTCGTAAATAAGGGTGGTGGATTTCTGGCACTTCATAACTCGCACGGTCTATACCCCGCGGGAGGACCCTACTACGAAATTTTTGGAGGAGACTACGGCGGACATCCAGCTCCTGAAAATTTTATGATCCGGATAGAGAACAAAGATCATCCTATTACAGCTGGAGTTGAAGACTTTAGGACCTACGATGAGCAGCACATGAGCAAATACTATGGGGATCGCGAGCACTTGCTTTTGCGCAATATCTCGGATGCAAATAAATCCGCTCCTGCCGGCTGGTGGCGGGAGATCGGAAAGGGACGATTTGTATATCTCGCGCCTGGCCATACGCCAGAGGCACTTTCACACCCAATGATGCAGTTGCTAATTCGCAACTCACTAAGATGGCTCACACAACAAAAAACGAGTAAGTAAATCGAAGAAATAATCATGTTTATGAAAAAAAATGGGATAAAAACCATGCAAAAAAATAGCATTGACGCTATCCAGCAAAAAAGATATCGTGATCAAAATGGGCTTGGGGTTTTATTAAATCATGCAAGGCATTTGGTTACTATTGTAGGACTAGGTTTCCTATTGACCTTAATTTGTGTAAGTCAAGGTTCTTCGCAAACTCAGGTCCAACAAGGGCCCTGGCCTTCGTCCGCTTGGTCGAAAGCAAAGCCGGAAGCTGTAGGAATGAATAGCGATGCATTAAAAGAAGCGGAACAAATATATCCACGAATTTTCCCCAGCGGCTATAGCTTACTGGTAATTCGACACGGAAAAATAGTTTCTGAGTCTTACTTTCACGGTCAAACTGCAGAGACTTCCAACCATATTTTTTCAATTACAAAAACATTTTCTGCGACACTTTTAGGTATTGCGGCAAAACAGGGCTGGATAAATGGTGTACATCAGCGCGTGGCCGATTTATTACCCGAATATCCGATTCACCCAAAGTTAGCAGCCTTAACACTTGAAGACGTATTGACACACCGCTCGGGTGTGAAAAGTAATAGAACTGTTTCAGACATAAGCCTATTCCTTAAAGATGAGCCCCAATCGGTACCCGGTACAGTCTTTGAGTACAGTAACTATGCGCCCAATTTGATCACTGCAATTCTGGACAGAATAGCAAAAAAAGGGGTAGCAGGAGATGCTAAGGACGTTCCAGCCTTGGCCAAAAAGTATCTATTCGGACCTCTTGGGATTAACGTTAGTGAATGGACTAAGGGTCCAAAGGGGCTTCCAGAAGGCGGAAACGGCTTATATATGACCTCTAGGGATATGGCCCGTCTTGGTCATTTAATGCTGCGAGATGGGTATTGGGAAGACCAACAATTACTACCGATTGGTTGGATAAAAGAAGCCTCCCAACTTCGAGCAGAATTCGATCGTGAGAAAGGTTATGGATATTTGAATTGGGTTCGAAATCGCCCTGACCTGTTGAAGATTGGTGCTGTCAATCAAAGCGTTAAAGGCTACTTTGCTTATGGACACCGTGGACAATTTATCGGCGTATACCCCGAGTTAGATCTTTTAGTCATCACGATGGCCGATGCGACCGACGCCACACGAGACACATTTTTCGTACCCGATTTACTGCATGACTATGTCCGTCGATTTATTTTTCCAGCGATTACCCAATAAGACAATTCGATGGTAAAGATCAACGACATTTCTAAGCTAAAGTCTCTTAGGACCCAGTGATGATTTCACTTTAAGACAAAATAAAACCCTATGTTAAAGCAAAGGGCTAATCGATTTAATCACAATACGTAGGTAAGTTTTTATGAAATAAATGTATCAATCAGTTAACTTTAAACATAATACCGTATGAAGAAAATACCACTTTTACCAAAAAAGGGCATCAGCAGGAGATCAGCCATCTGGTCAATCGCTGGACTAACTACAGGGGTAATTGCTACCCCAATGGCTTTTGCTTTAGAGAAAGCCCCAGAGAAAGCACCTATATTTGCACTAATTGGGGATCACTATCATAACTCCGAATACATACGCACGATGCTCAACCGAGACATTATCAACGGCCTCGGTATACCAGTCAAGATGACTGACGATTACACATCGCTTAACGCTGAGACTTTAAAGAATTACAAGATGCTAATCGTCCATCGAGACGGTCGCATTTTTCCGAATGGCTTTGGTCCCATCGGTGGAGAAAAAGGAACCGTAGTAGAAGTCGCTGGAGAAAAAATATCTGTCGTTAGCGAGCCGTCGCTGAAACCCTCTACGGGCCAAATGACGGCCTGGATGCAACCACACCAAGGTAAGGCAGTCCGTGATTTTGTTCAGAACGGAGGTTCGGCGCTGTTCTTCCACAATGTTACTGATGTAGGAAGTAGTAATAAAGACTTTCGTGACGTCCTTGGCTGCGCCTATGCAGGCCATCCTGCCATACGGCCATTCAAGGTTAAGGTGAAAAGATCTGATCATCCAATTATGGAGGGGATTACTGACTTTATTGTCACTGACGAGCAGCATTTTATGTATTATGATAAGGACCCAAAACATATTTTGATGGAGTCCGTAAATGAGGATGGTCTCCGACATAGTAATAATGGTCAGGACATGGGAACGACGGCTCCTGCAGTTTGGGCCTATGAATATGGAAAAGGCCGAATTTGTTATTTGGAACCAGGTCATCTGCTTACTGCTCATTGGAACCCGATGTACCAGAAATTAAAGCAAAATGCTGTCCGCTGGTTGCTCAGACAGAGTTAATCAAACGCTGATAGGGCTACTGAAACAAACTATTCTAAACGCAAACCTATCCGCCAGTCCTACTTTGAGGGAAAATAGGAAAGTGATGCTTTATCAAATCGTGCTCGGGAGGTTGGAACCTTAGGAGTACCAAAGATGAAGCAGAAGAATCGAAACTCGATGCGATAGCTTATGCGGCACAGAAATGTATAGAAAAAAGTAAAAATAATTCATTTAACTACTGATAACATGAAGGAAACGAACATAAAATACCTTTTCGTTGGGAGTTATACAGGATATGAGCCAGGACAGCTTGGCTGGGTGGGCTCAAAGCAACCAGGAGAAGGAATCCTCTCCTTCGCATTTGATAGTTCGGATGGCTCTATTGCGCCAACAGGCAAGATTATCAAGCAAGATTCACCGACATGGCTGGAGATTCACCCTAATCGGCGATTTCTTGTTGCTACACATGAACTTTCCTCCCATACCGGTATACCAGCGGGTGTCGGATTTTTGACTTCATACAAAATTCTGCCCGGCGGAGAGCTCGAAAAGATATGCACCCAGCCGACTTTTGGCCGTGGTAATACGTGTGTAACATTTGACCAAACTGGGCGTTTCTTACTCGTAACAAGGTATTGGGAGGGCGGCATCTCGGTATTAAGGTTCGACCCTGATACCGGAATGATCGGAGCAGTTACTGCTCGACCAGATTACACAGGCACCGGACCAGTCCCCATTCGTCAGGCAATGTCACATCCCCACGGTATTCATGCCGACCCGAGAACAAACTTGGTATATGTGATGGATTTAGGTACAGATACGGTACATCAGCATGTCCTTGATCTAAATACGGGCTTACTGACGCCGCAAGGTGATGTGAAATTAAGCCCGGGGAGTGGTCCGCGTGGCATCAATTTCCACCCTTCGCTAAGGGTGGCCTACGTAAATTGCGAGCTTGACGGAACTGCCGTAGTGTGTGACATAGATAATGAAAAAGGACTGTTGCCGGTGCAAATTGTACGCTGCTATCCGGAAGACTTCGTGGCACGCGGCAATCCAGAAAATCTCGGTAAGGCTGATTTTTGGGGAGCCGAAGGCTGCTTGTCGGCCGACGGATTGCACTATTATTATATCTGTCGGGTCCACCAGAGCATAGCCATTTTCTCCGTGGGACTTGACGACGGTAAACTGACTTTTTCAAGCCGATGTGCACTTGCTTCTAATTCGAATGCGCGCAACCTTAGCATCGATCCGAGTGGCAAGTATTTACTTGTAGCGAGCCAGGACGCTAACTGTGTCGAATGTTTCCGTATTGACTTGAGAACCGGATCACTCGAACTTGCGCACACTCAGTACGCCCCTTGTGCTGCCGACATCGCATTCTCTCCTCTCCAAACATAGGGTTTATGCCCATAATTTATAATTAAACACGATAATCAACGTGACTCTACCGAATCATCACTTCCCAATATCGGGTACGTTTAGAGCTTCCTTCGGGCCCTTCAACCTCTAAAGTAATCACTTTACGTACCCCATTTTGCTTAAATGAATGAATCGGATTTTGTTCCGTTGAGGTTTCACCATGGCCAAAATCCCATTTCCATTTTTTTATCGATCCAATGGATTCATCTTTGAAAGCTACTATTCCTTTTTCCTCGTCGATAACTTTGAACGTCCATGCTGCCTTGATGGGCTCCAAAAATTCTTTTTCCAAAGGCATTAATTGAAATGAGCAAAGGTATGAGGCATTGCTTACCATTTTGGTATTATGAGAGAGATTGACATGGCCTTCTCTTTCGCCCCCATCAAAATCCAATATTGACCATGAGAGTCCGATAACCTTATTTTCCTTTAGTTCAGATTCTACCGCCCTTTGCGGGCCTTCGTACGGAGCATAGTCATATGGAGTAATCCATCCTTCCAAAATCAAAGTACCGCTTTCGCCATGTTTAAAATTGTATGAATAGGCTTGATTTGCACGCGGAAACTCGGATATCCAAGGTTGGTTACCCCACACCAATACCCATGCATTGTTTACTGGGGGTGTGAAAATATGGTAATTCTGTGCATGTACCCCACTAAAGTTAAAATGATTTTCGATATAGGAAGGGCTTTGGGGTTGCCATTTTACCTTGGCAGGATCATATAGAGGATTTTGAATAAATGGACCACCTGACAAATCTCCATCCACGACTAATTCAAAAATATCGTTCAAATATCCTTCGGGATTGAAACGTTTAAAATCCCAAAAATTATCATAGGCCTCGTAAAGAAAATAGATACGATTCAATCCCTTTACCCAACCAATTTTCACTTTTACATCGAGATCTTTAGGGTCGATATGCGTGCCTATACCATCTTCTGTATCATTTAAAAGATCTGTTCCATACGTATAGTTTTTAGGCACCATTTCCCAATCACTTTTGTCACCGTCGATTCGTGGCATTTGATTTCTGGGAAATTGAAAGATTTGGAACATTTTCCCATTTCTTGCCATGCTGTATGTTGGAGTAGGCTGGCCATTCGTATCCAATGTATTTCCTACTAATAGTAAAAGAATAATCAACCAAGCCATATTGCTTTTCTGGTGGTTAAAATTGATTTTATTTTTCATATGCGATAGATTTAATCTGCATTTTTATGGTTTGTTATTTATAGTTCTTGTTCGGAAAATTACTCTTTTTTTTTAATAAGCCCTAGCGCTCGTAATGCGCTAGGTACGTACTCGACTCAATGCCTGTCACCGCTATCCTCATTATATATCAATGATGTATAGGTTTGCTTATTCCAGATAAAATTTTCAATTTTATAACGATTGAACTAGCATTGAAACAAAACCATGAAATTATCTGAGCGACTAGCTAAAAGCCCCTATTTTTTCAAAGGCAGCCATTCTTTGTTTTTTGATTGGTTTTTAAAATTAGTCTTTTCCAAAAAAGTCAACAAAGGGGAATTCATTATTGAAGCAGGAGAAATTTGCGACAAACTATTTTACATTGAAAAAGGGCTTATAAGAATCTATCGTATCGAAGGAGAAAAAGAGATTACCACTTGGTTTACCAAAGAAGGTGATTTTGTTACCACTGTCAATAGCTTTCATTTTGGCCAACCCTCCAAAGAATATTTTGAGGCCATCGAAGATTCAGTGATTTATTATATCAACAAAAAATCTTATTTGTATTTAGTTGAGCTGAGTACCAACTTTGCAAAATTTTCCATTCATGAGCTTTTTAATAATTTATGTGAGTACCAAAATCAATGTGAATTTTTAAGAACATTGTCAGCCCCTGACCGATTAAAGTATGTTGAAAAGGAGTATCCCTATTTACTCAAGAGGGTTAAAAACAAATATTTATGCTCATTTTTAAATATAGAAGCTACCTACCTATCGAAACTGCTCAATCAGAAAGATGTGGAAATTGAATAAAAAAAATCCCTGATTTAATAAACCAGGGATTTCCGATACTCCGTGTTCTAAATTATATTATTTTTACTGACCCCATGCTGATAAATCAAAATAATTTTCCTCATTCTCTTGAAACCTTCCCCACCTCGCCCTAAATTTCTCAAACTCAGTCTCATCACACGCTAATCTTAACAAAAACTGCTCTCCATTAATTAGATCTAACTGAAAAACTGCCTCACTTTGGGGATTTAAATACATTAAATCATAAGAAACAACGTCTTTCAATAAAACGATCTGAAATCGACTTAAATTTAAAACATAGTCTAATGTTTTGATCCTTAAGGCTTTCATAGCTCTCAAATGTAAGGGAATAAAAAATTGTAAAAATTGGGAAATCACAACTTTTTGAAAAAAAATCAAATTTTTTAACCTAAAAATCAAAATAGGATTAGATTCATGAAAGAAATGGCTTGTTTGCATATTCAAACAATTACTTAAATTGCATAAAACAATAAAACGATGTGGGATATTCAGGAAAATAAACTCTATAAAAAATTCATATTTGCTAATTTCCTTGAGGCCATTGAATTTATAAACCAAGTAGCCAGCGTATCAGATTCACTGAATCACCATCCAAGTATTCTGATCAACTACAATGTGGTGGAAATTTGGCTATGCACCCACGATGCAAACAATCAAATCACAAACAAAGATCACGCGCTGGCCAACCTCATTCTTGAAATCAAATGAAACTATTTTACTCCAATGTAAGTTTAGTAGGCTAGCTTAATACTTCTTTGAATACAAAATACACCTATCAACTCTTTACCCAAAGTCACCAATTACCAGCAGGCTGGGACAAAATAGCTCAGGCAAATATTTTCCTTTCCAAAAATTACCTTGAAGTTTTAGAAACTGCTTCTCCAAGTAATGTTAACTGCCAGTATATTGGCATTTTCGATCAAGAAGAAATCATCGGAATCGCTCTTGCCCAATTCATCGATCTTTCCCATTTAGAAACCTATGGAGAACGAGATAAAAAGCTCAAAACATGGGTTAGAAATTATTTATTTAGCCGTTTTTCATCCAAACTGTTATTTATAGGTAACAATATGCTATCAGGTCAAAATGCCTTTATCGCTAAAGAAGGTGCCATCGTTTCAGAAATTTTAAAGACACTGAAAAATGCAGTGGCCGAATTAAATCAAAATTTTACCATTCACTTGACCTCGTTTAAAGACTTCATGCCAGAGGATTTGATCCATTTTGACCCGGCAGCCTTTAAAAAGGATTTGAAATTTTCTTCTCAACCTAACATGATTTTTGATATAAATCCTGCTTGGAACCATGAGGAAGATTATGTAAATGATTTAACTAAAAAATATCGAGATCAATATAAAAGAAGTAGAAACAAAGCCTTCGGTATTCAAAAAAGAAAATTAAGTCTGGTGGAAATACTAGACCAACAAGCAATGATTCATGATTTGTATTTACACGTTGCCGTAAATGCTCCATTTAATACCTTCTACCTGCCCGAAAATCACTTTTATGTCTTAAAAGAAAAGCTAAAAGATGACTTCATGTTCTATGGCTATTTCATCGATGAGAAATTAATTGGATTCAACACCCTAATTAAAAATGGGAGAAGCTTAGATACCTACTTTCTAGGTTACGATGAAAAAATTCAAAAAGAAAAAATGCTCTACCTCAATATGCTTTATGATATGATTGCCTGTGGCATAAGTTTGAAATTCAAAAACATTATTTTTGGTAGAACAGCCCTTGAAATAAAAAGTTCCGTAGGTGCGACAGATACTCCCATGTATGGATTTATGCGACATGGCCAGCCCTTAATCAATCATTTTCTGGGAAGTATTTTCAACTACCTGGAGCCAATAAGCTCCTGGAAAAAGCGCAGCCCATTTAAAATTTAAGCGTAATCCACTTATTTTTTAATAGGCATATTGGCCTGAACATTTTGTCGCCAATCTTTTAATAAACGATGTAATTCATCTCTTTTCAATGGGAATGCATCCGATAAATCATGGCGTTCACCCACGTCATCTTTTAAGTTATAAAGCTCAACTTTGGCCGTTTCAAAGTTATCGACCAACTTCCAATCACACAACCTAACTGCACCGGCCGGTCGGCCTAATTGGTTTGAAAAATGGGGATAATGCCAAAATAGCGGCCTTGACTGATTCTTTACATCGGGCTGATTGATTACAGGCCAAATACTTATGCCATCTGTTAGATCAGGTGATTTTTGACCCAATAAATCTAAAATTGTAGCTGTATAATCCGTATTCATGAAATAATGATCATTGACCTGTTTTGGCAAAATTTTTCCCTCCCAAAACATGATGGTTGGAATCCTGATTCCACCCTCATACACATGACCTTTCCATTTTCTGAGGCTATCATTTTGCGTAGGAATTGGCCCTAATTCCGGTAGACCCACTCCCCCATTATCTGAAGCGAAAATGACTAAGGTGTTATTCAATAGCCCTTGCTTCTTCAAAGACTCCATAATTCTGCCTACCCCATCATCCATACTCTCCACCATCGTCGCATAATAGGGATTGTATTTCCCTTTAAATTTTTCATATTTCTGAAAATACTTATTCAATTTTGTTGCCTTAGGTACGATGAAAACATGGGGTGCAGAGTAGCACATGTACATAAAAAAGGGTTTTGCGTCATTTTGCTGGCCAATAAACTCGACCGCATAATCACTTAACTTATCCGTCATATATCGTTCACCGGTATCCTCAAAAACTTTTTGAAAGCTATTTTCAAAGATTCCATAGTTAAAATAGTCTAGCCCATTTTTACCGATCATCCTCGCATAATCAAAACCTCGATTCCAAGGAGCCAAGCTATCACCAGAACCTAAATGCCATTTTCCAATCATTCCAGTCTCGTAACCCATGGACTTTAATCGCTGAGCCAACGTGATTTCTTTTGAGCCTAAATAAGTTTTCCATGATGCAGGCAGCAATGGGGAGTCATCTTCCCTCCTATTCCCGATCAGAAAATTTGTCAATTTCAATCGAGCTGGGTGTAGTCCCGTCATAATAGCCGCTCGAGACGGAGAACATACGGTACTCGCCGCATAAGCCTGCGTGAAGCGGACCCCTGCATTCGCTAATTTATTTAAGTTTGGTGTTTCATTATAAGGATTGCCGTAACAACCTAAATCCATATATCCTAAATCATCTGCCAAGATGAAGATAATATTAGGCTTCTTGGGATTTGAAGAGGCTTGAACATGCAAACTCCAGAAACACAAGAAAACAAACACCCATGATCTACTAATCATCATCATCTTTTTTTATGATGGGATATACAAAAGCAGCCCGAGTAGGACCAGGGAATGGTATTTTATCCCCTTTTAACCCATGCCAAAGCACCAAGTTAAATGCTACGTCATTATTCGTATCTTCTTTCTCAAAATTAAATAATTCAGATTTTCTTTGCCACTCATTTCTAACCACATTTTTAGCGCGCAAATCTACCTCAGGTATGATGGCTTTAAAATCACTCGGCCTAGCTACTGAATCAAAAGAACGCCACATCGGCATCGCAGCCGCATCGTACTGTGACATAGGGCTAAGTCCTAAAATGAGTTCCATAGTTCTCAACATCGAACTTGTGGAATAAGCGGTATGATCTACATAGTTGCGTTTTACAAATCCTCCTGCAAGGTAAGCAGTACTCCGATGTGCATCTACGTGATCAGCCCCATTTTGAGCATCATCCTCTAGAATAAACACAGCCGTTTCGTTCCAAATTGGACTTTTTGATAAGGTCTCAATCAATTGCCCTACGGCTAAATCGTTATCAGCCACATGTGCATAAGGCGTAGGCCGACCAATCCGTAAACCTTCTGTATGGTCATTTCCCAAACGCAATGTATTAAACTGAGGAACTCGATTTTCCTTCACCATCGACTCAAATTCCGTTTTCCAAATCCGTAAACGCGTAGTGTCCATAATGGCTAAACTATAACTTGGGAAGGTCGGGTGAAAATGCTTGTCCAACACTGGTATTGTCGCTTTTCCATTAGTCACAAACTCGCCATAGGTTCTAAAAGTCACACCATACCGATTGCATAAGTCCCAGATATATCCATTTTTATTCAATACCACATTTTTCTCTTGATCTCCATAGATTCCTCCGCCTTTGCCGCCATAGCTAGTAGGCCAACTCTTCTCCATGTAATCTGTGGCATAAGCGCCCATCGACCATTGATGCCCATCAGCGCTGACTTCTGAATCCACATAAAAATTATCTAAAAGGACAAATTTCTCGGAAATCGCATGTTGGTTAGGGGTATATTTCCTGCCAAATAAAAGCAAGGTCGTATCCCCATTTCCACCCTTCACATCCGATAAAACCTGATCATAGGTACGGTTTTCCTTAATGACATAAAACACATATTTAATGGGTGATTTTTGTCCCATTTTCATCGGAATAGGAAATCCTGGCGCCTCTTTATCTGCCAATTCTGATTTATTAGGAGAATAAGAGGTATTTCGATAAACGGCTTTGGAATAACTCTGCATATCTTTCTCTGTGGGGCGAGAAATGACACTCATCGTACCTTTGAATAGAGAACCGATATATTGAACCTCTTTGGGTGCATTCACATCCGCCCCATGCAAAATCACTTCTTCCCCATTTTTTATGGGACGAGGTCCATAAGGATTGGCCATTGAAGTATTTCCTTTTCCATTGCTAACCCAAATTTTATTATTAATAAATTTCACATTAGTCGGAAACCAACCTACAGGTATAAAACCTTTTGGAACACTTTTTCCTGGAGTGGAAACATCAAAAACCGCCAAACAATTATTATCTGCATTGGCAATAAATAAGGACTTTTTAATAGGATCTATAGCCAAACCATTCGTAGTAGAACCTGAAGGTGAGTTCGGGTACAAAGCCACATCTAAAGTTTCGATAACTTTTTTAGTCTTTAAATTGATGACCGAAACGGTATTATCGTTTGCATTGCAGACATAAAGGTGTTGGCCATTGGGGCTTACCAACATCTCATTCGGGTTATCCCCTACTTTTATGGATGTTTTCCAAGCCAGGATAGTTAAATCAAAAACAAGCACGTGATCACAGCCCCAGCACGAAATATATAATTCTTTGGCATCAGAACTCATTACACTCATATACGCTTCGCCATCTAAACCAAATTGCTTTTCGATTTTTTGCGTTTTGGCATCAATCACATACAGACTACGATTGTCGCGTGTAACCACATAAATTTTTTGACGCTTAGAATCAAAGGTGATTCCAGAAGGTGCAATCCGATTAGGCCAAACGGCTCCTAAAATGATCTCGTCTTTTTTATTGAGTTTATTCTGAACAATTTCATAGCGTACTATCTTATTGTCATGCCCACCTGCCGCATATAAAAATTGGTCATCGGGACTGAAAGCCAAACCATACCAAGCTTTTGGGATAATGATAGAATCAATGACACGCTCCGATTTTACATCGATCAACATGATGCTGTGAGCACTTACACCATTATTGGTCACCGCAAGATATTTCTTGGAATTACTGACCGCAATATTTAAGGGCAAATCTCCTAGAGCAAATGATTTTCCAGCAGGACTCAATTTCCAGCCATTGGGCAAAGAAACTGTAGATGACATTTTTTGAGCTGAAATACTAAAAATATTTCCTAAAAAAAGGAAAATGAGTAAACGAGTCTTCATAGGTTTATAGATTAATAATCAAATTATTACCTCTAAAATTAAGAATTATTTACTCTTTTAAAATAAAGGATTGATTAAATAAATGGAATTCATTTAAAATAATGGTCCTGACTAATCAAATAACTTTATATGCGACTTTTTTCTAAAGAAGCAATTTTCTTCTCCATTTTCTGACGCATCTCCAGTAATACGGCTTTAAATTTAGGCTCATTGACCAAGTTGTTTTTTTCTAAAGGATCTTTAGATAAATCATACAACTCCTCATGATTTAAATCCTCTCGATAACGGAAATACTTCCATTTTTTAGTCCTGAATCCTTCGCTGGAGGCAATAATGTCAACTTTCCATAAATGTTCACATAAAAAATCCACACGTGATTTAGCGGGAGAAGCAGCTTTTGTATATCCAGATAAATTTACGCCCTGCCAAGATTTTGGTTGGTTTAATCCTGCAAAACCAAAAATAGTAGGGGCAATATCGATGTTTAATACCTCATCTTCAATGACACGATGTTTCGGGTTTCTCGGATCATAAATCATCATCGGAACCCTTAATGACTTGTCATACATCAGCCATTTGTCGGCAAACTGACGCTCTCCTAAAAAATATCCATTATCACCTAAAAAGATAATGATGGTATTTTTATCTAAACCCTTTTCCGCTAGCAGTTTACGTATTTTCCCTATTTCAAGGTCTACTCCAGATATCATTCGATAATAGCCTTTCACGCTTTTTTGGTATTTTTCGGGCGTATCAAAACGCCAGAGCCAACGTGTATGATTTTCTCCGTTTCGAACGTAGGCAGGTTGGGCCATGAAATCAGCATCAGAGGCCATAATCGGCGGCGGAATCACCACATCTTGATATAAATGATCTACCTCAGGCTGCCAGAAATACTGATCAACAGCCGGGTCATGGGCATGTGGCGCACTAAAACTCAAGGACAAACAAAAGGGCTTGTCGGTCGGCGCGCTAGATATAAAATCCATCGCTTTTTGCGACGTATACCGAGTTAAGTGAACAGTGTCCTTGCCTAATGTTTTGTAAAAATAGCCACGATGATCCTTGTATTTCGTGTTGCGATCGTAGTTTTCCCCTTGGTCAAACATGGTGTTAAAGGATGGATATTCTACTCCAAATTTTCCAAAAAACCCAGTATAATACCCAGCCTTTTTCAATAAAGTCGGATATGAATTATCTGCATACCCTTGCTTTAAATTACCTTGTTGGAATGTATATAAATGGGTCCGCTCATATAAACCCGTCAAAATACTGGCTCGGCTAGCCGCACAAATAGGAGTTGTAACAAACGCATTTTTGAAATAAATCCCTTGGCTGGCCAATTTATCCATTTCTGGTGTTTTGATAATTTTATTCCCGGCGTAACCCATCGCCTCAGCGCGTTGATCATCTGTCAAAATAAAAATAATGTTGGGTTTTTTACTTTGTGAAAGGGCAACGTGAACTTGCAATAAAAAAAGCCCTGCTGTGAACAAAATAAGCAACAATGGCGTCGATTTGATGGGAATAAGTTTCATAAGTGACTATTTTGAATTAGGATAACCAGATGAGGTATCTGAAATGGGCAGTCCTTGATAATTCATTTTAACGTAAGGAACAGTCTCGTTTGCGTCGATGACATAATTCCATTTTTTAACATAGTCTAAGCCGGGCAAAAATTCATCTCGACGAATTTTTAGTTCATTCAGTAAATCACGATCTAGTTTGTTTTGAATAGCCGCAACGGACGCTTGGCCGACCAAGTTATTGAGTTGGAATGGGTCTTTCGTCCGATCAAACAATAACCAAGGTCCTTTTAAATCACGCACATACGTATAATTTTCAGTCATTAAACCTCGATATTCCTTACCACCTTTGGAGCGAATCCACTGGCCAAAAGGTTGGACACATGAGATCAAGGTATGAGTGACATCATTTTTCTTTTTGCCTAATAAAATTTGAGAAAAATCTTTGCCTTCCACGGATTTGGGAACTTCGATACCTGTTAGGCCCAACAGCGTAGGCATGATATCGGGGGAATTCATGAGCGCTTTTGATTTTTTTCCTTGAGGGCCAAAAGCCTTCGGATAATGAATTAAAAAAGGTACACGGATACTTTCGTCATAGGGTTGTTGCTTGTTCCAAGCGCCATGAGAGCCCATTAAATCGCCATGATCTGCTGTAAAAACAATAATGGTATTCTCGTCTAAGCCCTGTTCCTTGAGCGTAGTACGCAGTTGGCCTATGCAATCATCAATCGCCGTCATGTGCGCGTAATATCCTCTAAGGTCATTTTGAACCTTCTCAACTTTATCAGCGGGTACATTATCGCGAATTGTAAAGATTTTGTTTTCATACATTTTGCGATATTTTTCGGGAGCTGTTTGGTAGGGATCATGCGGAGAACCGATGGAAAGCACTAAAAAGAATGGATCATCTTTTTTCGTCTGACTTTTCAGGTATTGACAAACATCTTGGGTTTGTGCAATGGCATCATAGGTTTCCCAAACTTTTTTGACCGGAGAATTCCCTTCATAATAGGCCGAATTATTGTAATCGTGCGTACATTCAAGCGCTTTCCAATAATCGAAGCCTTGTTGGCGACTTGCGGGAATATAAGAACTCCTCCCATGTCCATCCACATGCCATTTCCCTAAATAACCAGTCTGATAGCCGTTTTCTTTAAATACTTTCCCGATCGTCGTGCGGTTGGTATCTAATAAAACATCGTTCATGAAAACCCCATGGGTCAACGGGTATTGGCCAGTCAAAAAAGAAGCCCGATGCGGTGAGCATACGGGCATTCCTGAAACGGCATGGGTCAAATTAATACTTTTGCTGGCCAATTGATCTAAATTAGGCGTCATCACATTTTTATCACCCGAATAACCAGTCGACTGAGCTCTCCACTGATCCACTAAGATGTATAGGATATTGGGTTTTGTGTTTTTTTGGGCATAAGAATTAAAACTAAATACCCCAAAAAATAGTAAAAAAAGACCTTTAGAAAAGCATTTTATCTGATTCATTTTTAATAGGTTTAGTAGCCTGGGTTTTGTTCTAATTTATTAATAGACACCTCACTAACAGGCAAAGGTGCTAATAATTTATTCGAATTTAAGGTATATGATTCAGGATACAAAAATACCTTAGCAGCTTTTTCTCTTTTACCATGAGCGGTCATTACCTCTGCCGCTTTACCAGTTCTTTTCAAATCATACCATCTTTGATTCTCAAAACAAAATTCAGTTTGTCTTTCTTTGGCGATTAAAGTTCTTAAGCTAGCCGCATCGCTTGCCGTTATTGGACTGGTTAGACCTGCCCTATTTCTAACCAATTGAATACTCGGAATTGCTTGGCTTACTTTGCCTTGCTCAACCAAGGCTTCTGCATACATCAATAAAACATCTGAATAACGAAGTATTGGCAAATTATCACCACAGCGATTATCCGGTGCGGAAATTGGCGCTTTATATTTAGCACAATAAGGAATAGGTTTTACCTTATTATCCCAGTCTAAGCCATTCCAAAATCCTATCGATACTGCTTTACGTTTATCACCTGGTTCAAATGCATTAATCAAATCATCGGTCGGCTGATTCCAACCTGCTGCTATAATATTAATATTTGGTCTACCTGTTACAGCACCTGCAGAGGTATGTGGAGCAAAAGTAAATATAAAGTTATTCGCTAATTCAGGACTATTTTCTGAATATTGAATCGCAAAAATGGTCTCTTTAAAATCCTTTTTGGCGGGATTAAATACATCAGCATATTCAGGTAACAAGGTATATTTACCTGATGACATCACGGTACTTAATGCTTTTTCAGCCTCCGCATGATTACCAATAGTCAAATAAACTTTACCTAATAAGGCCATGGCCGAATTTTCATTTGCCCGACCATTTTCTTCGACATCTTTAGCTTTTGCAAAAGCTGCTGCAGCTTCTTTTAAGTCTAAGATAATTCGATCATACACTTGAGTATCCTTCGATCTTTTAATGTCAACGGCTGCTTGGGAAGTAACAGGCACTAAAACCAAAGGAACTCCACCAAACTGCCTAACAAGATTAAAATAATACAGTGCCCTTAAAAATAGTGCTTCTCCTTTAGATCGATCTTTTAAAGACAATTTTGACCATACAGTGGTTGGACGATCTATTTCGCTCAATAATTTATTACAGCGCGTAATTCCATTATATGACAAATTCCAAAAACCGCTATAAGTTGTATTGTCAGAACTTAAAATAAATTGATCAATAACACCTCTTGAAGCTTCCCCTGTTCGTACATTATTTTGAAAACTTGCATTATCTGAAATTAATTCAGCTAAAATCCAATGCTGATTTTTTTCATAATCCCTCATCGGAACATAACATCCATTGGCCAATAAAATATACTCAACCTCTGTTTGATAAAAACTGCCTTCACTTAGCGTTGCTTTAGGGTAAAGCTCTAAGAAACTATCTTTGCATCCACTTAAAATGATCAGAGCAAAAATTAAAATGATTAAATTTTTCATATTGTTATTCGGTTTATATCTTGACATTAAAAAGAAAGGTTTAAGCCTAAAGATGTAGTGGTGGCTAAAGGATATGATGACATATCAAAGCCTTGTGACAAGGTATTATCAATATTTCTTGATTGCGCTTCTGGATTAGCACCTGTATATTTGGTAAACATAGCTAAATTCCTACACGTCAGATAAAGTCTACAAGATTCAAATAGTTTCGATTTTTGAACAAAACTAGATGGAACGGTATAGCCCAAAGTTACATTTGAAACACGTAAAAAAGAGGCATCCTCTACCCAACGAGAATTTACACGGTGGCCCCAACTTGGTGTTAATTTAGGCACGCCATATAACATAGGATCACCAGGATTAGCAGCACTTCTCCAACGGTTTACAAAAACTTTACTAACATTGAAGAATCCTTGTAAATTATCCGTTGTTTGTCTCAAGCCATTCATTACTTGGCCTCCATACTGACCGTTAAGAATGACACCTAATGAAAAGTTTTTGTATGAAAAGTTATTTGAGAATCCAAAAATAAAATCTGGATGCGGACTTCCTAGCATCGTATAATCAAGAAAGTCACTGATGAGACCATCTCCATTAACATCTTTATATTTGGGATTGCCTTCATACACTTGCGCTGTCTTAATAATAGCAGGATTTGCGATGTCCGCTGCTGAATACACTCCTTCCATCACAAATCCAAAAAACTGACCAATCGGTTTGCCTACAACGGTCACGTGTGTAGGATTTCCATCGTTATTTCCAGATAAGACGCGATCTCCATTTTGATTTAATGAAAGAACCATATTTCGGTTAATAGCAACATTAAAATTAAAATCCCAGTTGAATTTACCTTGAATAGGGCTTGCGCTCAAGGAAATCTCAACACCCCTATTCCGAACGGTTCCTTTATTAACAATTTGGGAATTAAATCCTGTAATGGCAGGAATGACATCATTTAACAACATATTAGCACTTTCCCGATTATAATAGTCTAAAATCAAGCTAACACGATTATCAAATAATTCAATATCCAAACCTGTATCAAACTGATCAGATTCCTCCCAAGTTAAGAAAGGATTGGAAATACCAACGAATGAAGCGGAAACCTGATTACTTCCAAATATATAGGAACCAGGGTTTATAGCAGCTAAAGAAGAATAGTTTCCAATATTGTTGTTTCCACTCTTGCCTAAACTAGCGCGCCATTTTAAACTGGATATAATTTTACTATCTTTTAAGAAAGCCTCCTCAGAAATGCGCCATGCTACACCAAAGGAAGGGAAGGCGGCGTATCTATTTTTAAGTCCAAACCTTGAGGATCCATCTGTTCTAAGAGTTGCTGTCACTAAATATTTATCAGCAAATGAATAATTAGCCCTACCCAAATAGGAAATCAAACTCCATTCCTGCGCATTTTCGCCCCATGAACTAATAGCTTGAGCCGCATTGATCGTTTGTATTAAATCATTTGAATAAGGAGATGCATTTAAATTTAAACCACTCGTACTACTACGTTGGGTGGTATATCCCACAACTGCATTAAAACGATGTTTGCCTAAATTTTTATTATAATTTAATGTATTCTCAATTAACCAGTCAAATGTTTCAGACCTAGAATTAGAAGATCTACCAGTACCTGCAATCGGCGGAACATTGGCTGTTGAAGTTCCAACGGTACTTGGCACAAATTGATTAAATTTTGACGAAGAATAAATTGTATTTAAAGATGTTTTAAACTTTAAATCTGGTAATATATCCCATTCTAAAAAAACAGATCCTAAACTCTGAAATTGATTTTGCATTTGGGTCGTATTTTTCAATAAGAATAAAGGATTCATAAAACTCCAAGCTGAATGATATTTACTCTGTGGAGATCGGACATACGGAATTAATTGACCACTCGCGTCATAGGGTGACATCACAGGATTAGCCCATAATGAAACTCCAATCACATCGTCCCTACTAGAATTGGTGTTGGTACGATCCTGGTTAACCAAGGAGTTAAGTAAAGACCCTCCAATAGTCACCGTTTTGCTAAGATTAGATTCAAAACCAAGTTTGCTTGTAAAACGCTCGACGCCTGTATACTTTAATGCTCCATCTTGTTTAAAATAACCAAAACTTGCATTGATTTTAGAATCTTGAGTACCTCTTTGAATGCTTAAATTGTGTTCTTGAATGGGAGCGGTTTGCAAGATTAAATCGTACCAGTCCGTTCCATTTCCGACCAATTGGTCTATGTTTTGATATTCAACAGGATAATCAGCTACCGTTGTTTTTCGATTTTCAGCTCTTAATACTGCTACATCGATTTTATTTCTCTGCAATTCAACAAATTCTTTCTGATTCATCAATTCAGGACGCCCTTTTTTTGGCACATCCTGCATACCCGTCATCGATGAAAAATTGATTTGTAATTTACCGTATTGACCTTTTTTAGTTGTAATCATGATGACACCATTAGCACCCCTAGAACCATAAATTGCTGTAGAAGAGGCATCTTTTAATACCGAAATAGATTCAATGTCATTCGGATTGATTAATAATAGAGGATTAAAGTCCTGATTTAATCCAGCAGAATAAGGCATTCCGTCAATCACATATAAGGGTTCGTTACCCGCTCCTAAAGATCCACTACCTCTAATTCTTACTGAAGTTCCAGCACCTGGCTGACCCGATAATTGCTGAATTTGCATACCAGCCACCTGGCCAATCATTTTTTGATCAATGGTCGACACCGGTAAGTCTTTAATCGTATTTTGATTGATCGTCGCCACAGCACCTGTTAAATCTTTTGCTCTTGCAGTACCATAACCTACGACCACTACTTCAGATAAAGCTTTATTTTCAGACACTAGAGTAATGTTGATCATTGATCTATTTCCAACTGCAACTTCTTGAGTGATAAAACCAACAAAACTAAAAGATAAAATTGCCTTGTCATCTGAAACACTCAAATTATAAGTACCATCAATATTACTGCTAACTCCTTTATTGGTTCCCTTAATGAGAATATTTACACCTGGTATGGGACTTCCACTTTCGTCAGTAATTTTCCCTTTGACCGTTTTGGCATCTATAATCAATGATTCAGATTCTTGATTATTCAATGGAGAATTAGAATTCAGAAGATCAATCTTAGATTTCGTTAATAAAATTCTATTCTCAATCACTTCATAAGAAATCGAATTGGGATTTAGAATTTCATTTAATACGGTCGAAAGTTTTGTCTTTTGTAAATTCAAGTTCATTTTTTGATTTATCTGAACTCTGGTACTATACACAAACTTAACCTCAGCTTGCTTTTCAATTTGAGCTAAAACTGATTTGAAATTAATGTTCTGACCTACAATAGTTACAGAGCGGTTTAAAACTTCTTGGGCCTGTGATTCATGTGCAACAGCTAATGTAGTACACAATAAAACGAGGCAAATTTGACTAAAGGTAATTTTCATAAATAACCACAAATTTTGGGTGTTCAATCGGTGTTTTTTCATAGATTTACAAGGTTTAAATTAACATTTTGAAACATTTAACCCGCCTCAGATTGGCATTTGTCACGGGTTATTTTTTAGGCAGAAAGTAGTATTTCTTCTTTCTGTTTTTTTAATTACATCCTTCTCCAGTTATAAAAATGACAGTCCCACGTTTTTCATAGGTAGCTGCGATAGATTTACAGATTAAATTTAATTGGGTAAACATGGGTAATCCATTTAAATCTGCAGTGATTTGACAATCATTCGATTTAGGATTAGTTAAAATTATTTCTACCCCATAGTGTTTTGACATCGTTGACAATACAGATTGAAGTGGAGTTGCTTGGAAAATAAGTTGTCCCTTGGAAAAATCTGGAGTCAAAATTGGCAACGGATTATCCACTATTGTGGGATTAATAGTCTTGGATACAATATCAAATACAACCTTTTGATTTCTGGTTAAAATAACCCCATTTAAATTATTGTTATCACTGACTTTATTTGAATATACAGAGACTTTACCGCTTGTGACTGAAACTTCTATTTGATTGCTTCTTGTATTTGATTTTACCCAGAAACTAGTTCCTAATACTTCCGTATTTAAATCACCTGTATGCACGACAAATGGCTTGGTTACATTTCGTTTAACTTTAAAAAATGCTTGGCCAATTAAAAAGACTTCTCTTTTTTTGATGTTAAAATCTTTCCCATAAATGATGCTACTTTTGGGCTTTAGAATGACTAAAGAACCATCTTTTAATAAGACTTTTTGGTCTACTAAAGACATGTTTTTCATCTCCATTCCTGATGCGCTAACTGACTTAGAATCTGAAATTTCAGTTGTTCGAACATTTAATAAAAATACAAGTAATAAACATGCAGCTAAACTTGTTACAATACCTATGCCAATTTTAGTGATTTTCGAAAATTGCTTATTAGGGATTTTTGAATGAATATTTCTCAAGATCCTACCCCTTATTTCCTCCTTTTCACTTGAAGAAATTTTTAGTTGATTTTCCTTATCTAATTTTTCACTCCATTCTAGTAGTAACAATTCTTCCTCCACCGAGCACATGCCTTGGAGGTATTTATTCGACAGTAAATTAAATTCCTGTTTTGTCATAAAAATTGACCTAATTTAAACGTGAATAATCTTTTAAATTTTCTTTTAGAAACTTAAGGGATTTGGTTATATGGTATTCTACAGCCTTTTCACTCAATTTCATTTGAAGCGCAATTTCCTTTGTATTCATATTTTCGAACCGACTTTTTTTGAAAATATGAACACTTTTTTCAGGCAATAGTGAAAGTACTTTTTCAACAGCATCTGTCAATTCAGTATAATTGACAATTTCATCTGTATTAAAATGAAAATCGATCTCCTTTAAAATAATATGCTCTTGATATTTGCGGAAATTGATTTTAGAGCGTATTAAATCGTATACTTTATTTTTGATGGAAATAACTAAATACAAATCCAAATTATTAATAACAATTGTCTCTCTTCTATTCCAAATACTCAAAAAAACATCTTGTACAAGCTCCTCAGCCTCTTCCTTATTTCCTGTTTGATTAAAGGCAATTCTGTAAATTTTAAACCAATATCTTGAATAAATTTCTTCAAAGGCGGCGGAATGCCCCTGATTTAAACCTAAAACCAATAGATGATCTTCAAGCCCTTTGAAATTCATTTAGAAGAAATAATTTTTTGTTTGTAAGCTATAGTCGTGCAACATTGAAATAACCCTAAATAAAATTAAAATATTTTTATTTAATTATTGGATACCTGATTATATGTCTCCAAAAACCGTTTTACCTCGGACAAATTATGACATCCTTGATCATCGGTTAAAACGATCAATAAGCTAGTCAATAATGGCAATATAATTATCTATTTTTCTGTACCTTCGTCAGCTTTACTAACTTTTGAAAAGTTAGTAAAGCTAAAGACGAAAAAAAATAAATTAATTTTCAGATAAGCCCATTTACATGAATAAAAGATATTGGGTGCTATTCGTCATGGCACTATTTTCCATCATCACCTATTTAGATAGAACATCAATCTCCATCACGGGTAGCGCCATCACCCAGGAACTTAATTTATCAGAAAAAGAATTTGGTTGGATTTTAGGATCGTTTGCTTTTGCCTATGGTTTATTTGAAATACCCGTGGGATTGTGGGGCGATCGGAAAGGGCCTAAATCCATCTTATTTAGAATTGTCCTATCATGGTCCGTATTTACCATCCTAACAGGATTTTCTACTACGTTTACGATGCTTTTCATTATCCGATTTCTATTTGGAATCGGAGAGGCTGGAGCTTATCCAAATGCTACTATCGTAATTTCTCGTTGGTTCCCAAAATCCGAAACAGGGCGAGCCCAATCATTTATTTGGATCGCAAGCCGTATCGGTGCCGCATTAGCCCCCTTCCTATCCTTGTTCATCATGCAAATGTACGGTTGGCACTATGTGTTTTATGCTTTTGGCATTTTAGGGATTATCTGGGCAGCCTTTTGGGGACTTTGGTTTAAAGATGAACCACGGGATATGCCACACATTTCCCCTAAAGAGATCGAGCACATTGAACAAGGGCGTGAGTTAAAATCGGGGGGTGAAAGCTTTTCCATCGTTTTGAAAATCCTAAAAGATCCTAATATTTGGTCCCTGATGGGCATGTACCACTGCCTATTATATGGTGCGTATTTTTACCTTTCATGGATGCCCAAATACCTAAAAAATGGCCGAGGAATCGACGATACCCAAATTGCATTTTTAGCCTCGCTCCCATTTATTTTAGGAACGGTTGGCTGTTTTATCGGAGGATTTTCATCCGATTACATCACCCAAAAACGAGGGTTAAAATGGGGACGCCGGGCCGTAGGAATGTTTGGCTTAGTCATGTCAGGCCTGTGCATGTTGACAGCCACATTTATTCCAGATACCACTACGTCGATTGTCGTTTTAGCTTTTGGCTTAGCTTTTAAAGATTTCACCTTACCCGTTTCTTGGGCTACATCCTCTGACATAGGGGGTCAAAATGCAGGAGCCGTCGCAGGAGCCATGGGGATGGCGGGCCAATTGGGCTCCACCATCATGTCCATCGCTTTTGGCTACATCCTTGCGGCCACAGGAAGTTGGGATATCCCCGTCAGAATTATAGGCTGCATAGTCATCCTAGGCGGATTTTTATGGCTACGCATTGATCCAACAAAGAAAATTAGCCTTTAAATTATTGGGCTAAATATCCTCCATCCACATTGTAATAAGCTCCTGTAATAAAAGAAGCTTTGTTTGAATTTAAAAACAAAGCCAACTCCGCAACTTCCGACGCTTGGCATAAACGTCCCATGGGATGAAGATTTGCCACCGCATCGATCGTTTCTTGATCCAAAGTATTCGTCAATAATGGAGTATCAATATACCCAGGTCCAATCGAATTGATTCGTATTTTTTTAGTCGCATATTCCACTGCGGCTGATTTAGTCAGGCCAACAACCCCATGTTTGGCTGCTACATATGCCGGTGAATTTTGGCTAGCCACCATACCCAAAATGGAAGAAATATTGACGATGCTGCCACCTCCAAACTCCATCAATTTAGGTATTTGAAAATGCATGCCTAAAAATACGCCAGTTAAATTAATGCCGATCACTTTATCCCAGCCGTCCAAGGGATACTCCCCCACGGGAGCAAGAGGCCCCCCGATCCCCGCATTGTTTACTGCAATATGTAAAGCTCCATACCGGCGAATCGTTTCATCAATCAATTTTTGATGATCCATCACTTTGGAGGTGTCTGCCAAAACAAAAAAGGCCTCTCCGCCCTCTTTCAAAATCAAACGCACCGTTTCGTTTCCACCTTGCTCATCGATATCTGAAACTACCACCTTTGCCCCTTCCAGGGCATACAAACAGGCTATTGCCCGTCCAATTCCAGATCCAGCTCCGGTGATTAACGCTACTTTCTTGTCAAGTACTTTCATGATTTCATCCTTAAGCCATTGGGCAACATTGCCCTAATTATTTGGCAAGATATCCATAACTCATTGGCTAATAAATGATTAAATACATATTAAAAGGTGCGAAAACTCATAAAAAAGGAAGTTGAAGGTATCCGCATTTGCCTACCTTGCCAAACAATTTTTAAAGTCATGATCGAGGTAAAAAAAGAAGGAATACTCTTGGAAAAAACGTGTTTAGGTTTTGAAAATGAGGGAGTACTGAATCCGGCCATCATTAAAGACGGTGACAAAATTCATTTATTTTACAGAGCCGTTAGAAAAGGGAATTATTCCAGTATCGGTTATTGCAGGATGTATGAACCTCTGTCCATTGCCGCCCGATTAGATATCCCATTGATCTTTCCTCAATTTGAATATGAATCTCAAGGAGTCGAAGACCCTCGAATTACTAAAATAGACGATTTGTTTTACCTGACCTACACGGCTTTTGATGGAGTAAATGCATTGGGTGCTTTGGCTATTTCAACCGATTTAATACACTTCGAAAAATTAGGTGTTATAGTCCCAAAATTCACTTTTGACGAATTTAGCAAATTGGCAGAAGCCAAAGGAAAGGTCAATGAAAAATACCTCAGGTACAATCTTCATGAAGGATTTGAAGAAAAAGAAGGAAAAAAAATATACCTATGGGATAAAAATCTAATTTTTTTTCCCAGAAGAATTCGTGGAAAGCTTCATTTCATGCATCGAATTCGCCCCGATATTCAATTAGTCGCCATTGAAAACTTGAGTGATTTGACAGTCGAATTTTGGCAACATTATTTTCTTCACCTAGAGAAACATATCCTACTTAGTCCCAAATTTCCTCATGAAGTCAGTTACATAGGAGGTGGTTGCCCACCGATCGAAACGAAAGAGGGTTGGCTCATCATTTACCACGGCGTTCACGATACCGTTGAAGGATACGTGTATACCGCTTGCGTCGCATTAATGGATTTAGAGAATCCACTTAAGGAAATTTCAAGATTACCTTTTCCACTCTTCAAACCCGACATTCATTGGGAAAAAGAAGGATATGTTAATAATGTTTGTTTTCCATCTGGCGCCTTAGTGATCGAGGATACCCTATATATATACTATGGAGCGGCTGACGAGCACATTGCTTGTGCCTCTCTTTCCCTTTCGAAATTATTAAATGATTTAACCAAAAAATATCAAAAAAATGAAAAATTACGCTCCAGTAAACGCATTTAATTTTCTACCTGTTGGCAAGATCACTCCAAGGCATTTTTATCAGTTTGACCAACCGAAAATTTCACCTAAAATTGCCTTTATAACCTCATATCCACCCCGAGAGTGCGGAATTGCTACCTATTCGAAAGACCTCATCGACTCCCTGAAAATGAAGTTTGGAGAATCATTTAAACCCGTCATTTGTGCATTGGAAACAGATTCACAGCAACCCATGTATACGGAAGAAGTCTCCTACATTTTAAATACAGACCATGAGTTTTCATTTAAAAATCTTCTTGCTGAATTAAACCAAGATCAAAAAATTGAATTAGTGGTGGTTCAACATGAATTTGGCTTTTTTGAAAAAAACAAAGAATCATTTTTAGATGTGTTGAAACATTTAAATAAACCCGTTGCGACCGTTTTTCATACCGTTTTACCCAAACCTTCAGAAGCATTAAGAGAGCACGTTCGGACAATTTGCAATGCCTCAGCCATGATGATTGTCATGACGCTATCCGCAAAGGATATCCTCGTAAAATATTACGGAATTTTTGAGGGAAAAATCAATGTCATTCCGCATGGAACACATTTAGTGCCACATACCAACCCCAATGAATTAAAGTCAAAATATAAAGTTCCAGGAAGAAAAATTCTAGCTACGTTCGGATTATTGAGTTCAGGCAAAAGCATTGAAACCACGTTAGATGCCCTTCCAAAAGCAATAATCAAGCACCCTGACTTACTTTATTTAATCATTGGAAAAACCCATCCGTCGATTATTAAACAAGAAGGTGAAAAATACAGAGATTTATTGAAGCAAAAAATCAAAACACTGGATTTAGAGAATCATGTTAAATTTATTAATGATTTCCTTCCCACCCCCACACTTTTAGAATATTTACAATTAACTGACATCTATTTATTTACTTCCAATGACCCAAATCAAGCCGTGAGCGGGACATTTTCCTATGCAGTCGCTTCTGGTTGTCCGGTGATCTCCACACCAATTCCACATGCCATTGAGGTCTTAGGAAAAGAAGTGGGTATCATCGTAAACTTTAATGATGCAGATCAATTGGCTGAAAAAATAAATTTATTGTTGGCAAACGATCAAATGAGAAATGAAATGGCCATTCAAGCACAACATCAAATGGCTCCTACTGCTTGGGAAAATTCAGCTATCAAGCACATGAATTTGTTTTATAAGATTTCAAGAAGCCAAATCCCATTTGAATATGCTATTCCGCCCATCAACTTGGCTCACATGAACAAGATGACCACCGACATAGGAATGGTCCAATTTGCCATTGTCAACCAACCAGACTTAAGTTCCGGGTATACCATTGATGACAATGCGAGGGCTTTAATCGCGCTAAGTGAACTATATGAAACCAGTGGGGATCATGAGCATTTAACTTTGATTCAGACCTATTTGAATTTTATATCCTATTGCCAACAGCCTAACGGGACATTTTTAAATTATGTCGATGAGAATAAAAATTTCACAGTTCAAAATGAGGAAACAAATTTAGATGACTCCAATGGGAGAACTATTTGGGCTTTAGGATTTGTTATGTCAAAAAAAGGCATTCTACCGATTCATTTTATTCATCAAGCAGATGAAATCTTACAAAAAGCATTGCCTTTGTTGACAACCATTTATTCAACCAGAAGCATGGCGTTTATCATCAAAGGGCTACATTATGCGTATGAAAATCGTTCTGATAAAAATATGTTTGACATCATTCAAACCTTAGCTGACCGATTAGTAGCCATGTTTAATTTTGAAAATAATGAGTCGTGGCTATGGTATGAAAGTTATTTAAGTTATGCCAATAGCATAATTCCAGAAGCCTTATTAAAGGCATACTTGACCTCGGAAGAACCCGTATACAGAGAAATAGCCCAAAGATCATTTAATTTTTTATTAGCCAAAACCTTTTATAAAAACCATATTCAAGTCATTTCTAATAAATATTGGTTAGAAGAAGGTCAAAATTATAGTGCACGGAGTAGCCACAAAATTTTAAAAGGGGGCGAACAGGCCATTGATGTCAGTTATACCATTATGGCCCTAGATAGTTTTTATCAAGAGTTTGGTGATCAAGATTATTTCGAAAAAATGAAAAGTGCTTTCAACTGGTTTTTAGGTGATAATTCCATCAACCAGATTATCTACAATCCATGCACTGGAGGGTGCTTTGACGGATTAGAAGAAACATGCGTTAATTTGAATCAAGGAGCTGAATCTACGATCAGTTATTTGCTGGCACGATTGGTGATCCAACAAGCCATACCCGTTCCACTTAAAATTGAAAATTTGGTTGCACACTAAAAGGATTCTGATTGAACGTCATTTTTAGCTTTTTCACTGATTTGCTTTGAGCAATTCAATGAAAAAGCTATTTTATTTCTATATTTATGGGTTAATCAAAACCTATGAAAACAAAAGTATCTTCCCTAGAAAGTTCACCCATTGCTCAACGCTTGCAATCCTTAGATGCCCTTCGCGGCTTTGATATGCTTTGGATCATGGGCGCAGAAGAAATTTTTAAATTCTTATATAAAGCTACAGGATCTCCATTCTGGGGTTTCATTTCGAACCAATTAGAACATCCAGAATGGAATGGCTTTACATTTAATGACCTGATCTTTCCACTGTTTCTTTTTATGGCTGGCGTAGCCACTCCCTATTCCTTAGGAAAAGAGTTGGAGAAGGGAAAATCAAGGGAACAATTATTGCAAAAAGTAATCAAAAGAGGTTTAATTCTCGTCATTTTAGGGATAGTATACAATAACGGACTCGAATTTAAACCACTCGAGGAAATTCGTTTTGGAAGTGTTTTAGGGCGTATCGGATTAGGCTATATGTTTGCCAACATCATCTTTTTATATACCCAAAAACAATTGACCCAATTCATTTGGTTTGTCGGAATTATAATCCTTTACTACTTAGCCTTAAAGTTTAATGCTGCACCTGGTTTTATGGCGGGAGATTTAACTGAAGCGGGAAATTTTGCTTCTTACATAGACCGTACTTGGATGCCTGGGAAATTACATAGAGGAATCCATGACCCTGAAGGTATTTTTTCAACCATCCCCGCCATCTCTACTGGCTTGCTAGGAATTCTAACTGGAAATTTTCTAAAAAATGACCCAAGTGATGGGACAACGAAAACTAAAAAAATGGCCTTACTAGGGATTATTTTTATCGGCATCGCATACCTTTGGAATTTCGATTTCCCTATCAACAAAAACTTATGGTCCAGCTCTTTTGTCATGTTAGTCGGTGGAATTAGCTTAGTCCTACTCGCCATATTTTACTACATCATCGACGTAAAAGGATATCAAAAATGGGCATTTTTCTTTCGAATCATTGGAATGAATTCCATCTTAATTTATTTGTCTGGAATGATCATTGACTGGGAATATGCCACGGACGGCATGTTTCACTGGCTAGGCCAATGGATCGGAGATCCTTTCAATGCCGTAGCCTTGGCCACTTGTTACACTGGAATAAAATGGCTATTCCTTTATGTCTTATATAAGAAAAACATATTCTTACGGGTTTAACTAAAAAGGCCGAAGAAAATTCTTCGGCCTTTTTAATTCTATACTATCAGAATTTCTACAACTTATAAGACTACAGGAATCGATTAATCTTGATTTTTCAAATTCACCAAATAACCAAAAATTGCGGCAGTAAAAAACATAATCAAACTGTAGATAACTGCAGGAGTACTCATGGCGCTATTGCCGATCACACTCAATGCAATAAAAATGGCTAAAGTTCCATTGTGAATTCCAATTTCCATGCCAATCGCAATGGCCTGACTTTTGGCTAAATTGAATAAGCGGGGAACATAATACCCGATGGCCATACTGAGTATATTTAATAATAAGGTAGGAAAACCAACCATCTGGAAATCTTGTACAATGTGCGATTTTTCCTTAATGATTGTCAAAACAATGACTAAAGCTAAGAAGGAAGCCGAGGCAATTTTAACCGGTTTATTTAATTTCTCAGCAAAATTACTGGCAAAAGCACGAATCATCATTCCGATGGAAACGGGCCCTAAAACGACCAAACAAACTTCAACGACCTTTTTAAATTGCAAAGGAATGGCTTGGTCAGATTGCATAAAACTAGCCATGGCAAAATTGACAATGAAGGTGATTGAAAAAACAGAAATAAGGCTATTAATAGCAGTTAATGTAACATTTAAGGCAACATCCCCTTTGGCAATATGTGAATAAAGATTGGCCGTTGGCCCCCCCGGCGAAGCCGAAAGCAGCATTAAACCCACCGCCAATTCAGGAGAAAGCCCAAACCCAGAAGCGATGAAAAAACAAATAATGGGCAAAAGAATCATTTGGCACATAAGCCCAATGAAGACAGCCTTTGGAAAAATAAGTACCCTTTTGAAATCTTCAATCTTTAGAGATAATCCCAAACCCATCATAATGACGGCGAGGGCAACGGGCAATAAGACTACGGATAAGAAACTTGCTTGCATAGTAAATGGATTTTAATGTTAGACTAAATTAATATTTTTTATAAATAATTTTAGCTTTTATTGTCCTATTTTATTTGATTTACTGTAAAAATAATAAAACCAACCATGGGCAAAATAAAAAAAAATGGGGTCGCTGGATCCATTTTAACATGCATATTCACACTCTTATTCGTCTATTTTAATGCTCCATTGCCCGCTAATGATTGGATAATAACAATTCCTGCATTCACGATCATCTACTTTTTGATTTTCAACATGGGTGAACCTGATGTGATGAATGAGGTTGATCGTGTAAAATTACTATCTGGTAATCAAGCACTTATATTCCCGGCGCTGATTCTATTTTTAATTTATTATTATTTAATAGCCCATGGCGAATCACCTTTCAAGGGTACTGCCGCTTTACTCCCATTTTTATTTGCATTCCCTATTTTATATTTCCGAGCATTTCCTCGAACCGATATTGGCCGAGTAGATTACCTAGTTTTGCTCGTTTTTTTAATTCCTCTTACCCTAGTTGACTCACCTGGCGACACGACCTTCCCGATCAAAGGCAACGGATTTGGTTCGATTTTCAAAATTTCATGGATTTTAATGATGGTATATGCATTTGGCCTAATCAGAAAGATTAAGGATATCGGATTTTATCCGATATTGAACGTCCATTTTTTAGGTGTAGCTCTATTTTCTTGGCTTTCATTTTTGTCCTTTGTGATGGTTATTGCTTTTTCCCTAGGCTTTATTAATCCTGATCCCTTCAATGAAATCAGGCAGGATGGATTCATGAAATCCTTGCGTGAATTATTACGTATTTTTATAGGAACGGCCTTATTTGAAGAAGTATTTTTTAGGGGATTGCTACAAAATATGTTGGCCCAACAAATCGAAAAATCGGGTGAATGGAAAAAATACTGGCGCAATGGTTTTATTATTTTGTTGATTTTATCTGCTTGGGCTGGATATGCACTGGAGGTGAATTTAATTTGGTTTCCTGTGGCCATAGCGATAGGACTATTTGTTCCTGCCTACTTTTTAGAAAAGAAACAATTTCAGACGATCGGAACCTATACGGCATTAGCAATTATTGCGATGAGCTTTGGATTAGTTCATTTTCATAAAGGATCCATTATTTTTGTCGGCCTAGCAGCGGTCGCCGGTTGGGCCTATGGCTACACCTATCTGAAAACGAAAAATGTTTTCTATGCGGCGCTGGTACATACACTTGTCAACTTCTCTGAGTTTCTATTCAAACTTCATGAAATAAAGTAAAAATAGGTCAAAATAGGTAATAGGTATTAGGTAAGAAGTAATAGGTAAGAAGTAATAGGTAAGAGGTAATAGTTAAGAGGTAATAGGTAAGAGGTAATAGGTAATAGGTAAGAGGTAAGAGGTAATAGGTAAGAGGTAAAAAGAGGTAAAAATAGGTATTAGGTAATAAAAAAGAGGTAAAAGGTATTAAGTGATAGGTAATAGTTAAAAAAAATACTTCAAATAATACTCAATACCTATTACCTCTTACCTCTTACCTATTACCTGATACCTATTACTTATATTAGGAGCGGGGTAAACCCCGTCCCTTACAAAACCTCCTTGGTATCTGTGGTAAAGACACGAGTGCTTACCGTGTAGCTTCCACCGTTAGGATCTTTATATTTCAAGTCCATGTAGAAGGCTTGGAAACCTTTTTTGGTGTAAGGAATGGTATATTTAACGACGGAACCTTGAGGTTTTACCCGGCGGGTCAACCATAAATTATTGCGGAAATCGCGATCTGCAGATGTAGTTCCCCAAATAGCGGCATCCTGTAAATCGCCTGGTGCGGCATTCACGGTCAATTCAAAACCTTCTTTTCCTTTCGATACATTCCACGTGCATACTGGGTATTCCTTGTCCTGCAATGTTAGGCCAAAAAAGGCACTTAACGCTTCAAGCGCTTGCTTTCCACCTCCCAAATCATGCCCAGCATTGGGAACATAATGAATTAGATTCTTACCAGGTATCTTATCGTAATAATGTTTGATGGCATCAGCCGTCCAATATTCATCATTAGTCCCAATAAATATAATTTTAGGAATCGTCATTTTATCTCGGTACGAGTAAGGATCGACCATAGTGGTGATTGCTTTCCCATCTGGGGTATCTGAACCTTGAGGAATGCCTAATTTGACATAATCCTCTATTTGAATGCTATACTCGCCATAGGTGTCCAACTGATAACTTAATGTTTTAGGCATATTCAACATATCAATGACCATAGGGCCGATCGCCTTCACGCGTTTGTCATCGATGGCATTGGATAACCAAGTAGTCCATCCTCGTTTAGAGGCCCCAGAAACAACAAAATTATTGATTGTGTGATGCAATTTTTTGCTTGAAAACTCTTGGATGGCATCCATCGAACGAACCGCCGTTTTTACCATTGGAAATAACAAAGGCCAAGAATAATCCTTGTCCTGCTTAAACTGATGCAACGTAAAAGAGATCAACTCATCCTCTGTTTTCCCATCAAAAAGCGGTTGGTTTGGTACTTGCTTAATTAATGCCACAATTGCTTTATTTTTAGAGGCAATAGCCGCTAATATAGGCCACATTTTATCATCCGTACTCCAATTGGGTTGCTCGTCTTTATTTGAGCCCCCTGTAATAAACAACATGGCCCCGTCGTATTTCACGGTCGCAGGAACGACAATGGTCAATTGGTGACGCCAAGTGATATTATGCCACTTTTGGGACGTTAAAACTATTTGGTACGCCATGGAGCTACCTAGCTTGGTAGAATCCTTCAGTACCCAAGAATATGTCACATCGCCATTAGCAATGTAGCTTTTTAACGCCTTTTCTGGCGTTAATTTATTTTGTGCAGTCGTTCCAAAAGAAACAATAACAACAAGTCCGATCAAGGATAAAAGGCGAATCTTCAACTTCATAATATATTTTTAAATGGTTATCAATTTATTTACCAAGGCTTAGATCCACCTTGCAATAACCAAGGTTTAGACCATGCACTATTTTTACCATCGGCCTCGGTATGTATGGTCGATTCTAATTTTGACATGGCCGCTTCTGTATTTATTTTATTCAAATTACGCTCGTCTAACATGTAGTAAAAACGAACTGGCAATACTTTGCGGATAGAGGCAGGGCCAACGGTAAGTTCCGGAAATCCTGTTCTGCGATAGTCAAACCAAGCTTCCTGCGCTGCGGTCCAACTAGAAATCCATTTTTGCTCGATAATTTGCTTAAGTGTTCCTTCGTAAGCCACGCCTTTTTGAGTTATGTATGTGGCATAAGCGGCAGTTGTACCCCACGTGTCTAATGAAGCTTTTACACCAGCCTCATAGTGAGTTTTGGCGGCACCTGCGACCGACCATCCCTTCAATGCAGCTTCAGCTAAAATAAATCTAACCTCAGCAGCGGACATCATACGAGATCTCAACAAAGGACCTTTGGCTTGTTTGTATATGTCATTTAGCCAAGATACGTGTGGATTGTTCGCTGCCTGCTCTGCAGTAGGACTCAAATTATATGAAGCTCCACCAATCAAACCTGTAGGTAAACCCACATAATCAGGGTTCGTATTTACATCACGGCCAACGACCTTATCTGGAGATAAATAACGTTTACCATTTTCTATTTTATCTGTCCCCTTTGGCAAATTTGCGTCTACCACTAATGGGATTTGAACTTTATTAGCCCAAACAGCAATTCTAGGATCTTTAAGTTCTAATAATTTATTAACAAATGTAGCCGCCATTTTCAAGCGTCGGTAATTAGACGCACTTGCGTCATATACCGCATTGGCAGGCCAAGAATCATCGTTGCTATTTCCGGCAAATGGCATGGCCGCATCATCTGCTATCGCAGTTATAATTGGGTATTGGACAGCATTTGCCATAATTTTTTCAATTCCCGCTTTAGCCACATCCGGTTTTTTAGTTGAAATACGCATGTAAAAACGCAGCATCAACGAATTAGCCAGCTTTCTCCATTTGGTTGGATTTCCTTGATAATATACATCGGCTGTCCCTGGTGTGCTTGTATACTCTACCGCATTTTTTGACAAAAGTGTATTGGCTTTCTCTAAATCGGCTAAGATTCCAGTATAAATTGCTTCTTGGGAATCATATGCAGGAAAAGTATTTGCGGTACCACCATCGGCACCTTTCAAAGCTGCACTGTAAGGCGCATCCCCCCAAAGGTCAGTGATTAATCCAAACATCATCGATTTAATGACTAACGAAATTCCTTGATGCATTTCCCAATTTAGGGTGACCGAGCGGTCATACACATACTGGTTATTGCGCAAGATGTCATAATACGAGGCCCAACTTTGACTACCACCCCATTCATAGGTATTGTGGCCTCCTGACCAACCATCTTTTTGGGTATGCTGCATCACACCTGCTAAGTCTTGATATCCCAAATTAACAAATGATTTACCCGTTTCGGTCAAGACCGTTGACATAACTAAATTCGGATTTGCCGTAAGTGGATTAATCCCATTGGGGTTTTGATTCAAAACCGTTAAATCTTTACAGGAAAAAAGTGCCGAAGCTAACAGAATTCCTAATGCGAATATTTTTATTGATCTATTTTTCATTGTACGATCTGATTAATTACTTAAAAAGTTAAACCTAATTTGAAACCTACTGGAATAACCCAAGGGGTCACATTATATCGCTCAATTCCCTGCTTGAATTGGGATCCTCCACCTTGAACTCCCGCCTCTTGCTGAAAGGCCATTTCAGGATCAATATTGATTTTGGCTTTAGTCCATAAAATAATATTACGGCTATAGACTGAGAAATTAGCACTTTGAACACCTATTTTCTTCATCCAAGTCTGAGGCAAATCAATTCCAATTGAAATTTCTCTCAACTTTAAATAATCTGCATCATATAAAAATGCACGAGTGAAAGACCAAGCGGTACTCCCTGCAAATGGCAAAGTAGTGGTTCCTGCACCCCCTAAATTTTCAATGTAGCCTGTTACATTTCCTTGAGAATCATAGCCTTTAGCTATTACTCCCGGAATGAACACACCCCCATGCGGAAAAGTATAAGGACCATATTTAAATCCATAAGGACCATATTCTGGCGTTGGTCCCCCAACTAATGGAAAATAGTTGCCGTGAATTTTAATTAAATTTTCTTGATTTGCTACTAAATAATTCTTCAAAGCATCACCTGTCAGTCCATTCGGATTGATCAATTTATCTAAAAATAATTGAGAACGTCCATTTTCTTCGCCATACCGATACGTTTGAGATACGAATTGACCTCCACTGCGCCAATCAAAAGACATATTTAGACTTAAGCCCTTATATGAGATGGAAGTTTGCATTCCCATGATAAAATCGGGATTGAAATTACCAATTTTGTTTCTCGTATTAATCGCATCGATGGACTGCCATTTCCCTGTTTTATCTAAAATTGGATATCCAAAATAGGGAGAAGAAGCATCTTTAACCGTCACAATTTGAGCATCATATATGTCGCCAATTTCCTCACCCACATAGGTCCAAGCGCCACCTTTAGCATCTTGCCACAAGGTATAATAAGGAAGATCGTCTGATAATTCCATAATCGATGTGCGATTACGTGTCCAGTTTAAATTCACATCCCAATTCCAATTAGCTGATTTAACAGGAGTCATTCCTAAGGTAAACTCAAATCCTTTACTCACTAATAGTCCAGCATTCACATTTTTCAATGAATAGCCTGAGGATGGAGGAAGTTTGGTGCTTAATATTTGATTTCTGTTTTCTACTTGGTAGTACGTTCCAGAAAAACGAAGCCTATTATTGTACATCGTTACGTCCAAACCTGTTTCATACGAAGTGACAATTTCAGGTTTCAAATCCGGGATAAGCAAAGTTCCTGGAGTACCTAAACGTGGAATTCCATCCCAGGTACCCGCATTACCCAAAGTACCTAATAATTGATATGGATTCGCATCGTTACCCACTTGGGCCACGCCACCTCTCAATTTAACCATGTTAACTTGACTCGGCATCGTGAACATTTCATTCAACAAAACACTCAAGGAAGCAGAAGGATAAAAATAGGATCTATTGGCCTCAGGCAAGGTACTTGACCAATCATTTCTAGCTGTCAAGTCCAAATAAATCATATCTTTAAAACCAATATTAGCTAGGCCATAGCCCGAATATATTCCTCTTTGAAACCAAGAACTTGAATAGTCTAAATTGGCAGGTGCAATATTCTGTACATTAAATGCACCTGGAACAATTAACCCTGTACCACTTTTAGAGGCATTTGTTAAATTAGAACCTCTTTGATAACGTGCATTACCACCCACAGAGAGTGATAGACTAAAATCTTTCAGGTCTTTTTTGTAGGTCGCTAAAAAATCGGCATTGCTTTCAAAATTCCCCAAATTAATATTTCCATAAGCTCCTCTAGGATCATTTGTATAGCTATTCGCAATTTTCATTTCACGCTGCTCATTATACAAATCAAGAGAGTAACGACCCATTAAGCTAAATTCAGGAGTGATTTGATAATCTAAACGTACATTACCAAATACTCGATCTCGCACAAACCCATTATTTACCTCATAAGCTAAGAAATAGGGATTATTGTAGACCGAATTAAAAGGCGTACGTTGCTGCAAGCCTGTTTGTCCTGGCATCCAATAACTTTTCAAATCTAAGATATTAATATGTGGGGAGACATTATAAGCCCATTCTAATGGGTTAGCCCCACGATTAGTCGCCGGTCGATTATTGGAAGATGACCTACTGATGTCTAAATTATTGCTCAATGTTACCTTTTTATTCACCTTGAGAGAGGTATTCAAATTAAGCGTATTTCTAAACAAATCTGAATTAGGAATAATCCCTCTATTTTGCATGTTTGAGTACGACAATCGGTACGAATACGTATCTGAACTATTTGCAATAGATACTCCATTACTTGTCGTAATTCCAGTCTGAACAAAATTCTTCACATTATCCTTGTACGAAATTAAAGGCGTTGCCACTTTCTTTCCGTTTGCGTCCAAAGGACTGTTCCATTGTACTTCACTGTATCCTTTATCCAACTCAGCTCCATAGGTTGCTCCAATTTCTTCTTGGATTAATTTACCAAAAGCATTAGACAAAGGATTTTTTGTAATAGAGACGGGTATGGCAGAAAATTGGCCTGGACCAAATTGAGTTTGCCATTTTAAATATTTAAATGGCTGGTCAAATACCGTATTTGATGTTACCGTTACCGTCATTTTCTTCGACTTAGCGCCCGACTTTGTGGTAATCAAAACAACCCCATTTCCAGCTCTAGAACCATAAAGTGCGGCGGCACTTGGCCCTTTAAGCACCGAAACATTTTCAATATCATCTGGATTTAAACCTGAAATAGAATTACCAAAATCCGCCCGGTTGTCATTTCCTACTTGGCTTATGTTATTTAAAGTATTGGCAATAGGTACACCATCAATAACAAAAAGTGGCTGATTATCACTGCTAAGTGATTTAGCTCCTCGGATGACAATACTCACTGAAGAACCCGTACCACCCGTAGAACTTACACTGACCCCAGCCATTTTACCAGATAAGGCATTCAGCACATTTTCTTGAGCTACACGATTCATTTCTTTTCCGTCCACCTTGGCAACGGAATAACCAAGCGATTTTTCCGAACGCTTAATACCAAGCGCAGTTACAACCACCTCATTCAACATCGAAGTGCTAGGTTCCAAGGATATATCAACTATTTTGCGATTCCCAACGCGAATTTCTTGCGTTTCAAATCCAACGAAAGAAACAATCAAAACTGAATTATTTCCTGCTGCTTCGATTGAATAAGCTCCATTTTCATTTGAACTTGTTCCCTTATTCGTCCCTTTTAGGGTAATGTTGGCTCCAGGTATTCCAAAACCATCTTGTTTGGAAATAATTTTACCTGAAACAGTTTGAGCATTAAGTGATTGAGCAAATAATCCTATGCTGAACACACTGAAAAATAATACCCTGACTACCTGATTAGTAAAGTAAATTTTCATAAATTTTGTATCTATTTTATTTTTTATGTCACAATAATTATGAAAATTATTTATAATAACAATTTATAAAGGTTATTAATAAAAAAAACATTGAAAAAAATGCCCATGAAATGCCTATTTCATGATTAAAATAAGCGCTTCCATAGACTATATTTTAAGAAAATTTTTAAATCAAGCAATAAATTTTTAGATTTGAATTCTAAGACAAAATCTCTAAACAATAACATGATTAACGATAGTATTTACATAAAATCTCAACAAACGGTATTCGACGTAGTGATTGTAGGTTCAGGAGCTGGTGGTGGAATGGCCGCATATACCCTAGCCAAAGCGGGTGCTAAAGTTTGTTTATTGGAAGCAGGTCAACCCTATGACCCAGCAGATCCTAAAAATATTACTCAGATGAAATGGCCATACGAATCCCCACGAAGAGGAGCTAATACCGTTCGTGCTTTTGGTGATTTTGATGCGGCGTATGGAGGCTGGGAAATTGACGGAGAACCCTATACACGTAAAAATGGAACTAAATTTGATTGGTTTAGATCCCGTATGGTGGGAGGAAGAACGAACCACTGGGGTAGAATTTCCTTGCGTTTTGGTCCGGATGATTTCAAAAGAAAAAGCATTGATGGTCTAGGAGACGACTGGCCTATTGGCTATGACGACTTAAAGCCATTTTATGACCGAGTAGATCGAGAAGTAGGAATTTTTGGTAGTGTTGAAGGACTTAGAAACGAACCAGATGGCATTTTCTTACCCCCTCCTAAGCCAAGGTTACATGAATTAATGTTGATGAAAGCCAATAAGTCATTGGGCATTCCTACCATACCCTCAAGAAAATCGATTTTAACAAAACCAATCAATTCAGAGCGGGGATCCTGTTTTTATTGTGGACAATGTGGACGTGCGTGCCAGGCATATGCCGATTATTCATCGTCTTCCGTCCATGTTAAACCTGCATTGGCCACAGGAAATGTAACGCTATTGCCTTTTGCGATGGCAAGAGAGGTCATGACTGACCAGGCAACAGGTCTAGCCACCGGTGTTTCATACGTTCATACCGGTACCATGGGTGAATATTCAGTTCGTGGTAAAATTGTTATTTTAGCAGCTAGCTCTGGAGAAACAGCTCGTTTATTATTAAATTCAAAAAGCTCACGTTTCCCACAAGGAATTGCCAACTCATCTGGGGTAGTCGGAAAGTATATCAATGACTCAACCGGAGCCTCAAGATCAGCTATCATTCCAAGCTTATTTGACCGAAAAACGTATAATGAAGACGGTGTCAGTGGATTACACGTCTATACTCCTTGGTGGTTAGATAATAAAAAATTAGATTTTCCACGTGGATATCACATTGAATATGGAGGGGGTATGGGTATGCCAACCTATGGTTTTGGTTGGGGTATCGAAGGTATCAACGGGAAATATGCAAGATCGCGTGAAGGAATAGAAATGGCTGCAGGTGGATATGGAGCGACTTTGAAAGAAGATTTTAGACGATTCTATGGTTCCTATATCAGTTTTGCGGGCCGTGGAGAACCTGTACCCCGTGAAGATAATTATTGTGAAATAGATCCAAACACGGTAGATAAATACGGAATACCTGTTTTACGTTTCCACTACAAATGGAGTGATTATGAGATCAAACAGGCGAAGCACATGCACGAGACTTTTGAGCAAATCATTCATGAACTTGGAGGACAGCCACTAGGTCCAAAACCAGGAGCAGACAGAAACTATGGACTAGAAGATCCGGGTCGAATTATTCACGAAGTGGGTACTGCTCGAATGGGAAATGACCCAAAAAGTTCAGTGGTTAATTCAAATTGCCAAGCGCATGATGTTAAAAACTTATTCTTAGCTGATGCATCACCCTTTGTGTCACAAGGAGACAAAAATGCAACATGGACCATTTTGGCTCTTTCATTACGTACATCTGAGTACATTATCAGCGAACGTAAAAAATCCAATCTGTAAGCGGATGCCCAAAACATCCCTTCTTATTTTAATACACTTATTTTCTATGATTCTGGGCGAAAGTTTCGCCCAGAATTCCATAGAGAAGCCCATACAGATTTCAGCCCATCGAGGAAATTCTCTCATAGCGCCAGAAAATACCTTATCCACCTTTCGGAAAACGCTAGCATTAGGCGTAAATTTCATTGAAATAGATGTTCGTACCTCTTCTGATGGTGCCTTAGTTATTTTACATGATGGCACTTTGGATAGAACCACGAATGGCCAAGGTCCAATAAAAAATCTTACGTTAAATGAGATAAAAAAACTTTCCGCAGGCAAAGGTTATGGAGAGGAATTTGCAAACGAACAAATACCAACTTTAGAAGAAACGGCCAAATTAATCCATCAATGGAATAAAAAGCATACACAAAAAACATTTATCTATGTGGATTGCAAGCAAGTGGCGGCCCAACCGCTAATGGATCTTTTAAAGAAATACAAGCTGGCAGAAGAAAGTGTCTTTTATGGAAACGATTCTTTTCTAATGTCCTTGAAACAAATTTATCCGAAAGCTAAATTATTGCCTGCCTTAAAAAACAAGGAAGAAATAGCTGCGAAGGTTCAAAATTTACAACCCTATGCATTTGATGTATCTTGGCCTGCGCTCAATAAAGAATTAGTTGACGAAATTCATTCAAAAGGTATTCGGATTTTTTCAGATCTATTAGGACCTTTTGATCAAACGACTAACTATACAAAAGCGAAGGAATTGAAAATTGATTTGATCCAAACGGATCATGTGCAATTAGTCAAGGAAACCTTAATGTCGCATTAATTCAATTAATCCTTTTCGAATTACAGACTATTACGGTCAATCAAGCAGTCCACATTTCCATGCATCCAAAGGAATGAAGCCGGCCACTGAGTGGTTATTTTTCTTTCCAAAATCATTTTGATCGCCTCTTGTTTGCCTTTGCCTGTGACTAAAAAAATAATTCTTTTTGACTGCATGATCCCCGACATACCTAAACAAAGACCAAAAGCGGGCTCTTTTCCTTGAGTTAATGCAGGATCATGTTGGGTTGTCGTAGGTGCCAAAATCGCCTTATGAAAGCCTTTTTGCAAATAATCTGCTGGTTCGTTGAAAGCGATATGTCCATTTTTACCTAAGCCTAATATACAAATATCAATAGGGCCAATGGCTTCCATTTCTTGTTCAACTCGGGCACACTCAGCAGAGACGTTATGAGCATTCGGGTCAAAAGTCAAATATCGCTCATTCGGAATAGCTAATGGTCCCAATAAATGCTTTTGCAAATAGGACTCACAAGAATCTGGATGACTAGAAGGAATAATTCCCCATTCATCCATTTTCATAACATTCATTTGCTCAAATAAGGTGGGTGAAGCTTTTTGATGGATTTTCATCTGAGCGTACATTCCCGTAGGTGAGCCACCCGTAGCTGCGCAAAAAAACAAATCCTTTTTTACTTTAAGATCACTAGCAATAATTTCAGCGGCTTTTTGACTTAATTCGTCGTAGGTATCAAAGTAAGATATATTCATTTCTATTATTTTTCAAGAACAAATGTAGGTGAAAATAGTGAAATGAAAGAGGTAAATGATGGGAGAAAAATAATTACATCGGATACCCTTTAAAAAAACCGAATCCAAAATTCAAGAATCGACTAAACTACACACTCGTTAATTCAAGATTGGAATTTGAAGAGTCTACCTCGTATCATTTTTATTTTTGGAGATAATCCTTAAATTTAACCTCATGAAAAATATCCTTTATTTTGCTTTCTTAGTCTTTATCCTTTCTTGCAATAAAAAGCAGGAATCTGTTTTCCCTACTGAAGGACAAATCACAGAATCCATTTACGCATCCGGCTCCCTAAAAAGTGAAGATCAATATCAAGCATTTGTCACCGTAAACGGTGTTATTGACGAAATTTTAGTCAAGGAAGGAGATTCCGTGCAAGTTGGCACACCCCTAGTAAGCATCTCCAATCAAGCGCAAAAAATAAACACAGAAAATGCAGCTTTAGCAGCAAAATTTGCTGACGTTCAAGAAAATAGAGGCCGATTGACCGATGCGAAAAACGTTATTGAAACGACTAAAAGCAAATTCAACTTGGATTCAAGTATTTATGCTAGGCAAAAAACATTATGGGGCCAACAAATTGGCACAAGGATTGATTTAGAGCAAAAAGAATTAAATTTTGAAAACTCAAGGGCCAACTACCTGTCGGCCATTCAAAAGTATAAAGACTTAAAAAGACAAATAGATTTTAGTGCGGCCCAATCAAAAAAGAATTTAGAAATATCTTCCTCTTTGCAACAAGATTATACGCTAAAAAGTAAGACATCAGGTGTTATCTTTTCTATTTTAAAATCCAAAGGTGAAATTGTTGGTCCCCAGACACCGATAGCCATCATTGGAAATCCCAATTCCTTTGTCCTAGAAATGCAGGTCGACGAGAATGATATTTTTAAAATTAATTCAAAAATGCCTGTGGTCATTACCCTTGATAGTTATAAAAATGAGGTTTTTGAGGCTTCCATAACAAAAATATCCCCCATCATGAATGAGCGGAGTAAAACATTTTTGGTCGAAGCTAAATTCAATCAATCACCGGCAAAACTCTATCCAAGAATGACCTTTGAAGCCAACATCATTTTGCGAACGAAAGACAAAGGCTTATTGGTTCCTAGGAATTATCTAATTGGAGATTCTGTAGCAACATTAAAAAATGGTGATAAAAAAATGGTTAAAACCGGCTTGAAAGATTTTCAAAAAATTGAAATTTTATCTGGCTTAAGCGTTTCAGATGAAATTATTAAGCCTCAATAATGAATAATAAACTCATTTTTCAGATTGCCATTTCGCTCTTATTGGCTCGGTGGAAACAAACACTCGTTGCAGCCATAGGAGTTACTTTCAGTATCACCATGTTTGTCACTTTATTAAGTTTCATGACGGGTTTAAATGATTTATTGGATGGCCTAATACTCAATAGAACAGCTCATGTACGGTTATTTAAAGAGCTAAGCATCTCTAAAAATCAACCCACTGATTTATATTATAAAAACTCAAAAGGACATAATTTCATTCGCTCCGTAAAGCCTAAAAATGAGCGCTTAGATATAACAAACAGCGGTGCCATCATATCTACATTGCAAAAAGATGCACGTGTTTTAGGAGTAGCCCCTAAAATTACTGCTCAAGTCTTTTATAATGTAGGATCAATTGATTTGACAGGTGTCATCAATGGGATTGAACCATTAGAAGAAAATAGGCTATTCAAATTCAATGACTATGTCACATCAGGGAATTTTCTAGATTTAAAAAATATACCCAACAGCGTTATCTTAGGAAAAGGATTAGCTGAAAAAATGATGGTTAGTATTGGGGATGTGGTCCAAGTAACCACCAGCAAAGGTGAACGCTTAAGTTTGAAAGTGGTAGGTTTCTTTCAATCAGGATTACAGGACATTGACAAAGTCCAAAGTTATGCTTCGATCAAAACGACTCAGAAATTATTGGGTGCATCGGCCAACTACATAACCGATATTCAAGTAAAATTAAAAGATATTTTGGGGGCTCCGGTAGCAGCAAAAGAATTTGAGTCTTTTTATGAAGTGGATGCCATTGACATTCAGACGGCTAACTCTCAATTTGAAACAGGAAGTTCAGTTCGAAGTTTGATTTCGTATGCGGTGGGTATTACCTTATTAATTGTAGCAGGTTTTGGCATTTATAACATCCTTAACATGATGATTTACGAGAAAATGGATTCAATTGCCATACTGAAGGCGGTTGGATTTTCTGGAGCCGATGTCAATAAAATATTTATTTCCATAGCCCTTAGCATCGGTATTTTTGGCGGAGCTATGGGTTTATTAGGAGGCTTAGGGCTTTCGAGTTTGATAGACCAAATCCCGTTTAATACAGATTCACTGCCAACAGTCAAAACCTATCCAATTAATTACAATCCAAATTTTTACATTATTGGTGGGATATTTTCAATCATCACTACCTATTTTGCCGGATATTTTCCTGCAAGAAAAGCTAGCAGCATAGACCCAGTCATCATTATTCGTGGAAAATAAAAATCAAAAAAAAGTATTGGAGTCTTTAAATGTCACGAAGTATTTTCATGATCCTGTAACGATTAAAATACTCAACAACATCAACTTTTCCCTTTACGAAAGTGAGTTTGTATCAATTATTGGTAAATCTGGATGTGGCAAATCAACATTACTCTATATTTTATCCACGATGGATACTGATTATGAGGGAGATATTGCAATCGATGGGGTTTCCATGAAAGGAAAATCAGAAAAAATTTTAGCCCAAGTACGCAATGAAAAAATCGGTTTTGTCTTTCAATTTCATTACTTATTAAACGAATTTTCGGTGTTAAAAAACGTCATGTTACCCGGTTTGAAATTGGGGAAATATTCGGAAAAAGAAATCGAACACAAGGCTTACGAAAAATTAAAAATACTCGGTATCGAAAATGAGGCATTAAAAATGCCTAACCAATTATCTGGCGGTCAAAAACAACGCGTTGCTATAGCAAGGGCATTAATCAATGATCCACTACTAATTATGGGCGATGAACCCACTGGAAATTTGGATAAGAAAAACTCTCAAATCGTTTTTGACATATTTCAAGAATTAGCCCAAGAATTTAAACAAACACTATTAATTGTTACTCACGACAATGAATTCGCTGCAAGAACCACTCGAATCATTGAAATGGAAGATGGTCAAATTATAAGAATGTAAATTATTCCTTTACGATGCTCGCTACAAAAGGTTTTCCTTTGTAAACGATATGTAAAATATATTTTCCCATACGTACGTTTTCAAAATCGGTTAAATTGATTTCATCAATCTTTTCAGGATACATTTTTTCCCAAACAGATTGGCCTGAAATGGTATAAATGGCGATAAAAGTGGGTGATTTACTCGTATTCGAAAACTGAATTTTTATTTTATCCGAAAACGGATTGGGAAAAACGGTGTAATTCATGGGGTTTTCTTCGGCCACCTGAATTTTTAACCCAGACTTTTGTATCGTTCTAGCAAGCAAATTAGGCTGCTTAAAGCCTTGCCGCATCGTAATTCCAGATTTAATTGAGGTTCCTACCACGACACTGGATTGTCCAATCACATGGGAATAATACTTACCCTGGATAACCGTCGTCGCACCTGCGGAAGAGGTTGTTGAACCCTGAATTGTTTGCGCTAAAATTAACGTAGGACTTAAGAGTAAAATGATCAAACAGGTATTTTTCACGTATTTCATGGCTAGTAATTTAGAACATTTCGAAGGTAGTTATAATATAGAATGTTTAATAGGTAAACTAGCTAAAAAAAATCCTTAGCCTATCTTTAAATTTCATGAGCGAAATCGTCACAAGATCCATGGTGCTAATTAAAAATAATTTTTCTAGGTAGATTGATTTTAAAAATTCACGAATTTTATATTTATTTTTCACATATCTAAGTTCATTGCGTACCAAGTCATCATGAATCAATGTATGAGTAACCTGATGAGCACCTACTCGATTAACGATACATATATGGCTAAAAACGATAGGCGCACCAAATTTCAATTCAAGTCTTTTATAAAACTCGCAATCCATCAGCCAAATCAAATTATTATCGAAAAAAATAGACCCTTCATTTTTAAACGCAATATTTGAAGGAGCTCCGATTGTATTCTCTCCTAAATGAATATCGGGGTGAAAACTCGGAAAATGAGAATCAAACAAATTCACTCCGTCATTGGTATGTTGGCATGCGCCTATAAGCCATGCACCTTCAGAATGACTAATTTCATCATGAATAATCTCCAGCGCTTTTGTTCCCAATAAATAATCATCCTGAAATAAAACCTTAATCCAAAGTCCGGTGGCATTTTTAATTGCATGGTTGATATTGGCCGATGAACTTCCCCGATTTAAGTTATTTTTAATATACTTTAACTTGAATGAATTTACATATTCCAAACACAATTCCTTGATCAATTCGTCTTTTGAATGATCTGAAACGACTACTTCAAAATCAGTAAATGATTGACTAGCAAAATTTTCAAACGTAGTTCTTAAATAAAATGCGCCTAAACCCTTCATCTCGTAAGTAGGAATACAAATACTAAAAAAGGGAGTCTTGGTATCCATTAGTGCAACCAAAGCATTTTATAGGGTTTTTTAGATCTAATTTCTTTAACTAAACGGTTCACTTTTTCCATATGAACTTTATGATCATTTATCGGATTTGATTCGTTATAAACGTAATTAATTTCTTTTAAAAAACGATAATGGAAGATGCCGGCCATTTCATACATGGGAAACATAAAAGCCAAATCACCAGCCACATCATAATACTGCCCCTTAGAATCCTTTAAATCTGACACTAAAATTTTACGCCACAAAAAAGCACGCCACGTCCGAATATGGGTTAAAGTAAAGTTCTGCTTTCTAATTGATTTCCAAATGCTTGGTTTTTGAGCAAAACCCGATCGACCATCTTGATATTCAAAACTACCGTTGGCCAACCAAGTGAACCTATTCTGATAGACATTAGCAATGCGTTGGAGAACCTCATGATCAGAAAACCAATCATCACCGTCTAATTCTACGCAAACTTCATGATCTGCAATATTGGCATTATTTCGAATGACTTGGTCATAATTTCCAGGTTGGTACATTTTAATTTTATTCTCAATAATGATAAACCTAGGATCATTTTTAATAACTGAACGAGCCATTTCCACTGTTTTGTCAGTAGACAAATCATCGGTTATATAACAAACAAAATCTTTGAAAGACTGATCCAACAACGATTGAATACACTTTTCAATAAAATGCTCACAATTATATGTAGTTGTTAGAATAACCATACATGGGAAAAAAGTTAATTCAGTTTAAAATTAATGAATAATAGCCATTTATTATAAATTACCTAAATAAGCAAAGTGAAATAATTATTTCTTTGATTAATTTTTTACCTAAATTTAGCCTATAAAACCTCATTTAAAATGAAAAATAGATACCTCTGGTTGTTACTTTTTGCGATCAACTTTCAGGCACTAAGTCAAACCTTGCACTATCAATATTCCGAAATTCCTTTAGGCCAAATAACACCCACAAATTGGCTTAAACAACAAAGTGACATCTTGAAAAATGGATCTACAGGACATTTAGATGAGTTTCACAAAAAAATTCAAGTAGATAACGGTTGGCTTGGCGGCAAAGGGGATGATTGGGAAGAAACTCCCTATTGGCTCGATGGAGCATTGCCTTTAGCCTATATCACTAAGGATCCCACTCTCATTCAAAAAGTCAATAAATATGTCCAATGGACTTTAAATACACAAAGACCTTCGGGGTTTTTCGGGCCCTATTCAAAATATGAAAAGGAAACCGGCAAGCCTGTTGAGCTAGGTTCTCAAGGTGCCGACTGGTGGCCGAGAATGGTCATGTTGAAAGTACTCCAGCAATATTACCAAGCGACTAATGACCCAAGAGTGATTCCATTCATGCAAAAATATTTTGCTTTCCAACTGAAAAACTTAAAAGAAAATCCATTAGAAAAATGGACAGAATGGGCTAAAGCCAGAGGAGGAGATAATTTAATGATCGTTTATTGGCTATATAATATAACCAAAGACCCTAACTTACTGACCTTAGGTGATTTGATTTACAGTCAATCTTTCCAATGGACCGACATGCTCGGAAAAAGGGACTGGGCGATTGCTGCCGCCTATAACCAAACAGGTGAAAAGTGGATGGAAAGGCATGCCGTCAATGTAGGAATGGGATTAAAAATGCCAGCCATTCAATATCAAGCAAAAAATGATCCTTATTTTTTAAACTCCTTAAGAACAGGTTTTAAGGATTTAATGACTTTGCATGGTTTGCCCCATGGCATGTTTTCGGGAGATGAGGATATTCACGGAAATGACCCGGTTCAAGGAACTGAATTATGCGCTACGGTAGAAGCCATGTACTCATTGGAACAAATCATCAGCATTACAGGTGAAACACATTACATGGATGCCTTAGAAAGAATGACTTTTAATGCACTTCCAGCTCAAACAACAGAAGATTTTTTTCACCGACAGTATTTTGGTATTGCCAACCAAGTTGAAGTAAAAAAAGGAGTATTTAATTTCTCCCTCCCTTTTTCTAGAAAGATGAATAATGTATATGGACCCTTCGCTGGGTATACTTGTTGCACGGCCAACATGCACCAAGGTTGGCCCAAATACATTTCACACCTCTGGTATGCAACCAAAGATGGGGGTGTAGCAGCATTAGTTTATGGTCCCAATAAACTTGAAACTAAATTACCAGATGGAACTAATTTGGTTATTGAAGAACAAACACAATATCCATTTGAGGATCAAATAAAGTTCATCGTCCTACCAGCTAAATCCTCAGATTTCCCTATAGAATTTAGAATTCCAATATGGTGTAAAGAGGCGATTATTCATGTGAATGGGAAAGAAATTAAAAGAGAAAAAGGAGGCCAAATCGTTCGAATCAAAAGAACATGGAACAAAAACGATCAAGTTGACCTATTTTTTCCTAACGAAATTACAACCAAAAATTGGGCCAAAAACTCCAGATCCATCGAAAAAGGAGCGCTCATTTATGCCCTGAAAATCAAAGAAGAAGTGACAAAACAAGTACATCCACAGGAAGGTGAGTATTTAGAAATCATGCCTAAAAGTGATTGGAACTTTGGAATTTTAAAAACAACCATTACAAATCCTATCCCCAATACCAGTTTTCATACCGTTCCCTTTCCTAAGGATTTTAAATGGAATGCAATGAGTAGCCCCTTTGAAATTACGACCTTAGGTAAAAAAATTCCAGATTGGAAAACGCAAGATGGTGTGGCACACCAACCGATTACCACGCGAACTGGGGTCTATGAAGGAACCGTCAACAAAGAATCTGAAACCATACATTTAATTCCCTTTGGCTTTACTCGACTGCGGGTCGTCGCATTCCCCGTTGTAAATTAAATACAAAAATAGCTAGGGCAAAAAAAGAGAGGCACTACTTAGGTGCCTCTCATAATTTAAAATCCTTTAAAAACTAAACCTCAAAGGGTTGCTTATAAAGTCGCTTCTTCGTAGCCGCATAAAGCGCATTGGCTACAGATCCACCGGTTGGCGGCAAAGCTGGCTCTCCTAAGCCTGTCGGCTCAATTCCATTGTCAACAAAATAGGCATTAATCGTCGGGATTTCATTTCCTTTAATTAATCGATATCCATTGAAATTGGTTGGCGAAGCAACACCCTCATTGAACCTTAATTTGGCAAACATGGCATGACCCATTCCATCGATAATAGCTCCTTTAATTTGGTTTTCAGCACCACTTAAATTAACTACCTCCCCGCAATCAGTCACCGCTGTTACATGCGTAATTTTGGCTTTTCCATCTACTATTTGTGCATCAGCTACTTGAGCTACATAGGATAAATGAGAGAAATAAACACTAAATCCTTGATGTACACCTGGTTTTTTCTTCCAATTTGATTTTTCCGCGGCTTGCTTAATCACCTCGATAAAACGATCGGGTTCATACGTTATTTTACCGACTGGATTTGATTTAGCACGGGCCAACCAATCTAAGCGCATTTGTACAGGATCTTTTCCTCCTGCTTCTGCCACCTCATCTAAAAATGCCTGTTCTGCATATCCTAGGAAGTTGGTAATAGGAGCACGCCATGGGCCCGTGGAAACGGCAGAAACTTGGTTTACAGATTCCACCAACACATTTTCAATAGCCCCCACAGGGAAATTGTCTTGTCTAGTCGCGTTACCTGCATTAATTCCCACTCCACGTAAATAGAAAGCAATCATATTGCCTGAAGCATCTAAACCTGCTTTAAAGTGATACCTAGCTGCAGGTCGATAAATTCCACCTCCCATATCATCTTCACGTGTCCACATCACTTTCACTGGTTTTTTGATAATGCTCGATAATTCAGCGGCATCCAAGGCAAAATCGTTGTTTAATCGACGACCAAATCCTCCACCCATTTTGGAAAGTTCCACTTCAACTTTTTTCTCATCAATCTTCAATAAAGAGGCGACCGCTTTTTGCGCCGATTGTGGAACTTGTGTAGGACCTGCAAGCAAAACCGTTCCGTCAGCACGAACATCTGCAAAGAAGTTCATAGGCTCCATCGGGCTATGCGAAATAAAAGGACATTCATACGTAGCTTCCACTACTTTAGCGGAACGAGCTAGTGCGGCGGCAAAATCTCCATCTTTGCGTTGAACCGTCGCCTTATCGGTCTTCATTCCTTCATCAAACCATTTCTGATGAGTCGAGTCACTTTCAAGGTCCCCTGGATTGTATTTACATGAAACAGTACCCCTAGCCTTCATTACTTCCCATGTGCTCTTTCCTACTATGGCTACTTTATTCTTAAATGAAACCACGTCTATAATTCCTGGCATTTTAAGTGCATCAGCCGCATCAAAAGATTTCAATGTAGCTCCAAAAGGAGGACGAATGATTTGAGCAATCAGCATACCTGGCTTATCAATATCCAACCCAAAAACAGGCTTTCCTAAAACGACATTTTTATTATCAACACCCTTAGTACGTTTCCCTATAATCTGATAATCCTTTCTATTTTTATACGTAACCTCAGTGGGTACTGGCAATTTAGAAGCAATTTCTGCCAAAGAACCATAACTTGCTTTCTGTCCATTAGGTCCCAACACAAAACCTTTTGACGTTTTCAAGGTACTGGCATCTAATTTCCAAGTTTGAGCGGCAGCTTGAATAAACATCTTTCTAGCTGTAGCGCCCGCCTTGCGCAAACGCTCCCAAGAATGCTTTAACGCACCGGAACCTCCCGTTAATTGGCGCTCAAAATTTTGCGTATCTAAATTAGCCTGACGTACTTCAACATCCTTCCAATCCACATCTAATTCCTCCGCCACAACCACAGGAAAGGCGGTCTTAATTCCTTGGCCTATTTCTGGATTGGGTGAATATAAAATTACCTTACCACTCGGATCAATGGCTAAAAATGCATTAAAACGTCCTGAATCCATGGTCGTCTGAACCATTGAAACATCTTTGCCATTCGCTTGAAACCAATCAAAACCTAGGCAAAAGGCCCCACTATATAAAGCCGTTTTCTGTATAAAAGATCTTCTTGTGCTTTTCATGATTAGGCTGATTTTTTAACCGTTGATTTAGTCTTTTTCTTTGATGCTATTTCAGAAGCTAATTTAACAGCCTCTTGAATACGGTGATAGGTACCGCAACGGCATATATTTCCAGACATTCCATCGACAATTTCTGTCTTGGAAGGATTGGGCTTCTTTTTCAATAAAGAGGCAGCCGTCATGATTTGTCCCGCTTGACAATACCCACATTGAGGTACGTCCAACTCATCCCAAGCAACTTGTACCGGATGATCTCCATGATCACTTAAACCCTCAATCGTCGTGATATCAGCATTTGCAACCGCTGAAATAGGCAATACACATGAACGAGTAGCTTCTCCATTTACCCATACGGTGCAAGCGCCACATTGTGCAATACCACAGCCATATTTGGTCCCCTTTAGAGACATATGATCCCGCAATGCCCACAAAAGGGGTGTATTCGGGTCGATGTCCAAAGACATCTTTTTCTTGTTTACTGTTAGTTGAATACTCATGACTTTTTTTTCTTTTTTGCTGGTGCAATAGGTTCAACAATTTCTTTAATTCTTAAATTTCTAAATCGCAACGAATCACCATGACCTAAAAAGCCAATATGACCCGTTTTGTTAAATAATCCTGGATGTTCTTTATGATCTGCGGTTCCTGACTTAGTCGCCTCCGCAATATCTCCATCCAAAATTACCTCACCATTTAAAATAACTTTGATTTTATTTCCCACAGCAATAACTTCTTGCTGGTTCCATTCACCCACTGGCTTTAAAAATCCTTGTTTTGCTGGAATAATTCCGTAAACAGACCCGTGATATTGATAAGCTTGTAATTTTGCATAAATCGGAGCCGTATTGTCTAAAATCTGCAACTCCATCGCTACATAGGCAGCATCGCCTGCCAACGGTGCACGAATACCCAAACCATTATTTGCCCCAGGAGTTAATTGGAACTCAAATTTCATATGAAAATCACCATATTCCTTTTGGGTATATAAGTTGCCCTTACCTCCTCTTTTAGGATAAATAGCTAATTCCCCATTTTCAGGTACATAATCAACCGTATTTCCCGTCCAATGAAATAAGCTTGAACCATCAAACAAAGTCTCAAATCCTTCGGATTTTTCTTGTTCTGAAACTTGATACAAAGGTTCAGGCGTCAATTCCTTTACATAAATATTCCGATAGGTGATGTGATTTCCATGAGCCTGCAATTCAATGGCATCTTTGACAAAAATGGGAATTTTTCGATCCCAATAGTTTTCCAATATCGATTGATCAACCACCAATTCCCCATTTAAATAAACCGTTACTCGCTCACCCTTCATGATAATTCTGAATGTATTCCACTCATCAATCGGGTTGTCAGCTACTTTCAATGGATTTTTTGGGTTTTTGGTATTATTGTATAAACCTCCTGAGCCCACTTGAGCCCCTACATTGGTCCTTGCTAAATCCCAAATTTGAACTTGAGGGGAACCTCTTAAGTATATTCCCGCATCCCCATCTTTCTCAATCTTCCAATCCACATACATCTCAAAGTCTTGGTAGTCTTTCACGGAACATAAATTTTCTCCATGGCCTGTGAAATGTAACTCTTCGTCTTTAGCATACCAACCCGTACGCATCACCGCATCCGCCTTCACTTGTTTTTTAGCCAAGGTATCTGCCGACATATTTCTGCGTTTAATAGGATTGTCAACTAGACCTTTCCAACCTCGTAAATCTTGTCCAGTAAACATCGTGTAAAAACCAGTCGGCATTCCACCCTTAGCCATTACTTTCTGAACAGCTGCTTTTTGATCAACTTCAGATAAGGCCGACATCCCATCTTGCATCCACTCCCGAGTCATCTGACCCTGAAATTCCGGAGAAGCTAAAAAGATTGTGGCCAGCCCATCCGCAGCAGTTGACTTAGAATTAGGTTCTTTTAATCCTAAATGCAGCGTTCTCATCGCATTTAGCGTGTTACACTTCCCTAAACCCTTATAAATTTGATCGCGAATTTCCTTGTTTTCTGTCAATGCTAGCGCATTTCTGTATCGAAGAACTTGTTGGGTTACATTCGACCCCGCCTTTCCATTGATACGAACAAAGGCACGCAAAGCATTTTCATTTTTCAATTTTGCAGCCGCATATAACCAATTCAAATGTTCTACATCTTGAACAAAAGGAACAAAGTTTTCTTTTTTATTCGCCTTTAATACCAACTTACTGAGCTGAATGCTCAAATCTGGGTTAGCTTTTAAAACGACCGTTACGCAAGCTTGAAGCGCCACTACCTCATTTTCTAAACTAGCATTCCCTAATTTATCAGCAATCAAGACGAAATCTTGGGCCGTAGACCAATGAATCAAACTCTGAAAACCAGCAGCTCTCGTAGAACCATTGGACTGTACTGCCTTCCAAACCTGTGGACGAATGCCATCCCAATGTCTGTAAGAACCATAAATCATCAAGATGGCTTGTTGACTAGGGACCAAATTGGCATAATCCTTGACATATTTCATGAAAAATGCATTCGCTGGTAGGGTAGCAAAAGCTTCTCCCAACGCAATTGCATCGACACTTTTCAAGGCTGATTGATCCCAAGCTTTTGGTAAGGATTGTAATCCTAACACCTTAATCATACTTAAAACCTGCTCCGTTCTCAAACTTTCTGAAGTTAACGATGCTATGGGCAATGCCCATTTTGCTTTTAAATGACCAACGGCAACGACAAACATTTTTTGATGTGCCTCATCCCAAGTTTTGACCGCCTTCCCTAAAATGGGTAACAAAGCAGGTTGGGGATTTGACAATATTTTTTTCAACATATATCCCGACAATTCCGGATTCGCTTCAGCAAATTTACCGACTAGATAAGCGCCTGGATTTACTTCCTTTTGAATGATTAAATCGACCACTCGAATCTGAATAGCCGGAGGCAAATCATTCGAAAGAAACGATTTCAATTCAGCCAATCCATCTTTTTGGCGTTTTAAATAATCCAAATAAGCTTCTGTAGCCTGAGTTGGATCATATGCACCCTTTGCTTGCAAAGCTAAATTCTTCAGTTTTTTCCCATCCTCAATGCTTCCCTCTTTCGATAGCTTTCGCAATTGAATTTGAGTCTCACGTGATTCTCTCTGCTTATCAATAGGCGTTTGAGCCAATAAGCTGATAGGTAAAAAGCTACCCACCAACATCCATAAAATTATTTTATTTGTCTTCATTTTATTCAAAATTAAAGGATATAGGGAGCTCGCATCGGTTGGTCCATCAGCTGTTTAGCTTCTTCATCACCTACGATTTCCTGCTTAATTGGATCAAATTTAAGATTACGATGCACACGCATGGCAATCAATCCAAGGTTAACAAGTGTACAAGATTTATGCCCATTGGCCTCATTTAAGGCGAATGTTTTACGATTCTTAACCGCGTCAACAAAATCCGTTTGTTGGGCTGCTGGCTCAGGGAACTCGGCCAACTTCCGATCTAAATCTGGAATGTCCGTTTTGAAATTCTTGTACAGCTTACCTTTGGGTCCCTCAATAAATGCTACTTTATCATCCTTTGCTTCCCCATCTAATACAATTTGACATCCATCAGCATACGTGTAGGTAATGCG
>CANHXO010000003.1 GCA_947464595.1 Cytophagaceae bacterium
GAACCGTAGAAATGAAACAAATCTAACTGAACTCAAATCGAACAAAAAGGTCAAAAAATAATTGTATAGGTATTCTATTGGTTGATCTAATAGCATCAAATCAGGTCCTTCTAATTCGGTTTTAACACTGCCCTATCCTGTTTATGTAAGGTTTCTAATTGAATTAGACATTAAACTTAAATCTCTGAAACCTACCTTATTTCAAAACCATTTTTTATTAATTTAATGACCCTATGAGGGGGGGGGGGGTAGCAAATTTTACATCTTATACTACAAGACAAATTGAACCTTACTCCATTTTTCTGGCAAATGTGTATCGTAAACATCATGACTATTAAGCGCGGTCGCCGGGTGAGGTTGTATTTCTTTGCCATGGACCATCAACTTTTGAAATCGACCTAAAAACATATTCCAAACATCCAGATTTTTGGGAGGTAGATTTCTACCGTTGGCCAATAGGCTTAAACTCGTCCAAGGAATTGCCATTTCAAGGCTCCAGCCTTTATCTATATCTGAATGATCGTTTAGACTACCATCAATCTTGACTGCCGTTTGCAAACCCTCCATATCAAAGTTGGTAAACGCCCACCTCACCCCTCTTGGATGTGTTCCTTTCCAAAAGGAAGCGCCGGTTCTGTCATAATCGCCACCAAACGTATATGCCTGTGACTGATGTACATCAAATGCTGGAATATCGAATTTTCCTCCTTTTTTGTAGGCATCTTTCCAAATAAAAAAAACTTCATAAAGGGTGTTTAATGCGTTGATTTCTAATTCATAATAGCAATCACCTCCGTCAATAAACAACTCCAGGTCATTCTCTAAGAAGATAATACTGTCTCTTTCGGTCAGTTGGGCTTCAACAAATGGTTCCTCAGCCAAAAAGGCAATATACAGATGTGTGTCATTCCAAAGGATAGCCGTTTGCGTGTTATACATACCTGCTTCACCGGTTACCATATCCACAAAACGTTTACTCCAAGAGGCATTTTCCCAAACGTCTTTGCCTAGATCACCGTCAATTTTGATAGATGTATTTATCTTTTTTGCTTGATAATCAACCATTTTTATCCACTTTAATTATTTCTTAAATTATAACGTTTATTGTTTTGCAAATACACATTTCTGTAAATCTATGTTCAAAAACAATACGCAATTTATTGTACCTCAGTAATTTTACCCCCCACAGCAAACATTTCTGTAACCGACAGATTTTGAGACAGGTGGTAGGCAAAAAAATTAAACGTTACAATGTTATGCAAAATCGAAAAATGCTCGTCGGCTTCGGGTTCTTCCACTGTTAAAACAAACGCTCCAAACTCCTTAATTTTTTCTGCAAGACTTAAACTTCTTTCGTAGGATTTACCTTTGGCAAGAATCTGAATCACGATGCTATTTTCTGCGGTTTCTTTGGGGCCATGATCATATTGTGCCATGGCCAAACCATGAAAATTAAGTTTCGTACTCTCGCTCATGATTAAGGCTGCTTCCATAGCTGTTGCTACATTGGGTCCGCTTCCTGTTATGTAGATGCCATGAATTTTCTTCGTTTGCAAAAGCTCATAAACCTCATCTGCGAGTTTTTTACCTTTGGCTTCATAGGCGTCCATTTTATTGATTAATAAATCTACCGCAGCCCTTGGATCAAATCCAAAACCACGAAAAAGCACCAATAGCGTATTCATGAATGTTTTTGAGGATGAGAAATGCTCTACGCCTGCCAACATGGGAATCGCATTTAAAACATTTTCACGATGGCTCAACTCATTTTCAAGGTAATTTGAAATGGCCATGTATTTTTCAAAAAGTGACGTGCACCAAAGAGCTTCGCTACTTTTTCCTGATTGTGACAGAATTACCGCCAAAGGTTTTTTCTTCTCAGAGGATAAATAATGATAATATTCTGAAGCAATTTCTGGCTGAATATCAACGCCCATATATTTGAAAGCCAATGGCGCAAAGTACGAAGACCCCATCCCTAAATAAGGCACATGTAAAGGTAGAGATGTAATAGGTGAGTCTAAAAGGGCTAAAGCTCTTTCAGGAATTTCTTTGATTTCTGCTAAAATGGGGTTCATGTTGATGCTAATTTTTTCTTTTCATAAGACAATGCCAAAGCCGCCACAATGGCGAGAGCAATGCCGATTAACTCAAGATATTTAATACTTTCTGACAAAAATAAAATGGCTAAAATTATAGTAAAAACAGGTTGAATCGCTCCGGCAATGGTGGTTACTTGGGATGCCTTCCCTTCGGCTTTATACGCAGCAAAACTACATAAAACACCTAAGCCATTTAACATCCCAGCAATAGAACCCAGAATAAATGTATTAGTAGAAAAATCAAAATTAACTTTACCCAATCCAATAAAAATCAACGTGATGAATACACTTGAAATTATGAAGGCCGCATAAGCCCATTCGGCAGAAATATAATTGGTCGTTAATTTTTGAGCCGCACTAAAAATACCCCAGAAAAAAAGGGCTACTAATGAGAATAGCAACCAAGAGCTAAGTCCAATATTATTGATAAAGCTAGCGGGATCGTCAAATAACAGCGTTTGGCCCGACAACATAATAACGGCTGGAATTGCGATTAAAATACCTATGCCATTTAACCAATTTAACTTTTCTTTAAAAATCAATAAGGCGATAATGATGGTTACTAAGGGATATAAATTAGTCAAAGGAATGACGATTGCCGCCAGTCCGCCACTCGAAAACGATTGGAAAACAGCCACGTTTCCGATTACAGCAAGTATCCCAGAAATAATCCCCCAAATAATTCCCTTACGAATAGGCTGTTCGTTCCTGATTTTTCCCATGACAAAAGGAATAGTGAACAACATCCCGACGGTAAATAAAACGTGGTTGGTATACGGATTTACATCTTCAGAAATCAGTTTAGCCACAATGCCCCAGACTCCCCAAAAAAGAGCCGCAGCAATTGAGTAATAAATCCACGCATTTTTTTTCATCATTAGACTATAAAAAGTGATGCACTCCCTAAAATACCTGAATGCTCTTCGAGTTCCGAAAGTTCGATACTTGTTTTATATTTTTTATAAGGTCCTAAATAGGTGATTTCTTGTAAAATAGGCAAATAGTTTTTTAAACCTTTAGCGACGCCACCGCCTAAAATAATCCGATCTGGTGCATATAGGTTGATATAGTTTGAAATACCCATTTTGAGATAGGTTAAAAACGCATCCACAATTTGCTTCGCATCGGCATGGCCAGCGTAAGCAGCTTTGAAAATACTTTCAACAGTAAATGGGGAATTGGGATTTTTTTCTTGCCAATGAAGTTTTTCGGCCGCCTTCAAAATACCTGTGGCAGAAACAAGAGATTCTAAACAACCTATTTTTCCGCAATAGCATGGATCGCCAGTCTGGCTGATGCTAATATGTCCTCCCATATGAGCAAAAGGTAATTGTTCATTTAATTTTTGATTGACTACAAAGCCAATCCCTAAACCTGTACCCAAGGTTAATACCAATACCCTTTCAAAGCCTTTCCCTTTTCGGTAAAGCGCTTCTCCTAAAGCAACAAGGCGTGCATCATTGTCAATTTTACAGGGTAAATGATGTGTTTTTTCGATGATTTCTTTGAGCGGATAGTCTTCCATAAAATCCATGAAACCATAGGTTGAATCCACCGTACCATCTTCAAAAACAAAACTTGAGACGCCGATTCCCACACCCACAATTTAGCTGGCTTCCTTGGCTTTTAAGGTACGAATGGCCTCGCCAATCACTTGCTCAAAACGATTCGCATCTTTGGTTTCAGTAGGCACTACTTGCATTTCGAGAACTTGCCCAAGATCCAAATCCACCAAACCGATTTTGGTTCGAGTGCCTCCAATATCAATGCCGATGGCGAGTTTGCTTTTCACATTTATTTTTTTACTTATTATTTAATCACTTTATCAATCGATAATACCTGATTGCTATTCGCGCTAAAGACTAAATATAACCCAAACGAAAGATGCCACAAAATTACTCCATTAACTTGATTATTAAGTGGTTGTTTGATTATAGAAATACCAAGACAATCCAATTTGTAGCACCCTATTTAGCACCGGGCATAAAAAAAGTCCCTGAAAATCAGAGACTTAAATTTTTGTTGGCGGTCCGGACGGGACTCGAACCCGCGACCCCATGCGTGACAGGCATGTATTCTAACCAACTGAACTACCGGACCTTTTTAAATTGGTGGCACAAAATTAGGCATTTTCTGCTTTCAAACAATACCTTTATAGAAAATTTATTGAAATAATGAGACTTCCTGAGGCTTACGAATATCCAAAAACAACCTATTTCGCTGAATACCTGAACTTTGAGCCCGAAGATGCATTGGTAGATATCCTGAAAAGCCAACAATCTAGCCTGCTCGAAATCTGTCAGAACTTAAACAAAGGCCAAGAAAATTTCGCCTATGCACCTGGAAAATGGAGTATCCAACAATTAATAGGCCACATCATCGACACTGAACGGATTTTCAGCTATCGAGCACTCGCCATTTCCAGAGGCGAAAAGCAAATGCTCCCTGGATTTGACGAAAATGAATATTTAGTCGGAGCCCAATTCGAATCTCAGTCTTTTGCTGAAATACTGTCCCAATATCGCCACGTACGTCAAGCCACCATTAGCCTCATCGAATCTTTTAGTACAAACCAAGCGAACCAAATGGGCCATGTCAATGGGAATTCAGTGAGTGTTCGCGCCCTATCTTGGATGATTGCTGGCCACGAAAAACACCATATTCAACTAATCAAGGAACGTTATTTAAGCCAAAATCCTTAAATTGCCACGTAATTAATAAATGATGCAATTCTACAAATACCAAGGTACCGGAAATGACTTCATCGTAATCGATGACAGAAGGGAGCAATTCAACCTTAGCGCTGAAGAGATTGCGCATTTGTGTCACCGCAGATTTGGGATAGGCGCTGATGGGTTGATGCTCTTGCAACTTGCACCTGATTTTGATTTCAAAATGGTCTACTACAATGCTGACGGAACACTGGGAACGATGTGTGGAAATGGAGGCCGTTGCCTGGTCCGATTTGCAGCTGATTTACATATAGTCAAAGAAAAAGCGAATTTCATAGCCGTCGATGGCCCACATACTGCATGGGTTTACCCAGACAAAATATCCCTTCAAATGATGGATGTACCTGCGATAGACCAACATGCCGATGATTATTTTACCAATACCGGATCTCCGCACTTTGTTCGGTTTGTCAAACAAGTTCAATTTTATGATGTAAAGAATGTGGGAGCTAGCATTCGGTATTCCGAGGCATACCAACCCATTCAAGGTACCAATGCCAATTTTGTCGAGAAATTGGACCCGCAAACCATATTTGTCAGAACCTATGAACGAGGAGTGGAAGATGAAACTTATTCCTGTGGAACTGGCGTTACCGCAGCGGCTTTAGTCGCTCATGTTTTCCAGGGAATGAATAGCCCGGTTCAAATAAAAACATTGGGCGGAGAATTAGCTGTTTCGTTCGAAGGAAATTCACAAAATGGGTTTACGGAAATTTTCTTGACGGGCCCTGCCGTACAAGTTTTCAAAGGGGAATTTACATCTAAATAAAGTCAGCCAATTTCATTTTCCACGGTCAGCATACATTCCGAAATCAAGCATGCAAAAACCTGAGTTTAAAAGAAATACGATTTAATTTTCAGCCATTAAATTATAACACATTTGCGCCTTTTAAAACCAATTTAAAATTATCTTTGCAAATTCAATTCAATCAAAATTTATCCCGGCTATTTCCATGTCATCCAATTTCGACCTAACTACCCAAAAAAATATAGACCAATGGTTATCAGGGCCTTACGATGAAACCACTAAATCAACGTTACAGAAACTGATTGACACTAACGAGCTAACTACGTTAACCGATTCGTTTTACAAATCATTGGAATTTGGGACCGGAGGCATGCGAGGTGAAATGGGTGTGGGATCAAATCGAATGAATCGATACACGGTAGGTGCAGCCACCCAAGGTTTTGCTAATTACCTCAATAAATGCCTACCCAATCAAAAAATTAAAGTCGCCATTGCGCACGACTCCAGAAATAATTCACCCGAATTTACCCAAATCTGTGCCGACATATTTTCTGCGAATGACATTGAAGTTTTTCTTTTTCCGGCGTTGAGGCCTACACCCCAACTATCCTTCACGGTCAGGGAATTAGGTTGCCAAGCGGGTTTAGTCATTACCGCATCGCATAACCCAAAAGAATACAATGGCTACAAAGCCTATTGGTCCGACGGGTCCCAAGTAGTCGCCCCACATGATAAAAATATCGTAGCCGAAGTAAACGCGATACAAAGCATAAACGAAATAAAATTTGACGGAAATCCCAGCCTCATTCATTTGTTAGATGAAAAAATAGATGAAGCTTATTTAAAAACCATTTTGACCAATTGCCGTCAGCCCGACGTTATTAAACGCCAAAAAGATTTAAAAATAGTTTTTTCACCCATCCATGGAACCGGGATTACCTTAGTGCCACAAGCGCTTGCTTTATTGGGCTTTGAACAAGTTAACATCGTGGAAGAACAAGCCATTCCAAATGGCAACTTCCCAACCGTTATTTATCCCAATCCCGAAGAAAAAGAGGCCATGACTTTGGCCTTAAATAAAGCAAAAGAAATAGACGCTGACCTAGTGATCGCCACCGATCCTGATGCAGACCGTGTAGGTGCCGCAGTCAAAAGCCCATCGGGCGAATGGCAACTTTTGAACGGAAATCAAATGGCAAGTTTGATCCTCTATTATTTATTAAAAGTAGATCAATCGGCAGGCCGACTCACCGGCAAAGAATTTGTGGCAAAAACCATTGTCACCACAGATCTTATCGATAAAATGTGTGCCAGCTATGGCGTAACCTGCTACAATACCTTGACCGGATTTAAATACATAGCCCAAGTGATTCGGGAATTGGAAGGCAAAGAAAAGTTCATCGGTGGAGGGGAAGAATCCTACGGATATTTAATCGGTGATGCGGTGCGCGACAAAGATGCCGTAGCCTCTTGTGCCATGATTGCCGAATTAACAGCCTTCGCAAAAGACCAAGGACTCTCCCTTTTCGACTTCCTTGCCGAAATGTACATGGAAAATAATTTCTATTACGAAGGTTTAATATCGCTGACTAAAAAAGGAAAAGCAGGAGCAGATGAAATTAAACAAATGATGGAAAATCTCCGATCCAATGTTCCTGATACCGTAGCCGGCAGCAAGCCTGTTCGCGTGTTGGATTATGAGGGATTACAGTCCACCAACTTACTTACGGGGGAAGTTTCGGCCATCCCAACGGGATTAGGAATCGAATCATCTAATGTCATCCAATTAATTTTAGCGGATGGATCCAAAGTATCGGCTAGGCCATCAGGTACAGAGCCTAAAATTAAGTTTTACGTTTCCGTCAATTCCGAGTTAAAATCAGCAGGTGATTTTGAGCCAACTTTTGAGCATTTGAAAAATAAAGTGGCTAGAATTCAGGAAGATTTAGGGCTTAATTAAAATCCTACTTAAGCGTTTGCAATAAAACTTGATAGGCTGCTTTGCGGTTATAAGAATCGTCGAACAGCAGTGGATTCTCCTTAGGGCGTTTGAAATAACCTCTCAGCCAAGAATCTTTATCGCCTACATTCCAGAACGTGATGCCATATTGTTGGCCCCTAGGAATCGATTTAAACGCATTAAATAAAATCAAAAACTTATTTAACTGCTCATCCTTGGCCACATCATCATACACGAAATCCGGATTGTTTTTGGGATTAACTGCAACATCTAATTCTGAAAAATGAATGCTTAAACCAGTGGCAACGGACTGATGAATCACCTCCAACAGCGCCTCATTTTTTGAACCAATATTTACATGCATTTGTAAACCCAATCCATGGATGGGAATTTTACGGTTTTTAAAATCTTGTACTAAATTTAAAATTGCTTGCATCTTTTTGGGCTTTCCATCCTGTCCATAATCATTGTAAAAAAGAAGAACATTCGGATCTGCCTCGTGTGCCCATATAAAACTTTTGGCGAGGTAATCGGGAATATGGTCTGACCAAATAGTGGGCCTCAAACTTCCATCATCCAAAAAAGACTCATTCACCACATCCCAACCTGCCACTTTGCCTTTATAATGTGAGACGACCGTTTGAATATGCGTTTTTAACATATTTTCCCAAGCAGCCTGATCGCCTTGAAAATCCTTCATCCACTGCGGTACTTGATTGTGCCACACAAGCGTATGTCCATGAACACGCTGTTTCCTGTTCGTAGCAAATGCAACAATTTCATCCCCTAACACAAAATCAAATCGATCCGCTGCAGGATGAACATTCATCATCTTCATGTGATTTTCAGCCGTCACACTTGAAAACTCAGAACCTGTGCGCTCCCGATAAGTAATGTTTTCGTCCAATAAACGAGGATTAACAGCAGCACCCAATGGGAAGGTCAAAACATCTTTTAAAAATAATTTGGGAGCAGACTGATTCTGACCGAAGAATACTTGGGTGAATCCAAGAAGGAAAAAAGTGTATAAAATTTTCATGAGTAAAGGTTTTTGCAAGATAAAAAAAATACCCCAAAACCACACTCTTCGACTGCATGGCTTTAAATTTTTACAAAAATTACACTACCTTTAACGTAATTTTAAACTACTCCATTTACTCAATGAAAAAATTACGGTGGACCTTGGTCCTCTTACTCCCATTTGCCATCCATGCACAAAGTCCAGTTTCCTTTTCTGATCTCTCATTTTGGAAGAATACAGGAAAAAGCAATTGGCAAATCGCTTCCGACGCACAAGCGGATCTGAATAAACCCGAAGTCTTAAGCATTCAATCCGGTACCGGAATATTAGTCAATTTGCCAAATAAAGAAAATAGGTCAAATTTGGTATCCATTAAAGAATATGGGGATTTTGACGCCACATTTGAATTTATGATGGCGACTCACTCAAACTCTGGTTTTTATCTTCAAGGTCGATATGAGCTGCAATTGATGGATTCTTGGGGTGTAAAAAACCCGAATACGGGAGATTGCGGTGGGATTTATAAACGCAGAAAATTCAATCCAAAGGAATACTTATATGATGGGCATGCCCCAAGGGTAAACGCGTGTTTAGCCCCTGGACTTTGGCAAAAAATGGAAGTATCCTTTCAGGCACCTCGCTTCGATGCGCAAGGAAATAAAATTGCCAACGCAAAAGTAATTTCGGTCAAATTAAATGGTATAATCATCCACGAAAATGTCGAATTAACGGGGCCAACAGGTGGGCCAATCTCCGAAACTGAAGTAGCAAAAGGACCCTTCATGATTCAAGGTGACCATGGAGCCGTAGCATTTAGGAATTTAACTGTGACCGATTTGGGTTCTGCTCCCGCCAGCATGGGACCTGTCAACTACCAGGTTTATTATGGTAATTTCAAATCCATCCAAGAGTTTATTTCGAAAAAACCAGATGCGAGTGGAGTTGCCGACAAATTAACTTGGGATGTAAGTTCAAAGCCTTTTCATTATGCTGAAATATTTAAAACAAGTTTAAATATTCCCAAAGCAGGCAAGCATCAAATAGAATTTGAAATTGCTGGAAAGCATTGGATTACCATCAATGGAAAAGAAATATTCAAGGAAGTCAACGAAGAAAATAACCGAAGAAAAACGGAGCTTATCGAACTACCTGAGGGGAAAGTTGACCTTCAAATCACCTTGATAAAAACCAAAAAGAGCGTCGATAACAAATTAGGATTTTGGCTAAAAGGGCCTGAATTCAGATCAACAGCCTACCACAGTTTAGGTTCTTATTTGGGATCTTCTTCGGATGACCCGATCCTATTGGACGCCAAAGAGCCTATTGTTTTCAGATCTTTCATGGACCTTATGAAAAATGGAAAAAGGAGTAGAAGATTAGCACATGCGGTCAATGTTGGAAATCCATCGAACCTACACTACACATACGATTTGGAAAATGGATCGATCGCCCAAATCTGGAAAGGCGATTTCTTAAATACCACCCCGATGTGGGATAGTCGCGGTGACGGATCATCTAGACCTAGAGGAGCTGTACTTTACCTACCCAATGTACCTTTGATTATTCAAAATCAAACTTTAAATTCAATGGACGACCAACCAGATCCAAGTACAAATTTCAAAACCAAAGGATATGCCATGGATGAACAAGACTTGCCTACCTTTTTATATGAAGTGTCAGGTTCTACCATAGAAGATAAAATACGGGTGATTGACCATAAATATTTGGAAAGGAATATCAACATCAAAAATCCAGTCGCAGGTCAAAAAATTAGAATTGGAATGTCCTCTGAAATAAAAGAAGTGGGTGAAAATTTATATGCCTTAGATGGTAAGTCATATTATATTAAGGCTGCTGGCGCAAGCATTGAAGGAAGTGGATTCAATAAAGTATTGACTCTTCCAGCTTCAGAAAAAATTCAATATTCAATCCTTTGGTAACCATAGAATTTAAAGAAATGAAAAATATATATTTATTCGTATTAACCTTCATCTCAACGATGATTTTCGCTCAAAATCCTACGGAGAGCGACTACTATAAAATTGCTAGAATCCCAATGCCAGAAGGTTTAGTATTGGAAGTAGGTGGGCTAGCATTACTGCCAAACGGTGATGTAGCCGTTTCCACCAGAAGAGGAGATGTTTACATCATTGAAAATCCATCGAGTCCACGTCCAAATTTTAGAAAATTTGCATCAGGTTTGCATGAAATTTTAGGGCTAACCTACTTAGATGGCTCATTATATTGCGCTCAACGAGGAGAATTAACGAAGTTGGTCGACAAAAATGGAGATGGAAAAGCAGAACGCTATGAAACCGTTTACTCATGGCCTATTTCTGGTCATTACCATGAATATTCCTACGGACCTAAGGTGGGTCCAGACGGCTCATTTTACGTAACTGGGAACGTGGGTTTTGGTAACACCGATTGGTGGGCAGGAAAATCGATCGTTCCATGGCGTGGCTGGGCAATGAAAATTAGCCCCGACGGAAAAATGGAACCGTTTGCTGCTGGAATGCGCTCACCCTGTGGTCTTGGTATGATCAATGGAGAATTATTCTATGGCGATAACCAAGGAGATTGGCAGGGTTCAGGGTTCATTTCACACATCGAAAAAGGAAATTTCATGGGACATCCTGCCTCTTTAAAGTGGGCAGACCGACCAGAGTCTCCGGTGAAAATGAGAAAAGAAATGGTTTTTGAAAAAGTAGACCCAAGAGATAACCCGCTCGTTAAACCTGAATATGTAGAAAATGAGGCTAAGCCGATGACCACCATTTATGAAATGGGTAAGGAGCTTCCCAATATGGGCATTAAATCCCCTGCCGTGTGGTTGCCGCATGGTGTTCTAGGCATATCAACCTCTGAAATAATTCCGGATGAAACCAATGGTGCTTTTGGACCTTTCTCGGGACAGCTATTTGTAGGCGATCAAGGAATGTCAAAAATTGCGCGCGTATTTTTGGAAAAAGTGAATGGCCGATTCCAAGGTGCCTCTTTTGAATTTGTCTCTGGATTTAGATCGGGAGTACTTAGAATGGCTTTTGGCTCTGATAAAAATCTATTTGTTGGCGGCACAAATCGCGGTTGGGGTTCGATTGGAAAAGAAGATTTCGGCCTTGAACGTTTAGTCTACTCTGGAAAAACTCCTTTTGAAATGAAAGCTGTGCGTGCAATGCCCGATGGATTTGAAATTGAGTTTACATTGCCTGTCAATAAAAAATTGGCCGCCGATGTAAACAACTACGATGTGAGTAGCTACATCTACAAATACCATCCGGTTTATGGCAGTCCAATGGTTAACCAAAAAGAAAATCCTGTTCGCGGTGCGCAAGTTTCAGAGGATGGACTTAAAGTTCGAATTGTTGTGGAAGGTCTAAGAGAAGGTTATATCCATACGATTAAACCTGAAGGAATAGTGTCCAATACTGATGCGCTACCCCTTTTACATGGTTCTGCATTTTATACGTTGAATACAATTCCCAATGGACCGAAAGCAAATATTCCATTGCAAACTCCAAAAGCCAAGGCAGCCAAAGAGAAAATAGATGCAGGAAAAGAAGCGAATACTCCGGACAACCAAACCAAGGAAGCCGGTCCCAAAATCACTAAAACACAGATCATTTCAGATAAAGAAGCGCAAGCCCTTTTAACGAAACATACTTGTTTAGCTTGTCATAAGGTGAAAGAAAGAGCTGTAGGTCCTGCCTATACAGAAGTGGCGAAAAGAAATTATACCAATGCACAAATTGAAGCTTTAATCATTGCGCCTAAGCCATCGAATTGGCCTGATTTTGCAACGCCTATGCCTCCGATGAGCCATCTCCCTAGAGCCGATGTTAAAAAACTAGCGGCTTGGATTAACGCTCAGAAATAAAAAAATGGATTAAAAAGAACGTGGGAAGATTCTCACGTTCTTTTTTATTTTCTTAAATGATAGGCCTTAAGTTTTGTAAAGGCCCTCAAACCCACCTGAGAAAGTGTAGATCCAAAACCCGAGTGACCACGACCACTCCAAGGCAAAGCGGCGCTCACTCGATCGCAACAATTCCAATATCCTGATCCTGCATTTATTTGAGCCAAAATGGCCTCCGCCCTATGTTGATTAGCCGAATAAACCCCAGCCGTAAGTCCATAATCCGTATCGTTCATTAATTGAACCGCCTCCGCATCATTTTCAACGCGCATAATTCCAATGATAGGACCAAAACTTTCCTCTCGCATCACCGCCATTTCATTGGTTACATTGACAAGAACCGTTGGTTCGAAATAATTTCCCTTTCCTTCTAAACGCTTCCCACCCAATAACACCATTGCTCCCTTGTCAACCGCATCAGTCACTTGATTTTCAAGAACATCCAGTTGGGCCCTGCGGCTTAACACCGTGATATAAACACCATCCTCCGTAGGCGAGCCCATTTTCCACGAGTTAACTTCAGCCACAAAAGCCTCCACAAATGCATCATATATTGCAGATTGCACATAAATGCGCTCCACGGAACAGCAACTTTGTCCATTGTTATAAAAGGCCCCATCGGCAATTCCAGCAGCAGCTCCTGCCACATCCACCACATCATCCGCTACATAAACAGGATCTTTTCCTCCTAATTCGAGCACGCAGGGAACCATTTTTTGCGCCACATGTTGGTAAATTTTTTGACCTGTTTGATAAGATCCTGTAAAATAATACCCATCAAAAGGCATGTCTAATAAAGCTTTTCCGACTGAACCCTCCCCGATTGCTACTTGGAACACCTCCTCCGGCACCCCGGCCTCCACCAAATACTTTCCTATCTGAATCCCTGTTAAAGTGGCATATTCAGACGGCTTATACATAACCGCATTTCCGGCCAACAATGCAGGTACAAAAATATTGACTCCCACATTATAGGGATAATTCCAAGCCGAAATATTGCAAATAACACCCAAGGGTTCATACACAATTTTTTCAGTCAGTTGGTCAGAAACCGACATAATCTCCTCCGACAAATACTGTGTTGCATGCTCCACTAACCACGTAGCCTTTGCGCTCGCCCCATTGATTTCATTCCTACTTTGCTGCAAAGGCTTGCCCATTTCTGACGTCAAAATAGCCGCTAACTCTTCGATGTTTTCCTTGAGTAAAGACACAAATTTCTCTAAAATTTCAACACGTTTCTGAATAGGAACGGCTGACCAAGTAGATGCAGATTTCTGAAGGCGTTTAAATTTTAAGTCCAAAATTACCAAAGAATCTTCTTGGATTGTGGTGATAATTTCTTCTGTGGCGGGATTGATAATGTTCATTATTTATTTTTTTATCATGGCTTCGATAAAAGCCTTGCGTATATTTTGAGAAAAAGCTTCGTTGGTAGCCGGTATTTGCATCCGTTCAGGATGCCATTGAACAGCTAATAGAAAGGGTTTATTCGGATCCGTATATTCAATGGCCTCTACGACTCCGTCTGCTGAATAGGCTGAAACCTGAAGGCCTGTGGCAATTTGATCCAATCCTTGGTGATGCGCCGAGTTGACAAAACCGGAGTGAGTGCCGGAGATTTTGGCCAATAATGTATCGGGGCTGACCACAATGTTATGTTCAAAATCCCCCTCAGAAGTCTTTCGATGATTCAAAAAACCACTTTCCTGAAGGTCTTGAATCAAATTTCCACCTAAAGCAATATTGACCAATTGCAACCCACGGCAAATAGCCAACACCGGTTTATTTTGTTGGCACGCATATTCAAAAACCTGAATTTCAAAAAGATCACGCGCCTCACTAAATACAGTCGTATTGGGATAATCAATCCTTGGATTTTGGTAACACTGCGGATGTACATCGATGCCCCCAGTCAATACAAAACCATCGCAAGAGTCAAAATCATGTGTGTTTTTTTCCGTGTATGAAAGTTGTATAATTTCCACCCCTTCACCAGCAATCCAATTTGGATAATTCTGAAAATTCGTATCTGAAAAAGTGATTCCAACTTTTATCATGCCTACAATGCCTCCAAGTAAAGTGCTTTAAAATCAGCCTCAGATACTGGCTTTGGGTTATTGGGGTGTGCAAAATCTGCGAAAGCCAATGCCGCAAGGGTATCAATATGCGATTCGTTCACGTGAATTTCTCTTAGTCGATGCGGAATACCTACCTGCGAATTCAAATCAAAAAGATAAGAAATTACAGACTCGCCGGACTCCGACTTCAATCCCAATGCTTGCGCCATGCGTCCAAATCGATCCTCAAAACCCGCCATATTAAACCGCATGCCATAAGGAATATTAACCGCGTTGGCTAAGCCATGGTGTGTGTCCAACAAGGAGGAAAGTGGGTGAGCCAACGAGTGGACAACACCCAATCCTTTTTGGAAAGCGATGGCTCCCATCATCGAGGCCAACAACATTTTGGAACGTGCTTTCAAATCCGGCTGACGCACGGCATCCACTAAAGATTCGGACACTAAACGCATTCCTTCTAAGGCAATTCCATCGCACATGGGATGGTAATTCTTGGCCAAATAGGCTTCCATATTATGAGTCAAAGCATCCATTCCAGTGGCTGCTGTAACAAAAGCAGGCAATTCCATGGTTAATAATGGATCAGCAAAAACTATTTTAGCTAAAAGCTTGGGGGAAAACAAAATCTTCTTTTGATGCGTTTCATCATCCGCAATGATGGCGGATCGACCTACTTCGCTTCCTGTTCCAGAGGTCGTTGGGATCGTGATAAAATGCGGAACATCGTTGGTGACATACACATCCCCACCAATTAAATCATCGTAGACAAACAAATCCTCCCGATGATTTACTTGGAGTACAATCGCCCTAGCCACATCCAGCGCAGCGCCACCTCCTATGCCAATCAAGCAATCGCGATGAGTGGCATCCCAAACGGCTGTTCCGGCATACACATCCGACTTCACTGGATTTTTATGTATCGCAGAAAAGACTTCCACCGATACTCCCGCTCCACGCAAATCAGCACAAATATTTTTAAAGAAAGAAAGCTCTGCAATGACCGGATCGGTCACGATCAAAGGTTTCGAAAATCCCTGATTTTTTAAATAAGGAGCTAATTCTTTTACTGCTCCTGCCCCAAATCGAATGATTGTGGGAAAATTAAATTGTCTTACTTGATTAAAATCCATCTTAAATTATTTCAAAATACCTTCTTTTTTCCCAATCGCTCACTACTCGGCCATACTGCTGCCATTCCCACTCTCTGGTTGCCACAAAATGATGGACAAACTCCGCGCCAAATAATTCCTGGGCAATCGGCGAATGCTTCATGGCCTCCGTGGCCTTCTGCAAATTACCGGGTAGACGCCCATGCGATTCATCTGCATAGCCGTTTCCTACCGTCGGTTCCTGCAAAGCTAATTGATGTTTTATTCCATACAATCCACTCGCTAAGCATGCGGCCATGGCTAAATAGGGATTCACATCTGAACCCACAACCCGTGTTTCTAGTCGAGTCGCTTTTTTACTTCCAGGCAAAGCACGCAAAGCAACGGTTCGGTTGTCGACGGCCCATGTTAAAGTGGTGGGAGCCCATGCACCTTCCACTAAACGCTTGTATGAATTGATGGTTGGGGCCAACAATGGTAAGATGACAGGCAAACAATGTAGTTGGCCTGCGACATAATGCCGCATGGTTTGACTCATTCCCTGCGCATCTTTTTCATCAAAAAATAAATTTTTAGCTGCCTCTTTGTCCCAAAGACTTTGGTGCACATGTCCACTACAACCGGGTAAATTCTCATCCCATTTAGCCATAAAGGTGGCCATGATACCTTGTTTGTAGGCCAACTCTTTCACAGAAGACTTGAACAAAACCGCCCGATCTGCTGCCTCCAAAATACCTGAATACGCAATTGCGGCTTCATAAACACCAGGACCTGTTTCCGTATGTAGTCCTTCTAATGGAATCCCAAAAGCACCTAAATCTGAAAACAAGGATTTAAAAAAATCGTTGCGCAATGTGCTTCTTAAAATGGAGTAACCAAACATTCCTGGACTTATAGGCTTTAAGTTTTGGAAATTTTTTTCGTTGACAGATGCTGGGGTCTCTTCAAAATTAAACCACTCAAACTCTTGACTAAAAAAAGGCGTAAATCCCGATTTTTGCGCTTGAGAAATCAACTTTTTCAATAGGTTTCGAGGACAAACAGCGGCGCTATTTTTGGGCGAGTCAACTAATTCGCAGAGGAAAAAAGGAATATTATTTTCCCATGGAATCATTCGAAAGGATGATAAATCGATGCAGGCTGGGGCGTCAGGATAGCCTGAATGCCAACCGGTATACTGAGAATTTTCGTAGGCGACATCCACCATATCCCAACCAAAGACTACGTTGCAAAAACCCATTTCCGACTGTATTACAGACAAAAACTTGTCTGTACTTATGTACTTTCCTCTTAAAACACCATCAATATCCACCAATGCGACTTTAACTCGTTGGTCTGGATGCTCCCTCACATAATCAAGAATTTGATTTTCAGTCATGATAAAACAGGTTTTTTTGGAACGAACAATTTAAAAAGAAGGAAGCAAATTAGGATGATCCCCACATAAATAAAAAATAAAGTTGAATTATTGTAAGCAATTAAAGCCAATGATGCACCTGAAATTAGAAGGGCAATGATCGGAGTCAGTGGGTATCCTGGGACCGAAAATGGCCTTGGTAAATTAGGGGCATTTTTCCTTAACCGAAGCAATGAAAGCATGGCGATGAAATAAAGTGTCAAGGCTCCCATTACGGATATGGTGATGATGTCTGCAGTTTTATTCGTCAACAAAGCCAAGATACCAATCCCCATATTGAAGATCAGTGCATAGGCAGGCGTTGAAAACGTAGGATGTAATTTTCCTAAAAATCGAGGAGCAAAACCTTTAAAACCAAATTCATAGGTGGATCTACCCGCGGCTAAAATCAATCCATGAAAAGAGGCTATTAACCCAAAAAGACCTACGGTCAACAGTAAATGAAATAACAAGGAATTTGCCCCAACGATTTGGCCCATGGCCAATGGAAGTGGTGAGTCAGAGGTTTCACCGGATAAACCATTTTTAAAGACGACAGCTTCCCAGCCCCCTACTCCAATGGCACCTATAAATACTAACACACATAAAATCACTAATGTGAACAATGCAGACCCAAATCCACGCTGAATATCTTTTTGAGGATTTTTCGCTTCCTCGGCCACATTCGCTAATCCTTCTATTCCTAAAAAGAACCAGATGGCAAAGGGTAAGGCAGCCACCACGCCGAACCAACCGTTGGGCCAAGCGTTCTGCTGCATATTCGCCCATTTGAAATGGGGCAAGGTCACCCCAGCAAAAATTAAAATTTCGACTACGGCAATGATCGTAATCCACAATTCGAAAGTTGCTGCTGCCTTAACACCATAGATGTTGAGGGCGGTAAAGATGAAATAGGCCGACAAGGAAATCCAGAGGATTGGAATGTCAGGAAAAAACAAATTAAAATAGGCCCCAATGCCAAAAGCAATAGCCGGTGGCGCAAAAATAAATTCAATCATTTGGGCGATTCCCGCTATAAATCCGACTTGATTGCCAAAAGCTTTATTTGCATAATCAAATACTCCTCCGGCCTTGGGAATAGCGCAAGCTAATTCGGCATACGAAAAACTAAAGCACGTATAGAGCAAAATAACCAGGCACGTAGCTATGGCAAGACCTAGTGTCCCTCCTTCTTTCAAGCCTAAATTCCAACCGAAATACATGCCAGAAATAACATAACCAACCCCCATTCCCCACAACATGATGGGGCTTAGGACTTTTTTCAAATGTGTTTGATGGTCACTTTCGCTTGAATTATCTTGCATTCAATAGTCTATTTTACATTAGGAAAAGCATGAAACCAGGTTGCTTTAAATAATCCATGGGAGTTTCATTAAAACGAATTTAAATAAATATTAAAGAATTGAATGTAATTTTGGGAAAATCGATCCTAATTCCATCAAAATAAAAATTACAATGAAATCAGAAAAACTCATAAAAGACTCATTCATAGACTGGATTGAATTAGGGGATGGCATAAGAAGGAAAGTAATGGCGCAAAATGAATCCATGATGATTGTAAAAGTTGATTTCGAACAACATGCCATTGGGACTTTGCACCATCATCCACATACCCAAGCTTCTTATGTTTCAAAAGGCAAATTCGAAATTACCATAGGTTCAGAGAAATCGATTTTAGAGTCAGGAGATGTTTATTTTGTCCCTACAGGGGAGGTTCATGGAGCGGTATGCTTGGAAAAGGGTGAATTAATTGACGTATTTAGTCCTCGGCGTGATGATTTCCTTTAAAATTGAAACTTTTTTCAAACTGAAAGGTTTCTAATACAGAGTAATCCACCTAAGCATGCCCGAACGCATTATAGAAATCCAATCGTTGACAAAAAAATTTGGACATTTTGAGGCCGTCAAAAATGTAAGTTTTCATGTCAACCAAGGAGATGTTTTTGGTTTTTTAGGTCCCAATGGAGCAGGAAAAAGTACCACCATCCGTTGCATGCTTTCGCTGATAAAACCAGATTCTGGAAGCATCAAGATATTTGGAAAATCTATTTTCACACATCGAAATGAAATTTTATCAAAGACTGGAAGCATTATTGAAAAACCAGATTTTTATAAATACCTGTCTGCTTATAAAAATTTAGAGATTTTCTCAAGGCTCTCGAGCCAATCAGTCAGCAAAGAAGAAATATACAAAATGCTCGATTTTGTGGGCTTAGGTGGTCGAGAAAGAGATAAATTCTCAAGTTTCTCCCATGGCATGAAGCAAAGATTGGGCATTGCTCAAACCCTATTGCACAATCCTGATCTCATTGTTTTAGATGAACCTACGACGGGTTTAGATCCACAAGGAATTATCGATATTCGTAATTTAATCTTGCGGCTAAAAAACGAGCAGGGGAAAACCGTGATACTTTCTTCCCATAATTTGGCAGAAATTGAAATCATTTGTAACCGGATGGTGATCATCAATAAAGGTGTTTCAGTCGTTGAGGGTCAGGTTAGTGAATTAATGAACCAAGAAGATTTGGTGGTGAGATTGGAACTTTCTAATAAAACAGCAGCGAAAGCCCTAATTACTGATCAATATCCTGGAATTAAAATTACAGATATCAATGAATCCTGCATTGAAATTCCCTTGGAAAAGTCAAAAATTAGTGCGTTAAATAAAGCCTTAGTCCATGCAGGAGTCGGCGTTTTTTCGATCGAATCGAAACGTAAATTAGAAGATTATTTCATTAAAATGGTTAGCGCATGATTTTCATCAAAAGCATTTACAATGAGGTAATTAAAATCGCTTTAAAGCCAAGAAGTTACTTGGGTCTAGCGGCCATCACAGTTTTAGTAGGTGTCATCTTATTTGCCTTGAAATCAGATGGAATGTCCATCATATCTTTTGTGACCTCCTCTTTTGAGCAGACCCTAAGTTTTGAGGGCAATGTGCTGAATGGAAATTTAGTCGCTTTCATCATTCTTCAAATGCTGATCGTCCAAATTCCCTTGTTGGTAGCTCTCGTCACCGGTGACCTTGTTTCGGGGGAAGCAGCGATGGGAACCATTCGCATGCTCTTGACCCAGCCCATTTCCAGGACTCAATTACTCCTTTCCAAATTTATTGCAGGAGGCATTTATACACTCATGGTCATTGTTTGGCTAGGCTTTATGTCAGTCATCATGGGAAAATTACTTTTCGGCGCAGGAGATCTCATGGTTTTGAACAGTGATGGCCTAGTCATTATTCAGGAGGCGGATGTTAATTGGCGCTATTTAGGTGGATTTTTGGTCGCTTTTTTAGCTTTGTTTACCGTCAGCTCGCTGTCAATTTGTCTTTCCTGCTTCACTGATAATTCGATCGGACCCATCGTGACCACCATGGCCATCATCCTTTTGTTTACCATTATAGGCACCTTAGATGTACATGTCTTTGATTCGATCAGGCCCTTTTTACTGACTACACACATGGCTTCTTGGCGTTCATTTTTTGAAGATCCCCTGCCCATCCAAGAGATCAAAAATTCTATTTTAATTTTATGTATTCACAATGTAGTATTGATCGGCATTTCGGTGTATGTGTTCAATAAAAAAGATATAACGGCATGATGCTTCGAATAATAATATTGCTTTTAGTCACGCATGGGGTCTTGGGTCAAGATGCCAATAAAACAGTCAACTCAGTCATTAGCCAAATGAATCGCATCAAAAGCTATACAGTTGACGCGCGCATAAAATCCGATATTCCTTTGATTAAAATCCTACCTGTCAAAGCAAAAATTGAGTTTAAGCAGCCTGATGAAATTAAAATGAAAACGCAGGGGATCGCAATTTTACCAAAAAAAGGATTTACGGACTTGGCCATGATGTTGAAAAACAAATCGAGTTATACGGCCATATTCACGGGCTATGAGGTGATCCAAAAAAGCAAGACTGAATCAATTACTTTGCTCCCCAGCAATGATGCGGGAGAAATCGTGCTAGCTAAAATATGGGTGGACACCGATGAAGCATTGATTTTGAAATCTCAAATTACCACGAGAACCAATGGAACGGTGGTGGCCGATTACCAATATGGAAAACAGAGGGAATTTGGTCTTCCAGATGAATTAACTTTTTCAGTAGATGTCAAAAAGTTTAAAATTCCGAAAGGAGTTGTAGTCGATATCAATCGATCAAAAACGGCAGAGGAGCCTAAAAATTCAGGAAAAACGGGAAAGATTAATATTCAGTTTTCCAATTACAGCATCAAGACCTTATAAAGCCAACGTATTTCTAAGCAATTCGATTTTAAAGACATGTTTTTTAATCTTTTGCGTGCACGCATTATACACAATTTCACTTGTCGGCGTAAAACATCATTTCCTTATAAACCCAAAGCTGCTGCAAAGTGTATGGCCTTCCCAATCGGGAATTGCTCTCCTTACATGCGCCATTATGAATATAAAGAAGCGCTTAATTTGATATTGGGCGCTAAAGCCGATTTAACCATGATGGAATTGGCTCCTAAAATAAAAGTCAAGCTTTAGGCAAATAGAGAAGATTGAAGAAAGTAGCGCCTTTGCAGGATAATAAGTTTTGGATACCCCATTTAAATAAATAATTGTATTCCCTTATATTTGAGGAATATTCAAAAATAAAATTGATATGTCTCAAATGAACTTACCATGGGTCGAGTCCCCTTTTTTTTCAGATATCATTGCAACTAAAAACATCAGTGAGTCTGATAAAAAGTTGGCCACCGAATATTATGAAAACGGATACATCGTTCTTTCTAATATATTTTCGGATGAATTAATGGATAACATTAAATCTGAAATGCTTGAAAAAGGATTTAATGCAAATTTTCCAATTGAAACATTTCGGAATGATGTAAGAATACAAGATTTATGGCAATATTCAGATCCAATCAAAGAGTTAGCCTGTCATCCGAAAATACTTGATACGCTAAAAATGCTGTATGAAAGAGAACCTGTGCCATTTCAAACATTGAATTTCAAAGTTGGAACCCAACAAAAAGCGCACTCAGACACCTTGCACTTTAGTTCATTGCCTGCGCGGTATATGTGTGGCGTATGGGTTGCTTTGGAGGATATCACGGAAGACAATGGACCTTTATTTTATTATCCAGGATCACATCGGAATCCCGAATACAATTTCTCTGATTTTAAAAATACAACTGAGGATACCTCCTATGAAAACTATCCAGAGTATGAGACTTTTATGGAGGAGTTGATGGAAAAAAGTGCCTACAAAAAGAAAAAGTTCTTGGCTAAAAAAGGTGATGCCTTAATTTGGTCTTCCAACATTATCCATGGAGGTAGTCCCGTGGAAGATCCCAAGAGTACTCGCTTTTCCCAAGTAACCCATTATTATTTTGAGAATTGTCTTTATTACACGCCCATGCTTTCTAATATGGTGTCGAATGAATTATTCATCAGAAGAAACTTAGTTGATATTAAAACAGGAAAAATAGTGGAGCAGAGTTTCAATGGAAATAAAACGCAACTTATAAGAACTAGAGGGAGTTTATATTCGATAAACAATCACATCAAACTGCCAAAAATTCTTAGATTTTTAGCTAGTAAACTTTAATGAAAAAAATCACCCTTTTATTTTTGCTACTGGCGCAATTCACTTTTGCCCAAAGTCCTGAAAATCAAGCGGTTGAAAAAGTAATCACTCGCTTTTTTGATGCATTAAGTGTCGCCAATATTCCTCAAATGAAAGCGGAAGTTTCTGATGGATTTATTCTGTTGGAAAACGGTGAAATTTGGACCATAGACACCCTTGCCTCTAAAATCAGTAGACCCAAACCTGAAGGTTACCTGAGGCTAAATTCATTCGAATTTCTAGAGACGAAAATAGATAAAAATCGGGCTTGGGTGTATTACAAAAACAAAGCAGAAATAACCTCAAAAACGAGAAATTTAACTATCAAATGGCTTGAATCAGCTATCTTACGTAAAGAAAAAGGCCGTTGGCGCATGGAATTAATGCACTCAACTCCCATGAAATAATCTTGAAAAAAAAAAGATTCTTAATGGCCTGTTATTCAGCAGTTTTCCCCTGTTCGCCGAAAAACAAAAACCCAAAAATTTTCTCATTTTTTAGTCGATGACCTGGGTTGGCAAGATTTATCCCGCTCTTTTGTGGACAAGAAAACACCTTGGAATTCCTTATACAGAACACCTAGTTTAGAACAATTAGCGGCTCGTTTTGAATTGTTTAACACGCGCAAAAACCTTTCCGAGAAAAATAACTTATTTTATCCGCATCCAGAAAAAGGGCAAAATTTGGCCAAAAAATTAGGAGAGAAACTCAGGAATTCAAACTCAAAAATGCTGATTAACAAGGAAAAACAAAAGGAAATTAATTATACTTTTTAATCCATCGAAATCAATAAACGGCAATATTTTACGTATTTTTGCCTAAACAACCTGCCACCAACAAGCAAGAAAATCCGAACAAAGAAAGGTTTCATTTGAAAAGGTATATTCAAACAAGCCTATCGAATATTCAAACATGGGAAATTTAGGAATTACCTCCGTGCACCACATTGCCATTATTTGCAGTGAATACTCGATTTCAAAAAAGTTTTATACCGAGAAACTCGGGCTCACAGTGGTCCGAGAAGTATACCGAGAAGCCCGAGATTCCTACAAATTAGACTTGGCATTAGGCGATCAATACATCATTGAACTCTTTTCTTTTCCCAATCCACCTGCCAGAACCTCTCGGCCTGAAGCTTGTGGGTTAAGGCATTTGGCATTCCAAGTGAAAAATATAGAAGCGACGGTCCAACAATTATCCGCGGAAAACATCAGCTCAGAACCCATTCGCACCGATGAATTCACTGGAAAGAAATTTACTTTCATAGCAGATCCTGATGATTTGCCGATTGAATTTTATGAAATATGAACAGAATAGATAAAAAGCCCTTATCCCAATTAGGATATAATTTTGTCCCTCAAGAATATTTAAAAAAGGGTCAAACCGAATTTGACCATCGATTAAAAAATATTAATTTATCTGATTTTCGAGCCTTATCCACGAGGGAAATTGAAATATTAGAGGCCAATCTAAATCAAGCCGAAAGTTGGCTTGACATCCACGTAAAAGAAGGATTTAACCCCTATTTAGTCAAAAACTGTCGATTTTTTGGCATTAACCGAATCGGAATTTTAGAAAGTTGCTACCTAGAATTCAAAAACCTTCGCATGCCGGTAGGTCTTTACAATAGCACGATTATTTCTAGTGATTTTGGCGATAATGTAGCCATCGATCGGGTGAACTTACTTTCACATTATCAAATAGGAAATGAGGTCATGATCCTCCAAGTGAATGAGTTGGCCACCACATCCACGGCTAAATTTGGCAACGGAAATGTGAAGGATGGAGAAGATGAACGTATTCGGATATGGCTGGAACTAGGGAATGAAAATGGCGGTAGAAAAGTGGTGCCGTTCGTCGGCATGCGCCCAGCAGACGCCTATTTATGGATGCAAGATCGAGAAGATTCCGATTTACAGCGCAGGTATTTAGAGATGACAAAAGCTGAATTTTCTAGCGAGCGTGGTTATTATGGTCAAATTGGTGACCGAACGGTCATCAAAAATACAGGCATCATCAAAGATGTCAACATGGGTTCCGACACTTACATCAAAGGAGCCAATAAACTAAAGAACCTCACTATTTTATCTTTCCCACATGCCTCCACGCAAATTGGGGAAGGCTGTGAAATTGTCAATGGAATCATTCACGAGGGTTGTCGAATTTTTTATGGAGTCAAAGCCGTGCGTTTTATATTAGAGGCGCATTCACAGTTGAAATATGGTGCCCGACTCATCAATTCATTTTTAGGAAGTAACTCCACCATTTCATGCTGCGAAGTTTTAAACTCCTTGATTTTTCCTGCCCATGAGCAGCATCATAACAATTCATTTTTATGTGCGTCTGTGATTAAAGGACAAAGCAATATGGCGGCTGGGGCTACCTTGGGGTCCAACCATAATTCACGGGGGGCCGATGGCGAATTGCAGGCAGGTCGGGGATTTTGGCCAGGTTTGGCTGTTGCCTTAAAACACAACTCTAAATTCGCATCCTTCAACTTAATTTCAAAGGGCAATTACCCGGCTGAAATTCACAATCCCATGCCCTTTTCTTTGTTGGGCAACGATGAAGCCACCGGGGGATTATTGATTATCGCCGGGTATTGGTTTCAATACAATATGTATGCCTTAGCTAGAAATGCATGGAAATTCGATAAAAGAGATGTGCGTACCGACAAAAATATGTTGCTTGAATATGATTTTTTAGCGCCAGACACTGTCTCTGAAATTTTAGAAGGAATCAAGTTACTGGAATTTTGGGTAGGCAATACCTTGAAGCCTAATCTCTCCAAAGAAAAAGCCATGGATTTAGGAAAATCGTGGTTATTGAACCCTGAAAATGCCAACAATCCCTTAGCCATTTATGCAGAAAATATTGAAAATTCTAAGCGTAAAACGAGGGTTGCTAAATGCCACCAGGCATACCAAATTTTCAATGATTTACTGATCTATCATGCGGCCAAAGAATGGTTGGCCACCATGGAAAGAAATCCAGAAAAAGCAGCCATTGATCTATTAAATAGCACGTTATCAAATGCCACAGCGATACAAAAATGGGATAACATGGGAGGTCAAATTATTCCTGCCGGCATTGTCGCTGAAATAAAAAGTAACATACAATCAGGTTCGATCAGTCGTTGGTCTCAGGTGCATGAAATTTATGAAAAACAAGCAACCCTTTATTTGGATCAAAAGTTTGAAAATGCGTTGAATGGCATGATCCAAATTATCGACCAACCCATTAACCATCCAATATTTATCGAAAAATGGCTTCAAAAAGCGATCCGTATGTCGGAATTTTTAACCGATGGCATTGAGAATTCTCGAGCAAAAGATTTCAAAGATCCCTTCCGTTTGGCCATGTTTGGAAATGAAAAAGAAATGGAAAAGGTCATAGGTTCCATCCATGAAAATGAATTTATAGCTGAGGCTAAACTGAAATCAGAAAACTTCAAACAACAATTGCAAGGTTTGATCGCGGACATAAAAAAATAGCGTTTGGCAAAGATTGTATCAAACGCTATCCAAGTAGACTAGAAAATACTTAAGGTTTATTGGAATCTACTTTTAATCGCTCGTTTCGATTCGAAATATCCCAAGCCATATAAAAAACCAATCGACCTATTTTTTGAACTTGGTCAAAATCAATTTTTTCGACATCATCGCCCGGCTGATGGTAATCTTCATGAACCCCATTAAAGAAAAATGCTACAGGGATTTTTTTCTTGGCAAAATTATAATGGTCTGAACGGTAATAAAAACGATTTGGATCATTCGGATCATTGAATGTAAAATCTAAATCCAATCCCATGTGTTTTTTATTTTGCTCCAAAAGCACATCATGCAGTTGGGATGACAATTTATCTGACCCAATCACATAAATATAATCTGGCTTTCCTTCATGTCCTTCATCGCGGCGTCCTGTCATGTCGATATTCAAATCACAAACCGTATTCTCCAAAGGAAACAAGGGGTGATTGGAATAATACTCAGAGCCCAATAATCCCTTTTCCTCTCCAGTCACCGTCATAAATAAAATACTTCTCCGAGGTTTGTTGCCCGCTGCAGCTGCCCGACCAAAGGCCTCTGCCACCTGCATAACAGTCACAGTACCCGATCCATCATCGTTCGCTCCATTGTTTATTTTCCCATCGGCAGAAACCCCGATATGATCGTAATGCGCTGTAATAACAACTACCTCATCCTTTTTATCTGTCCCCTCTAAAAAGCCAACCACATTGTAGGTATCCACGGGTTTTTCAGTTCTTTCAATCGTTAGGTTGATGGGCGCAGTCTTAAACTTAGCCGAAATTGATTTTTTCTGTTTGGCTAAATCCGATTTAAAGGCTACTAAATCAGCTTCAGTGGTACCCAAAATTTCAGCTGCCACGGCAGCCGATATCATTAAAACGGGCGCCTCGTTAGCAACAGCTGCTTGGTCAGTGAAGACCATTCGCTCGTTTCCAAAACGCTTCAACATCACTTGGCGTTGACGCAATTCATTAGTAAAGTCTTTTTCTGATTTACTAGAAATTAAAATCAACCCCTTAGCACCTAAGGCTTGAGATCTTTTTAACTTTTCTTTCCAACCATCTCCTTTGCCAAAAATAGAAGGATCCTTAGAGCCAGACAGCACATAATTTCCAGTTTCATCTTTCGCCTCCCCTTCAAAAGCAATGACCAAAGCGCCTTTTGCTTTTAATTGGCTAAAATCTGTGAATCCCCCTTGTTCTACACCAAAACCGGCAAAAACGATAGGAAGCTTTGTATTAGCAGCCACGGGTGCTAAAGCAGTAGCCATAAATTGATTCATGTATTCATAATTTTTCCCACGGGAAGAAAATGAAACATTTGACCAAGAACGATTCGCCAAACCGACTTTTTGAAAATAACTTCCTTGAACAGGAGCTAATCCGACACGTTTAAAATGATCCGCAATGTAGTTGGCCGCGACTTTTTGTTCAGCCGATCCTGTATTTCTACCTTTTAAGCTATCAGAGGCTAAAAATGTTAAATGTTTTTTTAAATCCTCGGCCTTAATGCTATACGCATGGGGCACTGGATTTCCTTGGGCCAACACCTGGGTTGGAATTAATTTAGCCACTAAAAATAGGGCTAAAACATAGATTGTTGATTTTTTCATTTTACAAAACAATTTTGAGAAGGCGAAGTTAACAATTGAAAAATAAATCGCTAAAAAAAGATTATTTTTGTCAAGTTTTTCAACAAAATTCCTGCAATCAACTATGCACCCAAATTTCAAATACCGAGAAGATTTTTCATTGAGACACAATAATTCAAATCCCGAGGATGTGAATGCCATGTTAAAGACCATTGGGGTCAATAGCCTGGCGACACTGATCGATCAAACTGTCCCTTCAAAAATCCGTTTGGAACGTGAATTACGTTTACCAAATCCCAAAACTGAATTCGAGTTTCTAAGGGATTTTAAGCAAATTATGGGGCAAAATAAGCTATTTAAAAGTCACATCGGTTTGGGCTACTATGATACCATTACCCCCACGGTTATTCTTAGAAATATTTTAGAAAATCCGGCTTGGTACACGGCATACACCCCATACCAAGCGGAAATTGCGCAAGGAAGGTTGGAAATGTTATTAAACTATCAAACCTTAATCATCGACCTAACAGGCATGGAATTAGCGAATGCTTCTTTGCTCGACGAAGGAACTGCTGCCGCCGAAGCAATGACGATGTTGTTTGGTCAAAAATCATCCGATAAGGGCGATGCATTTTTTGTTTCTTCCCTTTGTTTACCTCAAACCATTGATGTTTTAAAAACACGTGCTGAACCTATTGGCATTGAAATTATAGTAGGAGATCATCAAGCTGTCGACGTAACGGACACGAAATTTTTTGGAATGCTCTTGCAATATCCTGCGGCCAATGGCGAAGTCTTTGATTATAAAAATTTAGTGGATGCTGCCAAAGAAAATGATGTCCAAGTGGTAGTTGCTGCAGATCTGTTGGCATTAACATTATTAACTCCTCCGGGAGAATGGGGCGCGGATGTCGTGGTGGGTTGTTCCCAACGGTTTGGAGTACCTATGGGTTTTGGTGGACCGCATGCCGCATTTTTTGCCACAAAAGAAAAATACAAGAGAAGTATTCCGGGAAGGATCATTGGGGTTTCCGTGGATTCAGAAGGAAATCGCGCGTTAAGAATGGCCTTGCAAACCCGTGAGCAACATATTCGTAGAGAAAAAGCGACTTCCAATATTTGTACGGCCCAAGTACTTTTATCCATCATGGCAGCAGCCTATGCTATTTACCATGGACCAGAAGGATTAAAGAAAATTGCTGGCAAAATTTATGGATTGACCGAATTATTGGGCGCCGGACTTAAAAAATTAGGCTTTGCCTTAGAAAATACGCAGCATTTTGATACGCTAACCGTCCAAACCGGTGAGTTAACGGAAGAAATTAGAGCCTATGCGGAGGAAGCCCAAAGAAACTTTAGGTACTTTAAAAATGACCCAAGTAAATTGAGCATCAACCTTGACGAAACCAGTTCAGAAGATGATGTGGTCGCTATTTTAGCCTTTTTCCAAAGAGCCAAAAACCACGGCATCGGAGGGGATGAATTAACGGTCGCTTGGCAAATTTCTGCTTCTTTGACTCGTAAGAGCTCATTCATGACACATGAAGTATTTCATAAATACCATTCTGAACATGGCATGTTGCGTTATTTAAAATCCTTAGAAGCCAAAGATTTATCCATGGTACATTCCATGATTTCCTTAGGTTCATGCACGATGAAGTTGAATGCGACGACTGAAATGATTCCAGTGACATGGCCGGAATTGGGAAAAATTCATCCATTTGCTCCGGGGGATCAGACGCGCGGGTACCAACGATTAATCATGGAATTGAACGATTGGCTATGTGAAATTACTCGCTTTGCAGCCATGTCGATGCAACCAAACTCTGGAGCCCAAGGTGAGTATGCGGGTTTAATGGTAATCCGCGCTTATCATGCTTCGAGAGGTGATTCGCATCGAAATATTGCTTTAATTCCTTCCTCGGCACATGGAACAAATCCAGCCTCGGCCGTGATGGCGGGCATGAAAGTGGTCGTAACTTCCTGTGATGCCAATGGCAATATTGACGTAGCCGACTTGCGCGCAAAGGCGGAAGAGCACAAAGATCATTTAGCCTGCTTGATGGTCACTTATCCAAGTACCCATGGAGTCTTTGAAGAATCCATTCAGGAAATCTGCCAAATGATTCATGATTTTGGCGGGCAAGTGTACATGGATGGGGCCAATATGAACGCCCAGGTAGGTTTAACATCTCCTGCGACGATCGGTGCCGATGTATGTCACTTAAATTTACATAAGACTTTTTGTATTCCTCATGGAGGTGGTGGACCTGGAATGGGGCCTATTGGCGTAGCAAAGCAATTAGTTCCTTTTTTACCTGGTCACGTGATGACCGATTCTGTTGCCGCAGAATCGCATGGGGCTGTTTCAGCCGCACCCGTAGGATCTGCCAGTATTTTAGCTATTTCCTATGCATACATTGCCATGATGGGAGGAGAAGGATTGACAAGAGCTACGGAAACAGCGATTTTAAATGCCAATTACATTAAGGCAAGGTTAGAAAAAGAATTCCCAATTCTATACACAGGTTCTCAAGGTCGTTGCGCACATGAAATGATTGTGGATTGTAGACCCTTTAAAACTTCTGCGGGCGTAGAGGCGGAAGATATCGCCAAGCGTTTAATGGATTATGGTTTTCATGCTCCTACCCTTTCTTTCCCAGTGGCGGGTACACTCATGATTGAGCCCACTGAATCTGAAAACAAAGATGAGTTAGATCGTTTTTGTGATGCCTTATTAAGCATTCGAGATGAGATTAGAGAAATTGAAAATGGAAGCGCCAACAAGCTAAATAATGTGTTGAAAAATGCACCACATACGCAAAACATTGTGTTAATAGGGGAATGGAATCGCCCATATACGAGAGAAAAAGCGGTTTTTCCACTGCCTTATGTGAAGTCGGCGAAATTCTGGCCAACCGTCTCCCGAATCGATTCAGCCTATGGAGATCGTAATTTGGTTTGTGCCTGCGAGCCGATTTCGAGCTACGTGGAAAACGCGTAAATCCAGACGCATTTTTTAATCGTTCATTGCCATTATTTTGGCATTTATGATTTTGGTTGTGTTTTATGAAATTTAATTTAGTATGCTTGCATAACACTTTAAATTTTATTTATATTTACCTCTTGGCTTTGATAATTTGGTTGAAATTGCAAAGACCAAAAGTAGGTTGACCCATTTATACTAAGTAAAAACAAATATCATTTCGAATGAATCGTTCCATCAAAAAAGTAGCCATACTGGGCTCAGGAATCATGGGCTCTCGTATAGCCTGTCATTTTGCAAATATTGGGGTACAAGTTCTTCTTTTAGACATAGCGCCTAAAGAATTGAATGCGGAGGAATTAGCCAAAGGATTAACCATTGACAATCCTTTAGTGAAGAATAGAATCGTAAATCAAGCATTCCAACAAACATTAAAGTCTAAACCTGCTTCCCTTTATCAAACCGGATTTGCAGCGAATATCCAATTAGGAAATTTTGACGATAATTTGTCTGGAATCGTAGATGCTGATTGGATCATGGAAGTGGTCGTAGAGAATTTGGCCATCAAAAAATCTTTATACGATCGCGTGGAGCAATTCAGAAAAGACGGAACTTTAATTACGTCAAATACCTCTGGAATTCCGATTCATTTAATGGCGGAAGGTCGTTCAGCTGATTTCCAAGCACATTTTTGCGGAACGCACTTCTTTAACCCTCCGCGTTATTTAAAGTTATTAGAAATCATCCCAACGCCAAAAACGAATCCATCGGTCATCGAATTTTTATTGGCCTACGGCGAAACACAATTGGGAAAGACCACCGTCTTATGTAAAGACACACCCGCTTTTATCGCAAATCGCATCGGAGTCTACTCCATGATGCAGACGATGAAAGTAGTGGAAGAATTAGGATTAAGTGTTGAGCAAGTAGATAAATTGACCTCTAAAGTCGTAGGCCGACCGAAATCCGGCACTTTCCGTTTATCAGATGTCGTGGGCTTAGACACCACCGTTCATGTCGCAAATAATTTGAAAGCGGCGTTAACGGAAGATGAAAGCAAATCGATTTTCGAATTGCCTTCCATGATGCAAAAATTAATGGACAACCAATGGCTCGGCGATAAAACCGGCCAAGGATTTTATAAAAAGACGAAAGACTCAACGGGCAAAACCGTCATCTTAAGTTTGGATTTACAGACCTTTGAATACCGGTCGGCCCAACGTGTTTCCTTTGAAACGCTGGAACGCTCGAAAGCGGTGGACCAATTAGCTGATCGGTTTGCATTACTATTAGCAGGTCAAGATTTAGCTGGTGAGTTTTACCGCAAAACAATCTTAGACGGTTTCCGCTACGCGTCGAATCGCGTACCTGAAATCGCAGATGATTTGGTGAAAATCGACCAAGCAATTTGTGCAGGTTTTGGTTGGGAAATGGGTGTATTTGAAACCTGGGATGCGATTGGTGTAGAAAAGGCGATTGCCATGATGGCAGATTTAGGATTAAGTCCAGCTGCTTGGGTTAGTGATATGTTGGCCCAAGGCCATCAAACTTTTTACAAAATTGAAGGTGTCAAAAGGATGTTTTATGACCTTGCTAGCAAAAAATACCAAGTCATTCCGGGCCAAGAGAAGCAAATAAATCTATCCATTTTAAAACCAACCAAAACGGTCTTTAAAAATGATGATGCGCACATCATCGATTTAGGAGATGGCATCGTAGGATTGGAATTTCATTCTAAAATGAATACCATGGGCCAAGGTGTCCTAGAAGGACTTGCTTATGCGATAGAAACGGCAGAAAAAGATTTTCGTGGTTTGGTCATTGGAAATGAATCCAATGAAGCATTTTCAGCTGGCGCAAATTTGGGCATGTTGTACATGTTTGGCATCGAGAAGAAATTCGACGAGGTGAACCAGATGATTGCCACGTTCCAAGAATCCATGATGCGCGTTCGCTATTCTAGCATTCCGGTGGTGGTAGCGCCCCATACCTTAGCTTTAGGCGGTGGTTGCGAAATCAATTTACATGCCGATAAAATCGTTGCCCATTCAGAGTTGTATATGGGTTTAGTAGAAGTGGGTGTAGGTTTAATCCCAGCGGGTGGAGGAACCAAAGAGATGGCATTGAGAATGGGCGAAGCAAGAAGAACGGGAGATGTGGAGTTGAATAGGCTCCAACAAGCCTTTATGAATATTGCGACGGCGAAGGTGAGTACATCCGCTCATGAGGCATTGGAAATGAACTATTTAAGAACGCAGGATCGCATTGTATTAAATCGAAGCCAAGTCATTAGTGAGGCGAAAAAAGAAGCCATCTTATTAGCAGAGGCGGGGTACGTACAAAAAAATCGACGGAGTGATGTTTGGGTGGAGGGCAAGCAAGGCTTGGCTTTATTCAAAGCAGGAATTCAAGGGATGTTGATGGGCCGATACATTTCGGAACACGATGCCTTGATTGCAAATAAATTAGCTTTTGCTATTTGTGGCGGTGATTTAGATGCACCCCAACAAGTCACCGAACAATATTTATTGGATCTTGAGCGCGAAGCATTTTTATCGTTGACAGGAGAACAAAAAACCATGGACAGAATCGGAAGCCTATTAAGTGGCGGAAAACCTTTAAGAAATTAATCAATTACGAATATGAATGCATACATAATAGCTGGTTATCGTACGGCGGTGGCTAAGGCCAATCGCGGAGGATTTCGTACCATGCGTCCAGATGATTTGGCGGCTGAAGTAATCAAACATTTAATGGCACAAGTTCCATCGGTGGATCCGGCTTTGGTCGACGATTTAATTGTGGGAAATGCCATTCCTGAGGCGGAACAAGGCATGCAAATGGCACGCTACATTTCATTATTGTCTTTGCCAAAAAGTGTCCCTGGATTTATCATTAACCGATATTGTGGTTCAGGATTGGAAGCCATTGCATTGGCTTCTGCCAAAGTAGCCTCAGGTATGGCGGATTGTGTGATTGCCGGAGGAACGGAATCGATGACGATGTTGCCGATGATGGGTCATAAAACGGTATTGAATTACGGAATTGCCAATGAGCACCCTGATTATTACATCGGGATGGGATTGACGGCGGAGGAAGTAAGTAAAAAATATAATGTGACTAGAGAAGAGCAAGATGCTTTTTCATTCGCATCGCATCAAAAAGCCTTAGCTGCACAGAAAGCAGGCTTATTTACAGACCAAATCGTTCCCGTGAAAGTTTCCGAGAATTATTTTGATGCCAAATCAGGTACGAAAAAAACACGCGAGTGGGTAGTTTCTCAGGATGAAGGTCCACGTGCCGATACCACATTGGAGGCATTAGGGAAATTGAAACCGGTATTTGCCATGGGCGGTTCAGTAACCGCTGGAAATGCATCACAAACTTCGGACGGTGCAGCTTTTGTACTGGTCGTTTCGGAAAAATTTGTAGAACAATATAAGTTGAAGCCCATTGCCAAAATGCTTAGTTATGCAGCAGCAGGTGTGGAACCGAGCCTTATGGGTATCGGGCCAGTGGAAGCGATTCCGATCGCCTTGAAAAAAGCGGGTTTACAATTGAAGGACATTGATTTGATCGAATTGAATGAGGCCTTTGCGGCACAGTCTTTGGCCGTCATCAAAACCTTAGGTATCGATCAAGAAAAAGTCAATGTCAACGGAGGAGCCATTGCATTAGGGCATCCACTGGGTTGTTCGGGTGCAAAATTATCGATCCAACTCTTCCATGAACTTCGTAGGCGCAACAAAAAATATGGAATGGTGACCGCCTGCGTAGGGGGTGGCCAAGGAGTAGCAGGTATTTACGAACTGCTTTAAAAAAAATAGACGTCAAATGGACGTCTATTCTAAAAATTAAAAAAGTCTTTGAAACACATTCAAAGACTTTTTTTTGACCTTTTATCGATTCATCGAAACAAGAAACTCTTCGTTCGTTCTCGTCCCTTTCATCTGTTGCTGTAAAAACTCCATGGCCTCCACAGAATTCATATCAGACATGTGCTTGCGTAAAATCCACACGCGCTGAAGTACCGCAGGATCCATTAATAAATCTTCACGGCGCGTACCTGAAGCAGTAATATCGATGGCTGGATAAACACGGCGATTGGACAATTTACGATCCAACTGCAATTCCATGTTACCCGTTCCTTTAAATTCTTCGAAAATGACTTCGTCCATTTTACTACCTGTCTCTGTCAAGGCGGTGGCAATAATCGTTAATGAACCTCCATTTTCAACATTTCTGGCTGCACCAAAGAAACGTTTTGGCTTATGTAAAGCGTTTGCATCCACACCTCCAGATAATATTTTACCAGAAGAAGGAACAACAGTATTGTAAGCACGGGCTAATCGAGTGATTGAATCCAACAAGATGACCACATCATGTCCACATTCCACCATCCTTTTGGCTTTTTCCAATACGATACTGGCCACTTTTACGTGACGCTCCGCTTGTTCATCAAAGGTGGACGAAATAACTTCAGCACGTACCGAACGCTGCATATCTGTTACCTCTTCAGGTCTTTCATCGATCAACAAAATGATCAAATACACCTCAGGGTGGTTTCGAGAAATAGCATTAGCTATGTCCTTCAATAAAACCGTTTTACCCGTTTTCGGCTGGGCAACGATCATTCCACGCTGGCCCTTGCCTATCGGCGCAAATAAATCTAAAATCCGAGTTGAATAATTATCTGCCGACGTAGAAAGATTTAATTTCTCTTCCGGAAAAAGTGGCGTCAAGTATTCAAAATTAATTCGATCACGTATCTCATCGGTAGTTTTTCCATTCACGGATTCTACTTTCAATAAGGCAAAGTATTTTTCGCCTTCTTTCGGTGGGCGAATTTTACCCAAAATAGTATCTCCCGTTTTCAAACCAAACATTTTGATTTGAGAAGGAGACACATAAATATCATCTGGGGAAGCTAAATAATTATAATCAGAAGAACGCATAAAACCATAACCACCCTCTTGCATGATTTCAAGAACACCCTCATTATCAATTAAACCATCTAACTCTTTGATGATCTGATTGTAATTAGACCTAGGCTTAAATTGCTGAGGAGATTGCGTTTGTGCCTCTTCTTTAGGAAGTTTATCCACATCTACTGGAGCATCTGTAGGAGAAACCTTGGAGTCCACTACATTTTCATTATTCGTAATGAAGGAAGTATCCACCACCTCATCTTCAGAAGGTGCCATTGAATCATATTCAATCGGTGCTTCCTCCACATCGGGCTGACGACGCTCTTGGCGGGGACGAAAATTCTTTGAAGGTCTAGCAGGCTTTGCCTCTGCATTGGCCTCTACTTTTGTTTCCACAGACTCATTTGCCACTTCTGAAACACTCACCCCGGGCTCTACGATTGATGTCGGCATGGGTGCTAGCGCAGGTTCTTCTGTTGATTTTTGAATTCTTTGACGCTTAGGACGATCATTGGTAGGCAATTCTTCCGCGACTTTTTTTACTTTCCTGATTGGTTTTTCTTCCATAAAATGGTGAAATGATTTTTCTTAATTTGATTTAACAAACCTAATTTCTGATCAGAAGACCATCTTTGAAACATTTTTTCAAGACACATCAAGTGCTTTAGAAAATGGTTTTAAGATTAAAAGGAACTGGGAATGCTAAAATAGAAGTGCTTACGACATTGAAACACAGTGCAATACTACGTTACATATATTAGATTATCAAACATTTTTTATCATTTTTAACGGAATTGTCTCATTTTAAATCAATTTCTTAGGAATCAATCGATATTTAGCGCCTTTTCGACCCAAAATTTGTAATTTGCATTCGCATTACATGATGACATCTCACCTAAAAATTTTAACGGACCAACTGCAAGAACGGCAGCAAAATGGGCTTATTCGCGCATTAAGCTCTGTTAATCTGTTAATTGATTTTTGTTCCAATGATTATTTGGGGCTGGCAAAGAATGAAAAATTGTCTACTAAAATTGAGGCAGATTTCAATCTTTTAAAATCCAACATGACTGCTATCAATGGCTCGACTGGTTCTAGGTTGATATCAGGACAATCCATGCCAGTGGAACAATTTGAAAAAAAATGTGCTGAGTTTCACCAAGCAGAAGCTGCCCTATTATTTGCTAGTGGCTATGATGCGAATGTGGGACTATTATCTTCCATCACCCAAAAAGATCAAGTCGTATTCTGCGATCAATTGTTGCATGCTAGCTTAATTGATGGGATTCGTTTAGGGAAAGCAGAAAGAAAAATATTTAAGCACAATGATTTAGTCGACTTAGAAAATTTATTGAAATCCTATCCATTGGAAACAGTTAAATGGATTGTGGTCGAATCATTGTATTCCATGGATGGAGATAAGGCACCTTTGCGGGATTTAGTCGAATTAAAAAATAAATACAACGCTGAAATCATTCTGGATGAGGCACATGCGGGAGGAATTTACGGCCCACATGGCAATGGATTAGCGGTAGAAATGGGCATCGAAAAAGAGATTTTTGCGCGTGTCATTACCTTTGGAAAAGCCTGGGGCAATGCTGGTGCCGTCGTTTTAGGGCCACAAACATTAATCGATTTCTTGATAAATTTTGCGAGGCCATTCATTTATTCAACAGCCCCAAGTCCACATCATATTTCTAGTCTATCCACCACGTTAGAATTTCTTAAATTACAGGATGAACCAAGAAAAAAACTTCATGAAAATATTGATTTTTTTACCCAACATATCTATTCAGTTCTTTGGGGGAAAAGCGAATCTGCCATTCAAACTTATTACATTTCAGGAAATTTACATGTAAAAAAAGCTGCCAAAATACTTCAAGAAAAGGGATTTGCAGTAAAAGCCATCGTGTACCCAACCGTTCCCAAAGGTGAAGAAAGGATTAGAATCACCTTGAGTTGCTTGACTAAAAAAGAGGATATATTAACGCTTATTAATCACTTGGAATCCTATGAATAATTCATTTATCGTGGCTGGAATTGGTACTGAAATAGGAAAAACGCTTATATCGGCGATTTTCACTCAGGCTATGCAGGCCGACTATTGGAAACCGATTCAATCGGGAAATCCGGAAGAAGCGGATGCTTTATTTATAAAAAAAATGACCCAAATTCCCAATTTAAAAGTTTGGGATTCTAGCTATGTCCTGAGCCAGCCGCTCTCTCCTCATACCGCTGCTGAAATCGATGGTGTTACCATTGACTTAGAAAAAATACAATTGCCTCAAACCCACAATTCATTGATTGTGGAATTGGCAGGAGGAATTCTTGTACCCATTAACGACCATCAAACGAATTTAGATCTGATAAAAAAACTAGATCTACCCGTACTTTTGGTTAGTAAAAATTATTTAGGTAGCATCAACCATACTTTATTAACTTTTCAAATTCTTAAGGATAACCACATACCCATTATGGGAATTGTCTTTAATGGACCATCAAATCCTTCCGGTGAAAATTTCATTTTAAATTACACGCATTTACCCGTAGTTTTGCGTGTCCAACAGGAAATGGAAATTACACCCGAAATCATTCATCATTATGCCAAATCCATCTCAAAATAATTTTACAGAACGAGATAAAAAAGTTATTTGGCATCCATTTACCCAACACCACATTGAGCCCAATTCTATAGCCATTACGCGAGGGGAAGGCGCTTATTTATATGATGAAGATGGAAATAAGTACATAGACGCCATTGCGTCCTGGTGGGTTAATTTACATGGCCATTCGAATACCTACATGGCCGAAAAAGTGTATGAACAGGCGCTCAAACTTGAACAAGTTATTTTTGCTGGCTTTACTCATGAGCCCGCAATTCGTTTGGCCGAAAGGTTATTAAGTCATTTACCTTCCAATTTCCAAAAGGTATTTTACTCCGACAATGGATCTACAGCCGTGGAGGTTGGCGTTAAAATGGCCCTACAATTTTTTCACAACCAAGGCCAAATAAAAAGAAGAAAAATCATTGCGCTAACGGATGCCTATCATGGAGATACGTTTGGAGCCATGAGTCTAGGAGCTCCTAGTGCTTTCAATGCGCCTTTTCAAGATATGCTTTTTGAAGTAGAGTTCATTCCTAATCCCAACCAAGCATTAGAGTGCCTTAATGACCTTGAAACTAAATTAAAGGATTCGGATGAATATGCGGCCATCATTTTCGAACCTCTCATTCAAGGTGCCGGGGGCATGAATATGTATCCCGCTGAAACCTTAGATCAAATCATTTCCATGGCTAAAAAGCATGGATTACTTTGCATTTCGGATGAAATCATGACGGGTTTTGGGCGTACGGGGAAATGGTTCGCCATGGATTATTTACAACAAAAACCTGATATTCTTTGCTTATCTAAAGGACTAACGGGAGGCATGATGGCCATGGGAGTAACGGTTTGCTCGGACCCACTATTTGAATCCTTCCTTTCTTCTGATCGAAAGAAGACGCTTTTCCATTCCCATTCCTTTACGGCAAATCCGCTCGCATGTGCCGCAGCAAACGCCAGTTTAGACCTGATGGAAAAAACAGAAACTTGGTCCCAAATAGCTGCCATCCAAGAGAGTCATGCCGCCTGGAAAAATAAATTACAAAATCACCCCGTCATTAGAAATATTCGTTGTTGGGGAACGATTGTGGCCTGCGAAATAGACACCCCCGAAAAAGATGGTTATTTGAATCCAATCCGAGGAAAAGCATATGACCACTTCATAAAAAAAGGGATCCTTTTGAGACCCCTGGGTAATACCTTATATATTTTACCTCCCTATTGCATTAAGCCTTCGGAATTAACAACTATTTATCTTGAAATTGAAGAATTTGCCAATCAGATTAATTAGGTATTTTCGTTGATTGCCAAGAAAGCATCTGCCATCTCTTATCCTGAAAAATCCAAACATCTGTATATTTAAGGTGATTATAGGTAAACGAGCCGTCCTTAGCTTGATTTTTAACCTTAACAATACCCGTAATTATACCAAATTTTCCATAAATCCGAGGCGTTAATTCTTCAGATTCAATGGAAGCATAAATCGTTTTCTTAGAGACAATAGAACCTACATAGGATGCTTTATTATCCGTAAGCGCATTGGAATGATTGTAAATTAAATCCGCATGTAATACCGCATTTAATCCAGCTTCATCTTGCCCAATCATGACCTTAAAGCGGCTTAATTCAGCTTCACGTAAGGTTTCAATACTCGGCTTTTGTGCTTGTGCAGTAACAGCCATCAAAATGCCAGAAATTAATAAAATGATTTTTTTCATAGTATGTTTATTTATTAGGTGTGCAAATTAATAATTATTTAAGACTAAATCAGCACCTTTTTCTCCAATAGCCATGGCTATTGCATTGGTATTTCCAGAAACTAAATCGGGCATAATGGAAGCATCAATCACGCGCAATCCATTGATTCCCTTGACTCTTAACGAGGATGGGTCACAGACAGAGGCAGAATCTTGCCCCATTTTACATGTGCCGATAGGATGATAAACGCATTCTGTAGCTCGTTCAATATGTTTTTCGATTAATTCTTCTGTCAACTCCCCTGCCGGATAGGCTAATGCATTCCCCAACCTAAGGTGATCAAATTCACGAGATAATAATATTTGATGCGCCAATTTCACCCCTCTTTTTAACGTAGCTAAGTCCTTCCCTGCAGAATCCGTTAAATATTGAGGATCAATAATGGGTGCATCAAAGGGTGATTTAGAGTGTAAACCCACATAACCCCTACTTTCAGGTTTTAATAAAGTAGGCAAGCAGGTAAATCCGTCACGTACCGGCATTTTTCTATAATCATACATATCCAAAGACCATGCGGAGGAAAAATGGAATTGTAAATCTGGCTGAGCCGATTGATTCACCGAATCATAAAATGCGCAACCCTCTAACGGGCTAGCAGCCAGTGGACCTCTCTTTTTACTCACATAGGTCAAGAAATTGGAAATCGAAATGGCCGCATTGAATGAGGCGCGTTGGGTTTTAGCCTCGGCATGCATGTTAACAAATAAATGATCCGATAGATTTTTTCCCACGCCAGGTAAATTCACTTTACTGGAAATGTGGAAAGACTTTAAATAATCCGCATCCCCAATCCCCGATAACATTAAGATTTGAGGGCTCTGAAAAGATCCCGCGGATAAAATAACTTCTTTGTTGGCCCTAAACGTGGTAGCCGATTTGCTATTTTTCAAATAGCCTTCAACACCTTTCACCTGATCTCCTTCAATGATTAATTGGCTTACGTGAAAGCGACTGATGACTTTTAAATTTTTTCTTTTTAAAATAGGTCGTATGAATGCACTTGCTCCCGTAACCCTTTCTCCGTTCGCAATCGCAAATTGGAACATTCCAGCTCCAATTTGATTAGCCCCATTGAAATCGGTATTTTTGGGAATGCCTACCGATCCACAAGCCTCAATAAATGCTTGGCCAAAAATGGTATTTTGAACGGGATTTGAAACTGTTAAAGGACCTCCTTGACCATGAAATTCATTCTGGATGTCTAAATTATTTTCTGATTTTTTGAAATACGGAAGCATGTCGGCATATGACCAACCCTTACAACCCATCGCTTCCCAAGCATTCAAATCTGCCTTATTCCCTCGAATGTAAGCCATGCAATTGATGGCGCTACTCCCTCCCATCGCCTTTCCTCGCGGTTGGTATAGCCTACGCCCACCCAATTTCTTTTGAGGTTCGGTAAAAAAATTCCAATTCATTTCCGTTCCATTTAACAATGGATAGGAAGATGGCGTGGAAATCCTAGGATCATGGCTATCCATTCCCGCTTCCACGAGCAGCACCTGAATTTCTGGATTTTCAGTGAGTCGGTTTGCTAAAACACAACCGGCAGTGCCTGCGCCAACAATGATAAAATCAAAGGACATCTTACCTATTTTTAAATTAATTCTTTAAATTTCAATATTTTTATGGAAAAAGCGACATAAATGTCCACATTTAACAGCTATTTAGTTTTAGGATTTCAGCACATAATGAATTGGCAGGCTTTAGATCACCTGTTATTCATCTTTTCCATTACGTGCATGTATAAATTCTACGATGCAAAAAAGCTCTTTATTTTAATTACCGCCTTTACGCTGGGCCATTCCTTGACTTTAGCCTTAGCCACGTTACATTGGATTAACTTCTCACAAAACTGGATTGAATTTTTAATTCCCTGTACCATTTTATTTTCTGCCCTATCCAATTTGAATTTTAAGGAGCAAAAAAGTAGAACCGAAAAATTGCCGAGATCCAAATTTATAACGGTATCCGTTTTTGGATTAATTCATGGATTGGGATTTTCGAATTACCTACAAAGCCTATTAGGAAAAGAAAGCTCTATTATTTCCCCATTGCTTGCATTTAATATCGGATTAGAGCTAGCTCAAATCATCATCGTTCTTTCCATCCTTATCTTTTCTTCCATCTTCATTGAGCTTTTCAAAACCAAACTGAGGTATTTTGTCCTGGCTACTTCGGGCATAATCATTGGCCTAGCTTTGCCTATGGTCCTTGAACGCTGGTAAAATTTAAACCTTAATTCAAAAAAAATGCCCTGATTCTCATCAAGGCATTTCATTTCCAGAAAACGGAACTTTAAAAATCTTCATCCATGGAGAATGACATAGAATCTTTGTCAGACATTACACCTGATTTTTGATACTCAGCCACTCGTTTTTCAAAGAAATTAGTCTTTCCTTGCAATGAAATCATCTCCATAAAATCAAATGGATTCGTCGCGTTATAATGTTTTTTACAACCTAAAGAAAGCAACAAACGATCCGCAACAAAATCAATGTATTGACACATCAACTCGGCATTCATACCAATCAGTGAAACTGGCAAGGCAACGGTAACAAATTCTTTTTCAATCTCAACGGCATTTAAAATAATTTCATAAATACGCTCTTGAGAAATTTTATTTTTAATGTGATCCGTGTACAATAAACAAGCGAAATCACAGTGCAATCCTTCATCACGAGAAATCAACTCGTTGGAAAACGATAAACCAGGCATTAAGCCACGCTTTTTCAACCAAAATATAGAACAAAAACTACCTGAGAAGAAAATTCCCTCTACTGCAGCAAATGAAATCAAACGCTCTACAAAACTATCACTCTCAATCCATTTTAATGCCCAATCCGCTTTCTTCTTCACACAATCAATGGTTTCAATGGCACGAAGCAAATGATCCTTTTCTTTTGGGTCGTTGATATAGGAGTCAATCAATAATGAATATGTTTCTGAATGAATGTTTTCCATCATGATTTGGAAACCATAAAAACATTTAGCCTCCGCATATTGAACTTCTTTCAAAAAGTTATTAGCTAAATTTTCATTAACAATTCCATCTGATGCAGCAAAAAATGCCAAAACATGAGAAATAAAATGACGCTCTCCGTCATTCATCTTTTTCCAGTCAGCTAAATCTTGTTGTAAATCAATTTCTTCCGCAGTCCAAAAGGACGCTTCCGCTTTCTTATAAAACTGCCAAATATCATCATGTTTTATAGGAAATAAAACGAAACGATTAGGATCTTCAACCAATAAAGGTTCTGCAAAAGTAGATGTAGACATATGTTAATAAAATGAATTCGAATTTATGAATTTCTTACTGATATACAAGACTGATTTAGCGCCAAAATGTTTTAAAAAATTCAAAAAAAAATTAAAAGAAAAATCCACCCACCTGAACGACAAATGCAGAGCCATAAGGGGACATTGTTTCTGAATAATTTAAATCATACATGAGCGATAAATTTATCCCAATCCTGGAACCAATTCCTATCCCAACCAAGAAAGGATTAGAATACTTACTCGAAACACCGGAAGACATATCGTTAAAATTTTCCAACTGCGCCGTTAGATATCCTTGGCCAATCAAAGCCGCTAATGCCGGGATTTGTTGACGCACAAAAATACGCTGCCCCAACAAATTACTGGTTGCTTTAAACCCACCAACATTCAAAGAATAATATTGATAAGTCATCCCTAGGCCTATTATGGTCTGATTTGTTAACAAATAACCTGCCATAGGTGAAACACCTATACTCGTAGGATTTCCAAAACTCAAACCTGAAATACCTCCACCGAAATGCAAACGCTCCCTAAAACTAAGCTCACTAACATCCGGCTCTATATCCAAATCACCTCTTGCCCCCTCCTCTTTAATGACGATTGGATCTTGGGCTACTAAATCAGGCGTGTAGGCCAAAAAAGAAAATAAAATCAGTACGACTAACCTTTTCATAACATCCATATTCATTCAAAATTTACTCCATCATTCAGCTTAACATTCAGCTTAATTTGTAATTTAACAAAGCTACAAATCACAACTCAAATATCACATACAAAAAGGGATTTTAAAAATCTCTAGATTGATAATTTTTATCAAGTTAAAAGGTTTATTTTTGCACCATGAATGATTTAAAAACGGGCACCGCAAGCCCGTCGGCCCTTGAAAATCTCGACCCGAAAACACACATCATAATTAAAGGTGCTCGTGTCCACAATTTGAAAAATGTGGACGTGGCCATCCCTAGAAATCAATTTGTTGTGATCACGGGTCTTTCTGGATCTGGAAAATCATCCTTGGCCTTTGATACTTTGTTTGCGGAAGGCCAACGCATGTACGTCGAAAGTTTAAATTCCTACGCGCGTCAATTCTTAGGTAGAATGGAGAAACCTGCGGTAGATTATATTAAAGGGGTTTCTCCAGCCATTGCCATTGAACAAAAAGTAAACACTAAAAATCCTCGTTCGACCGTCGGCACAAGCACAGAAATCTACGACTATTTGAAATTACTTTTTGCCCGCATCGGGAAAACATATTCACCTACGTCAGGAAAAGAAGTCAAAAAAGATTCCGTTTCCACAATTGTGGATTGGGTGGGTACGCATCCTCAAAAGAAAGTCCTCATTTTAGCTCCTTTGATCTCGAATGCGGAAAGAAAACTACCAGATGAATGCCAACTCTTAATTCAAAAAGGATATACTAGATTGAAATTTGAGGGGGAAATTATTGACTTAGAAGAGCTCGTAGAAGATGCTAATCAATTAAAATCACTGAGTAAAAAACCGACTGAAATTGCCATCCTGATCGACCGATTAATTAGCCAACCCGAGGATGAGGAAACGATATTTAGACTGGGCGATTCGGTACAAACAGCCTATTTTGAAGGCGAAGGGGTATGTTGGATTGAAGTGGAAGGAGAAAAAAGAAAAATATTTTCCAACAAATTTGAATTGGACGGCATTGCTTTTGAAGAGCCTAGCCTAAACCTATTCTCCTTTAACAATCCTTATGGTGCTTGTAAAAACTGTGAGGGCTATGGAAAAGTACTGGGATTAGATCCTGATTTAGTGATTCCAGACCACGATTTATCCGTCTATGAAGGAGCGATTGCACCTTGGAGAAGTGAGCGAATGGGCGAATGGCTTCATCCATTATTAAGAAATGGCATCCATTTTGATTTTCCCATCCATCGGCCATATAAAGATCTGACAGAAGCTGAAAAAAAACTTCTTTGGAAAGGCAACAAATATTTTTCAGGCTTGAGTCAATTTTTTGAACACCTGGAGAAAGAGACCTATAAAATTCAGTACCGGGTCATGTTATCACGTTACCGGGGCAAAACAACTTGTCCTGAATGCCAAGGATCAAGATTGAGGGGAGATGCGGCCTATGTTAAAATTAACCAAACATCGATTATTGATCTAGTTCTTTGGCCTATTTCCAAAGTAAAATCATTTTTTGATGCGCTAGATTTAAGTACCCACGATCAATCGATTGCTAAAAGAATATTGATTGAAATTAATAACCGTCTGGACTATATGAATCGGGTGGGCTTAGGTTATTTAACCTTAAACCGGCTGAGCTCAACCTTATCTGGCGGGGAGTTCCAACGCATTAAATTAGCTACTTCGTTGGGGAGTGCTTTAGTAGGTTCCATGTATATTTTGGACGAGCCCAGCATTGGATTACACCCACGAGACACAGAAAGACTCATTTCTGTGTTGGACATGTTGAAAAAAATGGGCAACACGGTTATTGTCGTAGAGCATGAAGAAGAAATCATGCGCGCTGCAGACCAGATTATTGACATCGGTCCAGAGGCGGGAAGGCATGGGGGCCAACTCGTATTCCAAGGAAATCTAGAGGATGCGTTGGCGGATAAAATAACGGATAGCCATACCCTTCGATTTTTAAATGGGGCGGACCAAATTGATATTCCGACGATACGGAGAAAATCGTTGGCCCATATTGAAATTACGGGGGCACAAGAAAACAATTTGAAAAATTTAGATGTCAAAATCCCATTGGGAATCATGACGGTTGTGACCGGAGTAAGTGGGTCAGGAAAATCGACGTTGATTAGGAAAATTTTATACCCTGCTTTGTTGAGAAATCTCCAGTTGGGAACCGAGGAAACAGGAAAGTTTAGAGAGATAAAAAGAAGTTTACAAAAAATAGCAGGAGTGGAAATGGTGGACCAACAACCCATTGGGAAATCGTCCAGATCCAATCCAATCACCTACATCAAAGCATATGATGCCATCAGGTTATTATATTCTGAGTTGCCGATGGCCAAATCCCGCGGATATAAACCGGCACATTTTTCATTTAATGTGGAAGGTGGTCGCTGTGAAACCTGTCAAGGGGAGGGTGAAATAACGATTGAAATGCAGTTTATGGCCGACATTAAATTGACCTGCGAATCTTGCGGGGGAAAGCGATTTAAGCAGGAAATTTTAGAGGTCACCTTTCAAGATAAAAACATAGCAGAAATTCTCGACATGACCGTGGAGGAAAGTATTCCTTTTTTTAGGGAAAAATTGCCCCGAATTGCTGAGAAAATTGACCCCCTTTTCCAAGTGGGCCTTGGTTACATTAAGTTAGGTCAATCCTCCAATTCACTGTCGGGCGGCGAAGCCCAACGTGTCAAACTGGCTAGTTTTTTAGGAAAAGGGAATTCCAATAAAGGAAAAACCTTGTTTATTTTTGATGAACCTACCACGGGTTTACATTTTCATGACATTAAAAAGTTGCTCAAGGCATTGAATGATTTGGTGGAACAAGGAGATACCGTGGTCATCATTGAACATAATATGGAGGTCATCAAATGTGCGGATCATATCATCGACTTGGGTCCTGAGGGCGGAGAGCAAGGAGGACATTTATGTTTCGAAGGAAGTCCTGAAGAAATGATTCATTTAAAAAATAACCCAACGGCTTTTTACTTAAGTCAAAAAATTCCTGCCAAAAAACACTAAATTTGAACATGTTTTCTGCTGAAACCCTTGCTGGATTATCCCAAAAATTGGACCAAGTTGTTCAGGGTTTTTCACTGATGCTTCCAGAATTATTAGTCATGGGATTGCTGGTTTTAGGAATTTTTGCCGAGTTATTTATCCATGGAAAATCTGAAAAATTCAGTTCTTCTTGGCGTTATTTCATCTCATTAATAGGCTTATTATTTGTTTTAGCATTGGCCTTCCAAAGGCTCCAAAATGGCCTACATGGGTTTGCTTCCTTTGCTTTATTTTGGATAACGCCCGCCAGCAATGCCATCAATTTATTGATTTTAGCTTTAGGATTTTTAATCTTATTGCTGAGCCAAATAACTGAAAAAAAAATAAGCATAGAGGAGCAAATAGGATTTTTCAGCATTTTATCTGGCTCTCTGTTAACAGGCATTAGCAATCATTGGCTTAGTCTTTTTTTATCAATTGAATTAATGTCTCTGGGCACTTATTTGTTGGCCGGTATTCGAAAAGATTCCGAAGGTGCACGTGCAGCATTGCCCTATGTGCTTTTTGGAATGGCAACATCCGCCATATTTCTCTATGGAGTTTCATTCCTATATGGACTTTCCGGCACGATGTCCTTCAGTAACCCAGCATTTACACGTATTTTTTCTTCTGCAGATCCCTTATTTGTGGGAATAAGTTTAGGCCTTATTTCATGCGCATTACTGTTTAAAATGTCATGGGCACCGTTACATCCTTGGAGCCCGGATGTATTGGAAACCTTATCAGCCCCTTGGATGGCTTGGATATCCATAGCTCCTAAAATTGCCGTAAGTTGGCTAGGAATCCGATTGATTCATTTCATCCCCACTGACATAAGCTTATACGTTGCAGCTTTAGCGATTTTAACCCTTTTGATTGGAAATTTAGGGGCTTTGAACCAGAAGCACACCAAGCGTTTATTGGCCTATTCTAGCATCGCTCATGGAGGATTTATGGCCATGATTTGGCTTTCCCCTGCCAAGGAGGCTACAGAAGCATTATTGTTTTATGGCCTCACCTATGGCATAAGTACCATTTTGGTATTCTTTTTAGCAGAAAATTCGGAGGAAAATGCTGCGGAAGGGACCGATGATTTGAACTTTTGGAAAGGACTTTCCAAATCGCAACCGATTAAATCCCTCTTATTATTCATGGGTTTTATAGCCCTCATAGGACTCCCCCCTGCAGGAACATTCCTCGCTAAAATCACCTATTTTTCATTGCTGTGGGAATCCATGCAAGCGCGCGATAGCATAGCGACGATTACGCTTTTAAGTGTGGCCATTTTTTCCACGGCCATTTCCGTTTATTACTATTTAAAAATTCCCTTTTACATCTATTTTAAGAAATCTGAGGTGGACCAGGCGATTAAAACGGAAAAGAATATGTGGATTTTTGGATTAATAGCTATTGGAATAATCCTTTGTTTAATCGCCCCCAATGAAATTTTTAATTTTTGGAATTTGTAGATTAAAAAAATGTAAAATTAACGCTTAGCTTCCCTAATAATTCCCTAATTTTAACATGATTTTTAAAACGAATTCTTCTCCTACAAATAACATCTGATGTCTGATTCCATTAAGCACGAATGCGGAATAGCTTTAATCCGATTACGTAAGCCCTTTCAGTATTATTTGGACAAATACAACAACCCCATGTACGGCCTCAAAAAGTTGTACTTGATGATGGAAAAACAAGTGAATCGAGGGCAAGATGGAGCAGGGGTGGCCAACATCAAAATCAATGTAAAACCGGGGCATCGGTACATCAGTCGGTATCGATCCGTGGAACCACAAGCAGTAGCCGATATTTTCGGAAAAATTGACAAAAAATTCAAGAAAGCACATAAGTTAGCCAAGGAAACCAAGCGCGATACGGGTATCGATGCCTCGAAAGACGCGGTATGGTGGCAAGATAATGTGGCGTTTACGGGCGAAGTGCTCTTGGGCCATTTACGTTATGGAACACATGGCCAAAATGAAATAGAAAATTGCCATCCCATGTTGCGTCAAAACAACTGGAGGTCCCGAAATTTAGTGATGGCTGGCAATTTCAATATGACCAATGTAGATGATTTGTTTGACAAATTGGTTTCCTTAGGTCAGCATCCCAAAGAAAAAGTGGATACCGTCACCGTGATGGAAAAAATAGGCCATTTTTTGGATGAAGAAAATCAAAGACAATTCTTAAAATACCGAGACAAATACGAGAATCCTGAATTATCAGATATTCTGGCAGAAAAAATAGATTTAATGCGTGTTTTAGAACGATCATGCAAAGATTTTGACGGTGGATATGCGATGGTAGGGATGACGGGATTTGGTGCAGCATTCGTTGCTAGAGATCCTGCGGGAATTCGACCTGCATTTTATTATGTGGACGATGAAGTAGTTGTGGTGGCTTCGGAAAAACAAGCAATAAAAACGTCCTTTGATTGTGAATATTCTGAGATCAAAGAAGTAACGCCTGGACATGCACTGGTCATCGCCATGGATGGTTCAGTGCAAGAAAAGCCGTTCATCGATCGACTAGAGCAAAAATCTTGCTCCTTTGAACGAATTTATTTCTCCAGAGGCTCTGATCCTGATATTTACCATGAGCGTAAAAAACTAGGCCAATTATTAATTCCACAAATTTTAAATGAGGTCAACCATGATTTAAAGAATACTGTATTTTCTTATATTCCCAATACCGCTGAAACTGCCTTTCTTGGCATGATTGACGGCCTAGAAGATCACCTAGCTAAAGAGAGGAAAAAAGCGATCATGGAAGGTATTTTATTTGAGGAAGAGCTGGAAGAATTATTAACTTTCAGACCTCGGGTCGAAAAACTAATCTCCAAAAATGTCAAGGTACGAACATTCATTACCAGCGATGATCAAAGAGACGATATGGTGTCTCATGTGTATGATACGACCTACGAAGTGATCAACAAAGGTGTCGATTCGGTAGTTCTAATTGATGATTCCATCGTTCGGGGCACGACCTTAGAAAAAAGCATTTTAAGCCTTTTAGACAAACTATCACCTAAGAAAATTGTGATTGTTTCCTCGGCGCCACAAATCAGATACCCTGATTGCTATGGCATCGACATGTCTAAAATGAAGGATTTTGTGGCTTTCAGAGCTGCCTTAGAGTTATTGAAAGAAAGAGGGCTTGAAAATATTTTAGACGAAGTTAATTTAAAATGCTTGTTGGCCTTAGAAAATGGCACCGCTTCTTCGGAGAATTTCGTGAAGGCCATTTATGAGCCTTTTACCAACGAAGAAATTTCAAATAAAATAGCTGAGATCGTGAAACCAAAACATCTGCATGCCGAGGTTTCTGTGATTTATCAAACGGTTGCGAATTTAAATATTGCTTGCCCAGATCATTTGGGCGACTGGTATTTTACTGGAAACTTCCCGACTCCAGGAGGGAATCAGGTGGTCAACAAAGCCTTTGTGAATTTTATGAAGGGGGTAGAAGTAAGAGCCTACTAAATTAACGCCAACGATCTATTCCCGCATTTTCAAATTTAGAATCGGTAAATTTCAATCTGCCATCCGCTGAGAGGGTAATTGAAATATATTCCCATTCTTTATCAAAAATTGGAAATTGGCAAACCCATTGATCCTTACTTTTAGATGCAATGGTTGTATATACTCGTTGGTTAGTAGTCGAATAAAGTGTCACCACTTTATTTCCTTGCCAGTAGGCCAATAAGCGCGTAAAAAAGGTTATTTTCATCCCTATTCTTTAACTAATTGGACTTTAATTTCAGTTTGTTTCCCATCAAGGTTTATTCTTTGCCCAACAAATCCCACCTTGCTCACATAAATAAAACTACTAGATTTAGTATCGATCGTAAGGGTTAGAGGCGTTTTACCTATAAAAAAGGCATTTAAAAGTACATCGGCTCCTTCTGGAACAGAGCTGACTACAACTTTAATTTCTTTTTTTGGTGAATTGGAAATGGGTGCATAGGAACTCAAAAATAAAAGGCAAAAAACAGATAATATATGTCGAAGTTTCATACGATTGATTTTAGAGTTTTCTAAACTTTAAAACAATATTAATCGTAGGTCTTCAAAAAATCAGCGAAAAATTATTTAAAGGAAGTGTATTTACTTAATGGTCCATGCATTAATAGGCTACGATTACCGCACCACGAATGGTTTGAGTCCCTTTTTCAGGATAATCAACGGCTTTGTATTGAATGACCCAAACATAAGAGTCTTGTGGAACCCTAACGCCGTTAGACTTCCCATCCCATTGTAAATCGGGAGATCCAGATTTGGAAAATATCATTTCACCCCAACGGTTAAAAATTTGTAGCGTTAAAATTTCTACGCGTTTGGCGACTTTAGGTAAAGGGGAAAAATAATCATTTTTACCATCCCCATTGGGAGTAAAAATACTGGGTGCAATAATAATAGGCTCGCATTTATCAGAAACGGGAAAGGTATTATTTAAAACACAACCTTCCTTATCTGTAATTTTTACTTGGTAATTCCCGCTGGTTTTAACTAAAATTTGATTGGTTGTATCAGCTGAGGTCAACGAAGGTCCAGTCCACCTATATTTCAAATCCTTTGTACTTGCGTTCAATAATAGTGGGAATGGAACCGGGCTATCCATACAAATTGAAAAATCCTTTTTGGGCATCACATAGCTATTCTCTAAGAAATTCACTTTAGTGGATACTTTTACGGAACATTTGGTCGCTGTATCGGAGAGCGCCAACGACAAATTTCCACCAGGAGACTTGAAGGTAGCTGTGGGTGTTTTATCTCCGTTGCTCCATGCATAAACGAGGTTTTTAGAAACCGGAGTTTGGGTCAAAGTGATTTTTGCATCCGTCTTACAAATTCGATTATATTCAGCATCCAGGGTCACTGGTTTTAAAACTACGATATCAAATTGCTGCGCATCCAATAAATAAGCCTTCACACAACTATTGGTAATGGCCGCAGTGATCACATATTTGTCAGATGTGGCAAAATCATATTTTAGTTCTGCCCCTGTAAAAGAATAAATAAGTTTACTAGCATCTAATGGGACGAGAATACCTGTTTTAGCCTGTGGAAAAGGACTTAAGGTCGTTTGATAAATTTTCCAATCGATGCGGTCATTGTTTAAAGGATCGCATAATTTCTGAGAAACCGTAAACTTAAACGTTGTCCCATCGCAAGTTTGGCTAATCGATGGAGGAGGTTGGGGCGTACTAGGAAATGGAATGGTAGGTGGTAAACCTAATTGGCTTGTCGCCCCCGAAGGTAATGTGATTGGTTTCCCCAAAGAATCTAGACCAAACCCATTCCGGGTAAATTTAGCCATGATATTGGTATCCCCTTTTGCTGTGACTAAATTATTTAAGCTTTTAATTTTCCCTAGAATGTTACTGCCCTGAAAGGCTGCAAATATAATCGCGTAATTCACTGGATCTATCTGTAAAGCACCGACTTTTTCAGGTCCTGAATACATTACCTGTTTGCTCGCGAGAGTTTTTACAGCATCTTTGCTAGAAATATCAAATTGCAAAATCTGTGAAGGAATTGAACCTCCATCTCCTTGCATCGAAACATAAAGTACACTGTCATTCGGTGAAAACTCTACCCCATACAGAGTAGGCGGGCTAATTCCTAAATCTAAGGTGAACGACAAAGTTGATTTCCCAGTTGTTTTATCGTAATCGTAAATGTCCACTTTATTGGCCGGCGGACCAGGAATGGTAATGGCCAATTTAGTCGAATTAGGGGCTGAGATCTTGGTATTTCCCGTTGACCCAGCGGCCGCAGAAATACTCGTACCCGATTTTGTAACCACAGGAACTGAAATACCAGAAGCAGACACTTTAAAAATTCGCGTGGTGGTTGATGTAGCCAAAGGATCCGCATCCTGGGTCACGAGCCAATAAAACCCATTGCCTCCCTCGGTAGCTAAAATTCTAGAAGTAGTTGGAACGGGACTTAAGGTGTCATTTAAAACAGAGATCCCTCCTTTGCCTTTATTCATTTTCATGTCCACAATGCTGTAAAAAATTAAATTTTCGCCTTTGGCATTTTTACTCAGTGTAAACACATAGTATTCTGCCTGACATCCTTTACATGATGTTTTGGGAATAATGGTAACCCCTTGGGAATTTGTGGGATCACCATTTAAAACTTTGGTAGGGTCGATGGGGTTATTGAACTTGTCAAATACCTTTTGGCCATCCGTGTAAAAAATAAGTCCGTTTGACATGGTTGGATCCTCCATTTTAGCTACACCATTGGGGGCATTAATTTTACTGGTGACTAAAGTCGGGTTATCCGGTGAACCCGTAAATAAAATAGATGCTCCATCGCCAAAAGCCCATGCCTTTGTAAATTTAGTTATATTCTTGTCGGGGTCACGTTCCCCACAAATTTTGATTTGCATTTTGGCTTCGGCCGTACATCCAGAAACTCGATCGGTAATTTTAACTGAGTAACACCCTGAGTCAC
>CANHXO010000004.1 GCA_947464595.1 Cytophagaceae bacterium
TCCTGATAAAATGACTGTCAGTGAACTCAGCGGAAAGACCATCAAAAACATGGAAGCTATTAAAAAGAAGGAGGAAATTAATAAGACTGGAATTCGACCATATTGGTCTGATGATTTAGCAAAAAACACACGGACGCCAATGGATGAAATGGTGAATATGGTGAAATATAGACCTTTATTGTGCCAACCAATCATTTTGGAAATATCGGGTACCAAGGTGACAATGACTCCATATGAGAAGGAAACTAAAATCATAATCCAAAAAACGGGAATTATTTTAGGTTCAAAAACATCTTTCCATCCAATTTTAAAGAGTGATAAAGACATGGGCTTTTTCCTGGATTTAGGTAAGGTTTCCTTCATCCTGGTTAGAATTAAAATGGATAACAAGGCAAAGAGGGATGAAATCCAGAACATTTCACGAAGCCCTAATTCTTTAGCTAAAAAACTGCCTATTACGGGTCCTATGGACATACCTGTCGCAGTAAAAATACCTAAGCCCCCTTGCGCTTCTCCGCGTTTCGATTCAGGAATGATATCGGCTACATAGGCCGAGGTGGCGGTAGGTTTTGTGCCAGTCGACATGCCATGAAAAAATCTCAATAACAAAAAACCTTGTACTGAATGAATTAATGGATATAATCCTCCGCAAATGAAGCAAACAATGGAGCCAAAAGCCATGATGGGAATTCTGCCTATGTGATCCGTTAGTTTACCTGAAAATGGCCTACTTAATCCAGCTGTTAATGTGAATAAAGCAATAATATATCCAATGTATTCTCTCCCGCCGAGACTCGCTAAATAATCCGGTAGTTCAGGAATAATCATGGAAAAACTAGCACAGAACAAGAAATTACTTAAACATAGTAGCCAAAATGCGAGTGTATAAATACTTTCCTCTTTGTGCATAAATTTAATCTTCTAATAATTCGCTGACTTCTTTTTTATTTAGGCTCATCAAAAAGGCGGGTAGTAATATTAAATTACAGATCATAGCCATCAGAAGCGTTATAGAGACTAAAACCCCTAATGCTTGCGTTCCCTTAAAAGTGGATGCGGTGAAAATAAAAAAACCAAAAAATAAAATCATGGCCGTATAAAACATGGAAACTCCTGTTTTTTGAATGGTAATTTGTATGGATTTTTTAACATTGAAAGCGTTTTTAATAAATTCTTCTTTGTAGCGTGTTAGAAAATAAATGGTGCCATCACTGGATATTCCGAAGGCAATCGAAAAAATTAAAATTGTACTAGGCTTGAGTGCAATGCCAAAATGCCCCATTAATCCAGCGGTTATCAGCAAGGGTATAAGGCTTGGTAAGGTGGATATGATGACCATTTTCCAGCTCCTAAATAAAAGGGCCATTAACACGCAAATCAAAAAGATGGCTGACAGCGTACTTTCAATTAAATTGACCTGTAAATATTCTGTTTGAAATGCATAAATGACTGAATTTCCGGTGATTTTGGCAATAAAGGTATTCGGATCGCCTTCTTTTTTTAGTTCACCAGTTTCAGTATCAGTTAAATAAATACTGTCAATTCTAGGTTTTATTTCGTCATACAGAGCTCTTGTTCTCGTCGTTCCTGCATCTTGCATTTGGAAACTTACTCGAGTGAATCTTTTCTTGGAGTCTATAAACCCATTAAATAAATTGTCTTTCCCTTCTAAACTTGATTGATACGAGGCCAATTTATTTAGTTCGTTGATGCTTGGAAGCACAAAGTATTTTGGGTCACCGCCTCTAGAAACCTGATATAAGTATTTGGTCGCCGTTAAGATGGAAAGACCTTGGGTAAATTCTGGATATTCGGCAATAACTTTTTCAGTACGCTTTATTTTAGTTAATATTTCTGGACTCAGTGCACGTCCTTCTTCACGTGCATCGATGGATATTTCAAAAGGCATGACCCCTTTAAAATGTTTTTCAATAAATTTCAAATCCGTATAAATGGCGTTGTCTTGAGGTAAATCATCCACGATATAGCCTACTGCTTTTATTTTGGTTAGGCCGTAGATTGAAAATGCCAAGATAAAACCAACAAACAAGTAAATAGATTTTCTGTGATTTAGGACCCAAGCTTCAACGCGTAACAAAAATTTACTCACTTTGGGTGATTCAAAATGAGCTAAATCTTTTGATTCGGGTGGAGCTAAAAAACTAAAGAATATGGGAATTAAAAGGACGGAAATGGCAAAGGTAAACATCACATTGATCGATGCGACGATACCAAATTCGACCAATAAACCAGAACCTGTAAAGGCAAATACCCCAAATCCAATGGATGTGGTTAGATTGGCCAGAAACAAGGTTCTGCCAATTTTAGAGGTACTCTCTATTAAAGATTCTTCCTTGTTTTGTGTTCGCAAAAATGTTTCATGGTATTTATTCAATAAAAAGATCACATTGGGAACTCCTATGACAACAATTAAGGGAGGAATGAGGCCTGATAGTAAAGTGATTTTGAAGTTGAATAATACAATCGTGGCCAATGATGCGACAATTCCCACGAGTATTACGATTAAGGCAAAAAATACCACCTGAATGGATCTGAAAAAATAGAATAAGATGACCGAGGTGACCAAGATGGCGAGAATTAGAAAAATAGCCAATTCATTCGTTACTTGGGAGGTATATTCAGTTCGTATAAATGGCATACCTGAGTAATGTACAGCATGTCCCATTTTAGTCGAATATTGGTCTCCCAAACTTTTTATATGTTTGACCAACTGAATTCTATTTTTATTATTTATTGTTTTCTGATCTAAGGTGATCAGCATGAGGTGCACGTTGAAATCTTTTGTAAAAATAAAATCAGCGAATAAAGGTAAGCGGCTTAATTTATATTGTAAACTATCTAATCTAGCTTTGGATGTGGGTAATGATGTATCCCAAATAGGCCTAGTCGCAAATTTATTTGTAACAGAATCGATATACACTTCTGGTAAATTAGTCACAGAAAGTACATTTTTTATCCCAGGTTGGCGTTTGATTTCCTGCGTTAATGATTGCCAAGAATCAAATTCTTGAGTCGAAAATAGTTGGTCATTTTCGAGCCCAATAACCATGACATTCCCATCTTCGCCATATTTACTTTTGAAATTTTCGTAGAGTTGGAATCTCTCGTCTGTTTTTGGAAGAATTTTGGCTAGTTCGTAGCTGAGCTGAATTTGGCTGGCTTTAAAACCTAGTGCACAGGTTAGCACAACTAATATTCCTAAAATCTGATATTTGAATTTTAATATATTTTCAGCAATGCGTAACCAAAAGTTTTTCATAGGTTTAATAGGCAGATTTCATTAGGCTTTCCGCGAGGTTTAAGTCCTCTGGAGTTGTTATTTTTAAATTGGCATAATCTCCGTCCACTAAATGAATGGTTTCACCCATTGATTCCACAACACTTGCATCATCCGTAAATGCCGTACTAAAGGTTTGTTTAAATGCATTTCTTAAGGAAGTTAATTTAAAAATTTGGGGGGTTTGAATGATTTTAATTTCGTCTCTTTTGACTGAAATATATTGCTTCAAATCCGCGTCCCATTTTCTGATGGAGTCTTTGGCGCCAACAGATAATACGGCATTCCCATGCAATTGGGCAAACGCATAGGCTAAGTTAATTAATTGGGGTGTAATGAGAGGCCTTACCCCATCATGAATGGCTACGAGACAATCTTCCGTATCTTCGATGGCAGCTAAACCATTTTGACTCGAATGAAATCTGGTTTCTCCACCTTCGACTAAATAATGGGGTGTTTCGGCTAATATCTCAGGAAATTGAGTGCATAATTTTGCCCAAAAATCCATTTGATCTTTGGGCAAAACAACATATAAAGAAATATGTGCATCTGCTTTTTTAAACTGCTTTAATGTGTGAAATAATACCGGTTTTCCATGTAGCAATAAAAATTGTTTAGGAATAGTACTATTCATACGAAGACCAGTCCCACCAGCAACAAGAATTGCAATTTTTTTCACACAGTAAAAATTAGATGATTAACATCACATCCCCATAACTAAAGAAACGATATTTTTCTTTAATCGCTTGTTTGTATGCTTCCTGAACTAACTCATAGCTTCCAAAAGCGGAAGTCATCATAAATAAAATGGATTCAGGTAAATGGAAATTAGTTAAAAGAGCTGTTGGTATTTTAAACTCGTAGGGTGGGAAAATGAATTTATCGGTCCAACTATTAATCGGCTTTAAATGTCCACTAGCAGAAACCGAGGATTCTAATGCTTTCATAACGGTTGTTCCTATCGCCAAGACATGTTTTTTATTATCCAAAGCCTCATTGACATATCCACACGTCGCCTCATTGATCATAAAATGTTCTGAATCCGTTTTATGTTTAGTTAAATCCTCTACGTCAACTTGTCTAAAGGTTCCTAAGCCAACATGAAGCGTAATAGGGGAGAATTGAACCCCATTTAACTCCATTTTTTTCATGACAATTTTAGAAAAATGAAGACCAGCTGTGGGTGCTGCGACCGCGCCTACGTGCTCGGCGTATATAGTTTGAAAACGTTCACGATCTTCCTCTGTAGCGGCTCTTTTTAACCTAATTTCGTCTGGAAGCGGTGTTTCACCTAATTCATGAATGGCTTGCATCAATGCATCATGGTCTCCATCATATAAAAAACGAATCGTGCGTCCTCTTGAAGTAGTGTTGTCGATGACCTCTGCGACTAAATCAGAATCACCAAAGTACAGTTTATTGCCCACTCTGATTTTTCTAGCAGGATCTACTAATACGTCCCAAAGCCTATGTTCGCGATTTAATTCCCTCAAAAGAAAAACTTCGATTTGCGCTCCTGTCTTTTCTTTATTCCCATATAAACGCGCAGGGAATACTTTGGTATTATTGGTCACCAATACATCACCATCACCAAAATAGTCGATGATATCGGTGAATTTTTTATGCTCAATGGTTTTTTCTTTTCGGTTAATCACCATCATACGTGCATCTTCTCGATTCTCTGTAGGATTTAAGGCGATTAAACTTTGGGGTAAATCAAATCTGAATTCAGATAATTTCATTCGGATGGGTTTTGAATTAAAGTTTTGTCAATTTTTAAACTCAAAAAGAGCTTAAACTAGTCTAAAATATTGATTATTTTCACACAGAAAATTATCAAGCTACAAATATACACTTTTCAAAGGGGGCTTGTCAAGGTAAATTTTTCGAAACCTTTCTATAATCCTTTTGTTCTTCTTTAAACGTATTATATTTTATGAAAAAAGTTTCAATTTTTTGGTTTAGGAGAGATTTACGTATAGAAGATAATCATGGATTATTCCAAGCTTTATCAGGTCCTGTACCTATCTTGCCAATTTTCATCTTTGATACGGCTATTTTATCCAAGTTACCTTCTACTCAAGATGGACGGGTTGAATTTATTCACTCAGCATTATCCAATCTTAAATTAGAAATTACCAACAGAGGAGGTGATTTGTCTGTTTTTCATGATGAGCCCATCCATGTTTTTGAGAAACTTTCTAAGGAGTATGAAATTCAATGCATTTACTTAAATCATGATTATGAGCAATATGCAAAGCTAAGAGATGAGAAAATTTATCAATTTGCTCAATCTAAAGGGATTCATTTTAAGACTTTTAAAGATCAGGTAATTTTCGAAAAGAATGAAGTCCTTAGTGGCCAAGGAACACCTTACACCATTTTTACTCCCTATTCGAATAAATGGAAGGATCGTCTGAATCACGAAGCAGTTGTGCCCTTTCCATCTGAGAATTTAAGGCATTATGCCGATGTGAAATCTGATTTTCCCACTTTGGAATCGATTGGTTTTACTCCATCAGGATTATCCTTTCCTACCAAAATGGTTTCTGATAATTTAATTAAAGAGTATCAAGTATCTCGTGATTTCCCTGCGATTCAAGGTACTTCAAAATTATCCGTGCATTTACGTTTTGGAACCATTTCGATCAGATCATTAGTGTTACAAGCCAAAGATTTATCAGGTACTTGGTTAAGCGAATTAATTTGGAGAGATTTTTATTTTAATATTTTATTTCATTTTCCGCACATAAGTAATGGATTAGCTTTCCGAAAAGAGTATGATTTGATTCAATGGAGAAATAATGAGGTCGAGTTTGAGGCTTGGAAACAAGGAAGAACAGGTTACCCTATGGTCGATGCTGGCATGAGAGAATTAAATCAAACAGGCTTTATGCATAATCGGGTGCGCATGGTGGTGGCCAGTTTTTTAGTCAAACATTTATTGATTGATTGGCGGTGGGGAGAGGCGTATTTTGCTGAAAAACTTTTAGATTTTGATTTCTCGGCCAATAATGGGGGGTGGCAATGGGCCGCTGGATCTGGTTGTGATGCTGCACCCTATTTCAGGGTTTTTAATCCAAGTTTACAGGCACAAAAATTCGATCCTAAACTCAATTACATTAAAAAATGGGTACCGGAATTTCAAGAATTGACCTATGTGGCGCCAATAGTAAATCACGATTTTGCTCGAAAAAGAGTGCTTGAAGTATATAAACAGGGTTTGGGCAAATAATACGCTAGTAAACTGGCTTTGACTGAATCCTATAATTTTCTAAATCTATGCTAAGGAATCCTATTTTTAGATTGACTTCCATTTTAAAAGGTATTTGATATTGATCCTGACTGATCCATAATCTGATGGCATCTTCATCTTTAAACATATTGTTTTTGGGTAAGACCAAAGATGTGCGAATGCATTTTTTAGTGCCCCATTTTCCTTCCACATTTTCAAAACCTTTGACAATAAATAATACATCATAAATTGTTCCGTCAAATAATATTTTAGCACTTAAGGATTGACCCACTTTCATCTGTGTTAAATTCTTGTCTCTCAAAAAGAAATAACCCCCTATGATGTCCATCATACCTTTTGAAATGGAGATGGTTTTATTGACTGGTGTATTTTGTGGGGAGGAAATTTTAGCCAACCCTTGATTTTGGTCAAAAATAACGGTTTCGTTTTTTTTATACCGCCCTTCTTTTTTTCTCATTTCGGTTTTTAATGGCAAGCGGGTTTCTATGGCCAAATTGGCTGACCAATAATCAACGACAGGACTAAAAACATCTAAAATACCAATGGTCTTTCCTTCAATTTCTATTTTTCTGGTGGGTGTGGATTGCAAAATAGTGACATTCGGAGAGCTTTTTACCGTCGCTTTTGCCGCATTAATGAACCCCAAATGAATTCGATATTCTAAAAATTCAGTTTGATCTAAAAACGATAAATCTTGCGCACAAATACCATGGGCAAAGATCAACAAACTGATGAAATACCATTTAATTTTTGCTGAAATAGTGGTTTTTAACACAATAAAAGAGTATTTTGAAATTGAAATTTTTTATCCACTTAGTTTATCTTAAAAATTGATTAAATATTAATACGTATTTCCTATTTTTGTTAAAGCGAAATGAAAGATACAATTTCAAAAAAGAACATTCAAAATTATCAATAAATAAACATGGCAAAACAATCAGGCGATGCACAAGGCCTAGCTTCTGAAAAATTAAAAGCACTTCAAACCACATTAGAAAAATTAGATAAGGCCTATGGCAAAGGAACGGTCATGCGTTTGTCTGATAGTAAGGTGATGGATGTTCCTGTAATTTCTACAGGTTCTTTGGGTTTGGACTTAGCCTTAGGTATTGGTGGAATTCCACGTGGCCGAGTTGTTGAAGTGTACGGTCCAGAATCTTCTGGAAAAACAACTTTGACGTTACATTGTATTGCTGAAGCTCAAAAAGCCGGTGGATTAGCTGCGTTTATCGATGCAGAGCATGCTTTTGATCGTGCTTATGCTGAAAAACTGGGAATTGATACGGAGAATTTATTAATTTCTCAACCAGATAATGGGGAGCAAGCTTTGGAAATAGCCGAGCATTTGATTAGTTCAGGAGCGATTGATATTATTGTGATTGATTCAGTGGCGGCTCTAGTTCCTAAAGCAGAGATTGAAGGTGAAATGGGGGATTCCAAAATGGGACTCCAGGCACGTTTGATGTCACAGGCGCTTCGTAAATTAACGGGAACGATCAACAAAACAGGCTGTTGCTGTATTTTTATTAATCAGTTGAGAGATAAAATAGGTGTGATGTTTGGTAGTCCAGAAACTACTACGGGTGGAAATGCCCTCAAATTTTATGCCTCAGTTCGATTAGATATACGTAGGGCAGGTCAAATTAAGGAAAGTGCTGATTCAATTACCGGTAACCGTACACGTGTGAAAGTGGTTAAGAATAAATTAGCGCCTCCATTTAAAGTTGTCGAGTTTGATATTATGTATGGTGAAGGTATTTCTAAAGCCGGGGAAGTATTGGATTTAGGTGTTGACTTAAATGTCATTGATAAATCAGGTTCTTGGTTTTCTTACAATGGAAATCGATTAGGACAAGGTCGAGATGCGGTTAAAGATTTGATTAAAGATAATCCTGAGTTAATGGATGAGTTAGAGATTAAAATAAAAGAAAAAATTAAAGGCAATGAAAATGTATTGCTAGATAAGGAAGCTGTGCCAGAAGTCGAATAATGACTGGTAAGATAAAAAAAAAGGAGTCAATTTATTGACTCCTTTTTTAATTAGAACTTATATTGAATCGATTGAAAAGCTTTCGCACTGTTTTTTCTACTGATTTATCCGTTTCCATGGCTTCAGAGATGGATTGAACTGCATGAATGACTGTGCTATGATCTCTTCCCCCAAAATGATATCCAATTGACTTTAAAGGGAGATTGGTCAATTCTTTCAGCATATACATAGCCACTTGCCTAGGAAAGACATTTTCTTTTTTACGGCATTTACCTTGCAATGTCTGAAGATCCACATCAAAATGAAGGGTTACAACATCTAATATATTATCAACACTCAATTCTTTTTCTTGATCATTGACGATACTCTTTAGGGTAGTTTTCGCTAATTCTATATCTATTTCTTTTCGTGTCAAAGAAGCCTGAGCCATCAACGAAATGATAACACCCTCTAATTCTCTCACGTTAGTATGAATGGAGTTAGCCAAATACTCTAAAACATTAATATCGATTTGTATTCCATCATCTTGAAGTTTTTTTTGAATGATGGCTATACGCGTTTCAAAATCCGGTTGCTGTAAATCCGCCGTTAAACCCCATTTAAATCGACTTAATAAACGATCTTCCATTCCGGCTAAATCTCTAGGAGCTCTATCTGAGGAAAGAATGATTTGTTTACCTGATTGATGCAAGTGATTGAAAATATTGAAGAATGTTTCTTGTGTTTTTTCTTTTCCTGATAAAAACTGCACATCGTCTATAATTAGTACGTCAACTTGCAAGTAAAAATTGGTAAATGTTTCAATCGAATTATTTCTAATCGCATTAACAAATTGATTCGTAAATTTTTCCGTCGACACATATAGAACAAATTTTTCTGGGAATTGATCTTTAATTTGATTTCCAATGGCTTGAATTAAGTGCGTTTTCCCCAAACCCACACCTCCGTAAATCATTAACGGATTAAATGAGGTTAATCCAGGCTTATTAGAAACAGCCATTCCCGCAGCTCGACCAAGTCGATTACAATCCCCTTCGATAAACTTATCAAAAGTATATTTAGGTATTAAATATGAATCTAGCTCTAGAGAATCTAAATCCTTGAATTGAAAGGGGTTTTTGGCGTTATTGTTCTGATTATTCGAATATTTATCTGAATAATTATTGGTTGTATTTTGATAGGGATGGTTAGTGGGTAAATTAAAAGTAATCGGAGGGTTTTTCCGATCCCCTTTATCTATGACCACGGAATACTCTAGCATTCCATTCTTGCCAATGACTAGATCAATCGCTTTTCTGAATGTAGATACATAATTTTCCTCTAACCACTCATAAAAAAATTGGGAAGGTACCTCTAAGGTAAGCGTGTTATTTGAGAATTTTAGAGGGACGATGGGAGTGAACCATGTATTGAAATTATGCTCTGATATATCTTCTTTGATTATCATTAAGCATTTATTCCACAATTCGTTTACTCCTATTTGCATTTTTATTCTAAAAATTGATAAAATGGGTCAATAATGTTCTGTAATGATAAATCCCTCGTTGGTATTTTATCAGGTAAATTTTTATAAAATGATTCGTAAGGCTTTAACTAAAAAAATGTAAAATTATTTTTAGCGGGGTGACAAAAATAGTAAAATTCGGGGTTCTTACAAATTCGAAAAACAAATAATTCCATCTTTTTTTTACAAAAAAAAACAAGAAAAATTTGGAAATAAAAATTGTTCAATTTTTATAGCGCTTATTCGTATTTTGGCTTGAAAAAGTTAAATAAAAAAAATAAATTTTTTTTTGAATAAAAAACGTATTTATTTTTTAAATTATTATTTGTTTGAATTATAAGTAACTCAATATCAGGTATTTGAACTTATTTTTTGCTTTTTGTACACTAAATTATAACGAGTAAACTTTTTGGAAAAATTTTTATTTTAACCTCGTTGCTTTCGGAAATAAGAGATTCTCCATCTATGTGATAACATATGCCCTTTTCCATAGAAAATTCAAAAAAATTCAATGAGCTTATTTCCACTTTTGGATGAGATTGAATGCTTTTTAAAAATAGTCTGATTCCAAGTTGGGTTTTTTCAATCATTTGCAGTGGACTTATCTTAACAACTTCAAATAGAGCGTCTTGAATATCTGATAACGGTGATATGTATGCGTTATTTCCAAATTGATTAGCGTTTGCTATACTTAGTGAAAATATAGACTCTTTTTGGTTGTTTATGCCAACTTGTATAGGTATATAGCTAATGGACGATTTAATCGTAGATTTTATATAATTTAAAAAACCTCTATGTTGGGACTTTGAAAATTTTTGTGCAACATAAGCGTCGAAACCTATGCCTGCAGTACAAAAAAAAGGCTTATTGTTCCAAGTTAGACTGTCTATCAAGCTGTTTTTGCCGTTTAAAGCTTTGTTTAAAGCGGTTTTGAAATCCATAGGTATTTTGAGGTGCCTAGCAAGACCATTGCCTGATCCAATGGGAATGATCCCCAAGGGTATTTTTGAATGAATAAGTACCGATGCGACTTCATTGATGGTTCCATCACCACCTACCACAATAATTTTGGAAGCTCGTTGGCTTATAGCTAATTTAGCTAATTCGGCCCCATGGCCAGAAAATTCTGTAAAATGTAGACTTGAATTTTCAATTTTATTCAAATTTTGAATTAATTGAGCTTTGCTTGACGTACTTTTGCTACCTGATTTTATATTGACAATAAAGAAAATCATACATTAATATTCAAGCTATAAAGTTAACATTAAAAAATAGGATATGTACCAACTAGGAGATTCTCATGAAATTGATTTTTCATTTACTCAGGAAGAAGTCAATGAATTTTGTAAAATATCTGGTGATTTTAATCCATTGCATTGGGATGAAGCATATGCTGCTACCACACAGTTTAAACAACCAATTATTCACGGTGCTTTAATTGCCAGTGTTTTTTCTAGGGTCATGGGAATGGAGTTTCCAGGTCAGGGAAGTGTCTATTTAAAGCAAATTACAGAGTTTAAACGACCATTATTTGTAGGTGTTACCTATAATGCCAAGTTTCAAATAGATTCAATTAATTCTGAAAAGCATCTTGCAGAAATTAAAACACAAGTATTTGAACCCGAAAGAGGTAAATTGATGGTGGACGGAATAGCCACAGCTATGCATTTGGAAAAATTTTAACAAAAAAAAGCCTGAAATTTCTTTCAGGCTTTTTTTTTACTTAGTTAAATTACTTAGTAGCGTTCTTTTTGTTCTGAACCTCAGTACGAATCTCTTGAGATAAAGTTTTTAATTGTTGAAGACCACCTCTAACGCGTGTTCCTGCTGCTTGATTTCCTTTGTCATAGAATTTTTCGAAATCTGATTCTAATGATAATACTAGATCTTTCACTTGTGCAAATCTGCTCATAATAATAATTTTTAGGTTGTAAAATATTTAGATTGTCTTTAAAGCCCTCTTGAGGCTTATATAATACGAAATTTAGACAAATTTTTAATTCTCACAAATTTTTCTAACTAAAAAAGACAAAAAAAAGTGAAAAAAGTCAAAAAAAATAAATTTTCGGCTCAATTTCTTATTTATTTGGAATAAAAGCCCTCCTTAAGTTGTTTTTGAACTTTTGCAAAACACTCAGTTGTATAACGTATATCCTCTAGCGTATGTGAAGAGGTTGGTATAATTCTTAACATAATTTGCCCCTTCGGTACAACAGGGTAAACAACAATGCTACAAAATATTCCCATGTTTTCTCTAAGATCTCGTACGAGTTTAGTCACTGCTGCAATATCATAATCCCCATGCAAGAACACAGGAGTTACTGGAGATTGAGTTTCGCCAATGTCGAATCCTTTTTCTCTTAAGCCTTCTTGCAATGCTTTCACATTGGCCCATAATTTTGCTCTTAATTCTGGGTGCTTTTTAATTAGGTCCAATCGCTTCATACCTCCTAAAACAAATGGCATTGGCAATGCTTTGGCATACGTTTGTGATCTCATGTTATATTTTAAATACATGATAATATCTTTTGGCGCAGCTACAAATGCTCCAATGGCGGCCATTGATTTAGCGAATGTCGAAAAGTACAAGTCAATACCTTCCGTGCAATTCAAAAATTCTCCCACTCCACGACCATTTTCTCCCATAGTTCCAAATCCATGAGCGTCATCTACCAATAATCTGAAGTCGAAATCTTTTTTCATCTCAACAATTTTATCCAAGGCTCCTACCTTCCCAGACATCCCAAAAACACCTTCTGTAATGACTAGAACTCCTCCTCCTGTTTCTTCTGTACGCTTTTTTGCGCGCTCTAAATTCTTTCTTAAGGAATCCATGTCATTGTGGTTAAATTTATAGTAATCACCCATTTTTGCCTTGTGCAAACGAATGCCGTCGATTAAACAGGCATGAGATTCTGCATCATATACGATAACATCTCGATGATCCACCATACATTCAATAAGCGACATGACTCCTTGATATCCATAATTGAGTAAGAAACTGTCTTCTTTTCCAACGAACTCGGCCAATTGCCTTTCAAATTCTTCATGTTCATCGGTATTTCCAGACATCATTCTAGCTCCCATTGGATATGCAAGGCCATATTTAGCTGCTGCATCGGCATCTGCTTTTCTTACTTCTGGATGATTAGCTAGTCCTAAATAGTTGTTAAGGGACCAGTTTAACATCTCCTTGCCCATAAAAGTCATTCGAGGACCTAATTCGCCAGTTAATTTTGGGAAAGAAAAATAATGATGTGAATAATAGGCATGAGCACCAATCGGCCCCATATTTTTTACTACTTTCTCGAAAATATCCACTTTATTAATTCGTTTTAATTAAATAATCTTGTCTTAATTACAAAGTTAAATTTATTTTTTAAACCCTCTTATATTTAACACGTTCATTCGTCAATTTTCTATTAATTTCGATAAATTATTTACAAGTTTAAGCAATGAAATTGAAATTATTTCTCTTTGTATATGTACTGATATCATCCAACTTACTTTATTCACAAAGTACAATTAAGTCTTTGGTCGAATCAAAAAAAGGAATGGTTGTTTCGACACATCCTCTGGCTTCAGAAATTGGAAGATCCATTTTACAAAAAGGAGGAAATGCGATTGACGCTGCCATTGCAGTGAATTTTGCGCTAGCTGTTTGCCATCCTTCTGCAGGAAATATTGGTGGAGGGGGCTTTATGGTCTTTCGCAACGCTAAAGGTAAAGTTTTTGCGTTAGATTTTAGAGAAAAGGCACCATTAGCAAGTTCAAAAGATATGTACCTAGATGCATCGGGCAACGTAATCCCTGAAAAAAGTTTCGTAGGAATATTTTCAGTGGGCGTACCAGGTACTGTTGCTGGAATGGATGAGATGCATCGTAAATTCGGTTCATTGCCATGGAAAGTTTTAATACAGCCTGCTGTAGACCTAGCTAGGAATGGCCATCTACTCACATTTAGAGAAGCTAATGGCTTAAATGCGAATAAATCTGATTTTATCAAAGAAAATAAAGACCATTCCTATTTGATTAATCCCAATAACATAGATTGGAGAAAGGACGATCTTTTAATTCAAGAAGACTTAGCTAATACCCTGGAAAGGATTTTAACGCATAAATCAAAAGGATTTTATCAAGGTAAGACAGCTGAACTGATTATCAATGAAATGAGGCGTCACCACGGAATTATCACTCAAAAAGACTTGAGTTCCTATCAGGCAGTTTGGCGCAAGCCCATTGTACAATCCTATAAAAATTTACAAATCATCGGTATGCCTCCACCGTCCAGTGGGGGAATAGCCTTAGCCCAATTGATGGGAATGGTGGAGAAATATCCGCTAAGTACCTGGGGGGCTGCCTCTGACTCAACAGTCCAATTAATGATAGAGGCTGAAAGAAGGGTATTTGCAGATCGAGCAAAGTGGTTAGGTGACCCCGATTTTGTTCAAGTACCCATAAAGTCATTAGTTGATTCGGCTTACATTCAAAATAGAATTAGTTCAATGGATTTCGTAAAGGCAACACCAAGTTCAGCTATTTCAGCAGGGCAATTTGCAGGGTATGAAAGCCCAGAAACGACGCATTATTCCATTGTTGACGCAGCAGGAAATGCTGTGTCAATTACCACTACCCTAAATAATTCTTATGGAAGTAAGGTTTTTGTCGGTGGAGCAGGATTTCTTTTAAATGATGAAATGGATGATTTTAGTGCGAAAGCCGGTGCCCCCAATCTTTATGGATTAGTAGGTTCAAAAGCCAATGAAATTCAGCCCAACAAGAGAATGCTATCGAGTATGACGCCTACGATCATTACCGAAAATGGCCAATTAAAAATGGTTGTTGGAACTCCAGGTGGCTCCACGATTATTACAAGTGTATTTCAAGTGGTACTTAATGCATTGGAATTTGGGATGAATATGCAACAAGCTGTGGAGTATCCTCGTTTTCACCAACAATGGAAGCCCGAGCATACACGCATTGAGCCAAATCGATTATCTCTTACTCAAATGGAGCGCTTGAAAAAGAAGGGATATGAATTTACTAATTCTGCCTCCATAGGACTCGTAGAAGCAATATTGGTGTTACCCTCTGGTCATTTACAAGGAGGGGCCGATTCACGTGGTGACGATACGGCTTTAGGCTTAGATTGATTTATTGAAATAGCGTCGCAACAAAATATGCAGCGGCAGCAGCAGCAGCGCCAATAGAGGCTACTTTTAAGGATCCAATCCATGGGTTTTGGTCCGTCACCTTACTTTTAAAATATCCAAAAATTAATAAGGCAAGCAACGTTATTTCAGCTGAATATATAAGTCCCGCCTTTGGTTCACTCACATAAAAGTAGGGCATGAGTGGTACAAATCCGCCTACTATATATGAAATGCCAATGGTTAGTGCTGAATTTCTTGCCCGATTGGGATTCGGTTTTTCTAAACCCAATTCAAAACGCATCATAAAATCGACCCATTTATCCTTATCCTTTGATATAGCTTCAACAACAATTTCTTGCGCTTCAGGTGTGAGGCCATACCCCTCAAACACTTCTCTAATTTCTTCTTTTTCACGCTCCGGAACTCGCTCCACTTCTTCATATTCACGTTTTAATTCCGATTCATAATGTTCTTGCTCCGTTTGTCCAGCTAAATACCCACCTAGTCCCATCGCGATCGATCCGGCAACTATTTCGGCTATTCCAGCCGTTGTTACAATAGAAGACGAGGCAACAGCACCCGAAAGCCCAGCTGCCAAGGCAAAGGGAACAGTTAGCCCATCAGACATACCAATCACCATATCCGTGATGAAATCAGAACTTTTTAAGTGCTTTTCGTGTAAGTGATGATCAGGTCCGTTCATGTTGAGATATTATCTGATGCCATGCATCATTTTTTTAAGTGGTCCAACCGCTAAAATATATAATAATATAGCGGCTATTCCAGCCATTAAGACAAAGAGCATAAAGAAATCATAAAGATTTTTGATTTCCATACCTAAAAAACTTGGAAATTGACTGTTGGCTATTGCTTCCACCGGGGGCAATAGAGCACCTAAAGTTCCGGCTAAGGCATAGCCAGCAGCATTGGCTAAAAACCAAACGCCCATTAACAAGGAAGAGAATCGTTTAGGTGCAAGTTTTGCTACTAATGATAGGCCGATGGGTGAAAGGCATAATTCTCCCATGGTATGAAATAAATACATGATAAATAACCATACAACACCTAGTTTCCCCGCGCCCAAATCTTTTACCTGAATGGCAATGATCAGGTATCCGATGGCTAATAATAAAAGACCGATGGCCTGCTTGGTTGGCGAATTAGGCTCTATGCCTCTTTTCTGCATCCATATCCAGAACCAACTGAAAGGAAAGGCTAACAAAATGATGAAAAATGAATTAGCGTTTTGAACCGAACTTGGTGGCAATTCTATTCCGAAGAAGTTTAAATCGGTTTGTTGGTCCGCAATGAAGGTCAAAGAAGACCCAGCCTGTTCATAAGCCGACCAAAAGAAAATGACAAAAAATGAAATGATGTACATGACATAAATTCTTTGACGCTCAATGCGCGTTAAGGTTTTATCGGTCATGATCAAAAAAGCCAAACTAATTCCTGCGGAATAAATAACGGGATAAACCCAATCTTTGATTGGATTAGGTAGATCGCTAAGAAATAAATAATGGAAAAGGTAGACCAAGCATGTGAAAATAACCAATGTAAGCCCAATGGATTTTGTTGTAAAATCTGCTTTTTCAGACTCTTGATCTGCATCTTGTACTTTATTGAAATTAGGGGCTAGGCCAACAGGCTCGCCATCTGGTTTCAATAAATATCTGTTTTTCAAAAAATAAAAAGTGATTGTTCCGATCATCATCGCGCAGCCTGCAGCCAAGAAGCCCCATTTAAACGCTTCAAGATTTCTTACTCCATCAACTTTAACATCACCTAACCAAGGGCAAATCATCATTCCAAGCAAAGCTCCGGTATTTATACCCATATAAAATATGGTGAATGCTGCATCGAGGCGACTGTCTCCTTTGACATACAATTGCCCAACCATTGATGAAATGTTTGGCTTGAAAAATCCATTTCCTAGAATTAAAAATAATAATCCTCCCCACATGAATAAATTGGCGGTATCAACTTCACTCAAAAATGTACTCGCTGATCCAAATAGTAAAAGTTGGCCTATGGCCATCGTAATGCCACCCAGAATTATGCAATTTCGATTTCCCAGATATCGATCAGATACATAGCCACCCATCATCGTAGTTAGGTAACTTAGTCCTAAAAATCCCCCATAAATGATGGATGCTTCGTTTTGCTTGTAGGCTAATGCATTGACTAAAAATAACGAAAGTAAGGCTCGCATTCCATAAAAATTGAAGCGTTCCCACATTTCCGTACTATATAATACATAAAGGCCTTTAGGATGCGAAGAAGTATTTTGATTCATAGTAAGCTTATTCATTTTAACCACAATATAGGTAGATAATTTAGTTTTTGTAATTTTTGAATACCAAATTTTATTTTAAATATTGATTTTATTGACCTAGAATTTAATCAAAGATGTGAAACCTTTTTTGTAATATTGTTGATTGGATTAGTCAAAAGAAAAATATAGATTTTTATGGGTAAAATCATAGCCATTGCGAATCAAAAAGGTGGGGTGGGTAAAACAACTACTGCAATTAATTTAGCAGCTAGTCTTGCCGCTTTGGATTTAAAAACGTTGCTCATTGATGCAGATCCGCAAGCAAATTCCACTTCTGGTTTAGGCTTTAATCCAAAAGAAATATCCCAAAGTATATATGAATGCATGGTTGGGATTTCGCTCGTAAAAGATAGTATTTTAGCTACCGAAGTTCCATTTTTAGATATTATCCCTTCTCATATTGATTTAGTCGGTGCAGAAATCGAAATGATTAATCTGACTAATCGAGAAGGTAAAATGAAAGAAGCCTTACAGGATATTAAAGACGACTATGATTTTATTATCATGGACTGTTCGCCTTCCCTAGGGTTAATTACGATTAATAGCTTGACTGCTGCCGATTCAGTGATTATTCCAGTTCAATGTGAATATTATGCGTTAGAAGGCTTAGGTAAATTATTAAATACCATAAAGATCATTCAAAGTCGTTTAAATACTCAATTGCTAATTGAGGGTATCCTTTTGACCATGTACGATTTAAGGTTGCGTTTATCTAATCAAGTAGTCAATGAAGTTAATTCTCATTTTAAAAATATGGTTTTTGAGACAATTATACCCCGAAATATTCGTTTGTCAGAGTCTCCAAGTTATGGGATACCCGCCATTTTACATGATGCAGAAAGTAAAGGAGCAATTAGTTACTTAAACCTCGCAAAAGAAATTGTGCGAAAAAATGGTCTTTTGTTGGAGATATAATTTTTAATGTAATGAGTAAACAAGAGTCAAATTTGAAGAAGAGAATTGGATTAGGTCGTGGATTAGGGGCATTATTGGAAGATTCTGATAAGGTACAAGGGAAAGGTTTGCACGCCTCTGACTATGCGGGTAGTCTTGATTCGGTTAATTTGATGGAAGAAATTGCCTTAGATTGTATTGAGACTAACCCATTCCAACCTCGAGAACATTTCGAAGTAGACGCCTTAAACGATTTAGCGGAATCGATACGAGTACAAGGCATCATTCAACCTATTACGGTTCGGAAAATTGCCCCACGAAAATTCCAATTAATTTCAGGAGAAAGAAGATTTCAAGCTTCAAAATTAGCAGGATTGACTCGCATTCCAGCCTATGTTCGGATGGCAGATGACCAACAAATGATCGAGTTAGCATTAATTGAAAATATACAAAGAGAGAATTTAAATGCCATTGAGATTGCCCTTTCTTATAAAAGATTGATGGAGGAGTGTCATTTGAAGCAAGAGGATTTGGGTGCTCGCGTAGGAAAAAATAGGTCTACGGTAACGAATTATATTCGTTTACTTAAATTGCCTACACACATTCAAATTGCGATTCGTGATAATAAAATATCGATGGGACATGCTCGCTCTTTGATTTCATTAGAGAATGCTGAAATCCAAAATACACTTTTTCTTAAGACGATATCAGAGGAATGGTCTGTTAGGAAATTAGAAGATGCCGTAAGGCAGTCCTCCCATATAGAAGATAGTCCTGTAGATAAGATGGAAGTTAAAGTGGACCAACTCCGCACTTGGCAGGCTAATTTATCTACCTTATTTAAGTTGCCGGTCAGTCTTAAGATGAATGACGAGGGCAAGGGCGAATTGAAGGTAATGTTTAAGTCAAAAGAGGAACTTGAAAAGTTGATATCTCTCGTTCAAAAGTAACCTAATGGGTTTTATAAAACATTTTCTGGTCCTATTAATGAGTGTATTTTTTTCGTTCAATATGCTAGGAAATTTAGTGGATACGACTAGTAAAAAAACGGATTCATTGGCCTCAATTTCAACAAAAAAGGATAAAATAATTCCTAGGGTTAGTACTATACATTCCTTAATGATCCCTGGTTGGGGGCAAATAAATAATCGGCAATATTGGAAATTACCCCTAGTGGCCGGAGCATTCATTACCTTGGGTTTAATTGCCAATTACAATCACACGCGATATATGAAGTATCGGGATTATTATTATGTTGTTTCTCCACACACGGAAGATCCTTCCTATGTACCGCCGTCGACTGTCGCTGTTCCTTATGAAGATGGGGTTGTTCGAGATTTGGATATCAACCAATTAAAGCGCTTGAATGACGGATTTAGACGAAATAGGGATTATACGTATATAGGAATAGCCGTGGCATGGGCTTTTAATGTAATTGATGCCAACGTAAGTGCCCATTTGAAGACTTTTGATGTATCTGATGATATAAGTTTAAAGATTAAACCTAATTTTGAGTTTGATCCTATTTCAAAAGGAATGTTTTCTAGTGTATCTTTGACTTTTAATTTTAATAATCGATTGCGATGAGAATAGTTTTAATTGGTTACGGAAAAATGGGGAAGGAAATTGAGCGCATTGCAATAGACCGTGGGCATCAAATTGTTTCAAAAATAGATATTGAAAACCCAGATGATTTGGTTTCTTTGACGAATCAAGAAGTTGATGTTGCTATTGAGTTCTCAAATCCAGTTTCTGCATTTTCCAATATCATGAAATGTATCGAAAAACAAATCCCAATTGTTTGTGGAACCACCGGTTGGTTAGAGAAAAAAGCTGAAGTGGAAAAAGCGACTAAGACATTTGATTCTACTTTTTTTTACGCTTCAAATTATTCGATCGGAGTTAATTTGTTTTTTAAATTGAACCAGCAACTGGCCAAATTAATGCAGCCGCATGTAGGATATGATATTTATACGAATGAGATTCATCATGTAGAGAAGAAAGATTCACCTAGCGGGACGGCCATCACGATTGCCGAAGGAATAATGAGTCAATATGCCAATAAGAAAAAATGGGTTAATAATGAAATTCCTGGGGCGGATGAAATAGCGATTTGGTCACAAAGAGAGTCAACAAAACCGGGTACGCATACAGTAAAATACATTTCGAAGGTAGATCAAATTGAAATTACTCATGAAGCGTTTAGTCGAGAGGGATTTGCCTTTGGCGCGGTGATTGCTGCAGAATGGATTTTGGGTAAAAAAGGTGTTTTAGGCATGGAAGATTTGTTAAAATAATTAGAATGGTGAACCTAGACCAATTAAAATTAGAGTTAAAAGAAAATGGGGTTGTGGTAATTCCAGGTTTTTTTGAGCGTCAATTAATTGAGGATATTCAATTGGCGGCTAAACATATTTTCCAAATTCAATTTGATCATTTAGGCATTAAAGGAGACTTTTTGGCTCAAATGACCCAATTGTTTCAAAATCATTTAGACACTTTTGTCAGTTGTGGAAAATTAATTCAAACAGGATTAGTTGAATTATATCAATTATCTGTTAACCCTGAATTAATCGAATTAGTGAAGAATTTAGGCTTATCGAAGCCATTGATGTGTACAAGGCCGATGTTGTTTTTCAACCACCCTGACCTTGCCATGTCTGAACATTTTTATAAAACTCCATTGCATCAGGACTGGGTTTCTATGTTGGCCTCTCAGGATTCCATCGTAGTGTGGTTCCCTTTGATTGATTTGGAAATTGAACATGGTCCTGTCATATTTTATCCAGGGTCACATAAATTAGGGCCCCTTACCGATAAGTTAGAAAATGGTTTTGCTGAAGTTCAATTTGACCGGAATGCTTATCCTACATTACAACCTGAAGTCAAGATGGGAGACATTGTTATTTTTTCCACTTTACTCGTGCACGAATCAGGTATGATAACCAATAATCAAATTAGATGGTCTTCTCATTTACGTTATACAAATATGGCTGATGCTGATTTCATCGAAAGAGGTTTCCCATCCCCTTACATTAATAAACCATCACAAGAGTTAATCGATAAGTATTTACACAAAAAATAATTTTATGAATTCCAAAGACGCAAAAAAACCAACACAAAAATCAGCTTTTAGAGAATGGTTGGATTCCGTTTTATTTGCAGTAGTTGCGGCTACCCTCATACGCTTTTTTCTATTTGAGGCATATACCATTCCTACGCCATCCATGGAGAGTTCTTTGATGGTCGGTGATTTCTTGTTTGTTAGTAAAATGCATTATGGGGTTCGTACTCCAAAAACCCCGTTGCAGCTACCTTTAACGCATCAAAAAATTTGGTTCACAAATATTCCATCTTATTTACGTTGGCTGAATTTGCCTACTTTCCGTTTGCCAGGCTTTACTGATGTTAAAAAAGGAGATGCGGTCGTTTTTAATGCACCTAATTGGGAAGAAGATGGAGATGCACCTTTGGATTTACGAACATTTTACGTAAAACGGTGTGTTGCGACCCCAGGTGATGTGATAGAAGTTCGTGACCAACAGGTTTATATTAACAATAAGGCCTTAGAAAATCCTGAAAGAATGCAACATCCTGTTTTTATGAAGACGAAGGAAACATTGGAAGAAGGATTTTTTGACCAATTTGGTATTCGAAATTCTCCAGATGCTAGTTTTGATTCAGCTGATTGGCTACCTCTTGCCGACTCATTAAATCAATTAGTGGGGTATAAATTAAATACATCAACCCTTAAAATTTCCGAAATTTCTAAAGCATCAACTAAATCGACCTTTGATTATGATTCCTTCAAGGATGTTAAAGGACAGGCTTTTGAGGCTATTTTTCCACATGATACGACCTTGTTTAAATGGAATAGAGATTGGTTCGGACCTTTGCAAATTCCTGCCCAAGGATGGACAGTTAAGTTGGATGCAAAAAATGTCAAATTATACCAGGAAGCTATTCAAAAATATGAAGGGAACGAGGGCATTACTGTGAATGGAGATAAAATTATGCAGAATGGAAAAGTGTTAACTAGCTATACTTTTAAGCAAGATTATTATTTTATGATGGGGGATAACCGTCACAATTCAGCTGATTCTAGGTTTTGGGGATTTGTACCCGCAGATCATATTGTCGGAAAGGCCGTTTTTGTTTGGATGTCTTTAGATCCTAATAAAGGTCTTTTCTCCGGTAAAATTCGCTGGAGTCGCATCTTCCGATTTGTTGACTAAATAACTCTTAATACAAACCCTTTTAAGTAATTGCTTTCTGGGTGAAATAAATTGATGGGATGGTCAGGAGCCTGAGTCATTTGATGAATAACTTGGATTTCTCTACCCGTTTCTATTCCTGCCGCAACTAGCATATTATAAAATAAATCTCTTGTGATTACTTGAGAACAAGAATAGGTAAATATAAGTCCATTCTTTTTGATTTTTTTAATGGCTAAATAATTGATTTTTTGATATCCTTGAAGGGCTTTGTGTTTACTGCTGATTGATTTAGCAAAGGCCGGTGGATCTAAAATAATGATATCAAATTCGTCTTCGCAATTCTTTAAATAGGGTAGGGTTTCACCTACGATAGACTCATGCTTTTTATCGGAGAATTCATTTAAGGTTAAATTAATTTTGACCAAATCAATGGCTTTGGCAGATGTGTCTAACGACACCACTCTTTTAGCACCTTGTTTGAGGGCATACATCGAAAACCCTCCCGAATAGCAAAATGTATTTAAGATAGACTTTCCCTTTGAGTATAATGATAGCAATTCCCTGTTATCGCGTTGGTCAATAAAGAAGCCAGTTTTTTGACCAGTAACCCAATTTACTGAAAACTTTATCCCATTTTCTGTAATTTCATAAGGTGTATCTGCTTTTCCCTCTAAATAATCATTGTTGCAGTTTTGTGCATACTCAGGGGGCAAGGTTTCTTTACTTTTATCATAAATTGCTTTGATCTTTTTACCAAAAACGTGCTTCAAAGCATTAACAACTTCCATGCGGTCTAAATGCATCCCAATCGTATGTGCTTGAAATACAAAAACACCGTTGTAATGGTCGATCACTAAACCAGGACATCCGTCTCCTTCGCCATGGATTAATCGGTATGCGTTGGTATTTGCAAGAGGTAGTTTTTGCCTTAAATCATAGGCATTTTTAATTCGTTGGATCCAGAATTCTTCTTTTGAAGAGATTTTTTGAAAAGATACAATTTTGACCGAAATACTTCCATGGTGAAAATGACCTGTACCCAAGAATTCATCTCTCGAACTGATCACATTTACCCAATCTCCATCTTTTAGATGATTGCTTTGTTTTAAGATCGCTCCTGAAAAAATCCATGGATGAAATCTTTTTACAGGAGAATCTTTACCTGGTTTAAGCTGAACAAATTTTGGGTCTTCCATCGTGCAAAATTGCAAAATTTTATTTAAAAAAGGGTTGGCCTGCTTCAATCCATGCTGAATACCAAATATCTCCAATATGTTTATACGCGCTTTGAAACCTGGCTTCTATCTGATGGTCAAGGACTTGATGGTATTTTTTACTGTATACTATACTGTAATTCTTTTGTAAAACACTCCCTTTTTTTTCGAAGGTATATTTCTTCGATTTCCTAAATGTGGCATTTAATTTGGCCTCTTTTTCAATTAAAATTTTTACTTGAGCGTGTGATTCCATTAACCAATCCCATATTGAATGCGTTAGATTTGGGAGGAAGCATGCTGGGCCAACCCAATCTTCTAATTCCTCATGTAGTAATTCAGGAATTCGAGATTCCCAAAATGCATGCAAGCCAGTTTGTCCTGTTTTTTGCCCATCATAATTGGACGTTGTGTGCAATGGAACATGTAAATCTCCGACGTAATGACCCATTTCCGCAGATAATTTAATGATCTTTAACGTATCCCGACGAATAAATGCATATTTTAATTGTTGGTATAATATAGGAATGTGCCAAGGGACAATCCCATGATTAATTAAACTGTCAGGACTAATTTTTTTTATAATTTCTTCCCACTGGGTATATTTTATCTCTGAAATGATATATCGATCTAAATCTATATAGTGTCTAGAGGCCTCATTATCCATGATGTATCTTCGTTGGTCAGGTAATACGGACAAATCTTCTATTTCCTTTTGATGTCTTTTATAAAATGGAATCAATTCAACGGGCAAGGTATAAATAGCCAATCTATTTATTTTTTTATGCGCAAAAAAGCCCCAGGATTTACATAATTCTGCTGAGTATCCATTTAAATGCATAGCCAACATAAATATAATAAGAATATAAAAGCTTTTTTTGCCGATGATGTTGTGTTTTAAAATCATTTTGTTTAATTTTGCATTTCAATTTTATTAGAAGAAGAAGATTATTTAAACAATGGCAAATCATAAATCAGCATTAAAGCGTATTAGAGCAAATGAATCAAAGCGTTTGCGTAACCGTTATCAACATAAGTCAACTCGTACGATGATTAAAAATCTTCGTTCTGCGACGGATAAATCTATTGTGGTTGATTTATATAAAAAGGTTTCATCTGCATTGGATAAATTGGCAAAGAAAAATATTATTCACAAGAATAAAGCAGCAAATCAAAAATCTAAATTAGCTAAGTTGGCCAATAAATTAGCCGCATAGTTTTAGATTATCAGTATAGTGATAAACCCCGCAAATGCGGGGTTTTCTTGTTTATAAGGTTTACCTTCCCTAAAAATAGTCAAATGAATGGAGTACTTAGGGGTGGAAAAATCAAAGAAATCCGATTGGAGGAGAGGCCTCGAGAGTTAATGGAATTAAAAGGGAAGGATACGCTTCGGATTGAGGAAATACTTTCTTTATTAATCGGCACCGGGATTCCTAATAAATCCGCTTTGGATCTTTCAAAGGATATTCTAAATTCTATACAAGGCGATCTAAATGAGTTGGGTCGCTTTAATCAATTTGACTTTATGAAATTCAAGGGAATTGGCAAAGCTAAATCAGCAGTATTAGTTGCCGCGCTTGAATTAGGTCGTCGCCGAGCTGTTTTTGAAACATCTCATCAGATCGATACCATATTAGCTTCCAAAGATGCCTATCATTTGTTGAAACCTCATTTGGGTGATTTAAGGCATGAGGAGTTTTGGGTTATTCACCTAAATCGTGCTTCCCGGTTAATTAAACTTGAAAAATTTAGTGTAGGAGGCGTGTCTGGTACATCCGTGGATATCAAGTTATTGTTTAAATCTGCTTTAGAGCAAACGTCATCTGCAATAATTTTAGCACACAATCACCCTTCAGGTCAATTAAAACCCAGTCAAGCGGATAAGCAATTAACGCATAAAATAATTGAGGCTGCTAGCTTATTTGAAATACAAATCTCGGATCACTTAATTGTGTCTTCCAAAACCTATTTCAGCTTTGCAGATGAAGGAATTCTATAATGATTTATTTACCTCTTTCTTTGTAAATCTTTTGAAGTTTGGCTCCTACTACAATAGAAACTGCAAATAAAATGATGAAAAAGGCGGCTCCTGAATATCCCATGTGATGTTAAATTTTGCTCAAAATTATGAAATTATTTATAGTAATCCTTTAGTACTCGGCAAAGAATTTAAATTATTGATGTCTCTTTTAACTGCTAATTGAATTGATTTTGCAAATGCCTTAAAAATTGACTCGATTTTATGATGCTCATTCTCTCCATCTGCCTGAATATTTAAATTGCATTTGGCACCATCTGAAAAGGATTTAAAGAAGTGGCTGAACATTTCTGTTGGCATTTCTCCAATCTTTTCTCTTTTAAATTCTGCCTTCCAAACCAGCCAGTTTCGACCAGAAAAATCTAAGGCTACTTGGGCTAAACAATCATCCATGGGCAATAAAAATCCGTAGCGCGCTATGCCTTTCTTTTCACCTAAAGCCAAAGCAAATGCTTCCCCTAGTGCAATTCCAGTATCTTCGATGGTATGATGTTCGTCGATATGTAAATCGCCTTTGACTTGTATAGCGAGATCAAGATTACCATGTTTTGCAATTTGATCTAACATGTGATCAAAAAATCCTAATCCAGTTTGATTGCTTGCATGGCCTTTCCCATCTAAGTTTAAGTCAATGGAAATTTTAGTCTCATGCGTATTTCTAGTGTGATGAACCTGGCGCTGGGGCAATTTCAAAAATGCGTAAATGTCATTCCAATGTGAGGTTTGCAGCGCAGTAATTGATTTCAATTCAGTAGGAACCTCTAGGTCACCGATCAAAATTGCTCTTGAACCCAGGTTTTTTGCTAGCTGAATGTCCGTGATTCGGTCACCAATGACAATTGAATTTTTTAAATCATAATCGCCCGATAAGTAATCTCCCAATAATCCCAAACCGGGTTTTCTGGTCGGTAGGTTATCTTTTGCGAAAGATTTATCAATTAAAATATTGGAAAATACGATTCCTTCTGAGGATAAAATATCCAACATTTTATTTTGGGCTGGCCAAAATGTGTCTTCAGGAAATGATGAGGTACCTAGCCCATCTTGGTTAGTAACCATGACTAATTCAAAGTCTAATTCTTCATGGATCTTCTTTAAATTCGATATAACATAGGGCAGAAAAGACAATTTTTCATAACTGTCAACTTGCAGGTCTGGTTGGGGCTCAATAATTAAAGTGCCATCCCGGTCTATGAATAATACTTTCTTCATATTACAAAGGTAATGAATGTAAAGTTTACAGCGAATAAAAGAAAAAAATATGCGTAAAATAATTCTTATATGTGCTCGAGTACTTGTAATTTTGTATTTGAAATAAAAACTATGGGTGAATTATTTGGTGTTATTCAAGAAGATTTACGCGGAAATGTGATTCGCAGAATCTCTTTATTTACTGGTGAGTCGGAACCCAAAGTGGAAGAGTTAATACCTGTCTGGGAGGCCATTATCTTAGGGGGTTTATTGAAACTAATTCGGAATCGAATTAGATTCAATGCACTTTATAATTTTATCTTACAGAAATCCATGCCGAGCGTCGCGATTCAGGAGTTGCAGGCAGGTAACGCGACTAAATTACAATTAGAAGAGATTAGTCAATATGGAGAAGGCCTAATTGGGATTCTCATTCCAGATAAGAAGAGTGCTATTGCGATGCTGATCTCAAGGGAATTAGGATGTAAAAGTTCGTCATTTTTGAAAGGTTTGAGTGTACTTTTTGGTTTATATGGCTTTAAATTAAAAGAAGAAGATTACGATGCATTAAAGGATTGGAAGTCTTTTGCGGAGTTTTTTATCTTAAAAAAAGGAGATTTTAGTATTTTATGTCCATCAAATTTACGTTTTGCGATTTCTGACATCCTATTACTTTCCGATGTATTAAAATTAGATCCTGAGGCTTTAGTCTATTTAACAGAAGATGCTAATCGAGATGATGTCAAAACAAAACATCTGATTTTTGATCAGAAAAATCTTTTATATATTGTTATAACGATCATATTAAGTGGTTTTACGCTTTGGTATACCTTATTTAGGCCCAGTACTGAATCCGAAATAACAGCGGACCTTGAAGAGGTAATCCCCATCGACAGTTTAAATAAGTTCAATGATAGTTTAACAAAAGCGGTCTTGGATTCTAATCGACTTAAGAATGATTCCCTTTTCACATTAACTTGGCCAGATGGCACTCAAAATGTGGTACCTACGAAGTCAATTTTAGTTGATTTACACACATATTTAACAGATTCAACTCAAACCTCACCGGTAGAACTTATTTGTGATGAACTTAGCTTTGATCCGAATACCGATTTATTAATGAAGCCAACGGATTATTTATTTAAGCAGCTTTCGAGCTATTTAAATAAATCAAAAAATGTCGATGTCCAGATTTTAGCAATTTCTAATAAAGATGACAAATCATCCTTTAAACGTGCTTTTATTATTAAAAACCGCTTAGTGGGAGAAGGCCTTTCCTTTAAAAAAATTAGTGTGCAGCCTAGCGTAGAAAGTAACAATAACCAGGTTGATTCTCAAGTCAAATTTATATTTACTAAGCGTAATTTATTGAAATAATACAATATATTAGGTTTATATAGATTAATAAGATACTTTTGTAATAAATAAGTACAAATACATCCGCACAAACTCTTTTACAGGTAATGTAAATCCCTTTCATTTTTAGGGCTATTGGCAAGAGTTAAATTACGGATGTGTTCGGGCATCGTAATTAAAATATATCTAAATGAGTGAAAAAATTCGCTTTGATTCGCTTCCTTTATCGGAAGGAATCCAAGCCGCAGTTAAAGAAATGGGCTTTGAATATGCTTCTCCCATTCAATCAGAAGCAATTCCATATGTAATGGAGGGTAGAGATGTTATCGGTCAGGCGCAAACAGGCACTGGTAAAACGGCAGCATTTGGTATTCCTATGATCGAACATATTGTTCCCTTTGAGAAATTTGTTCAAGCGATCATCTTATGTCCTACCCGTGAATTAGCGGTTCAGGTTTCAGAGGAAATGAGAAAATTATCCAAATTCACGAAAGGTGTTTGGGTTACAACCGTTTATGGAGGTGATTCGATTGACCGACAAATCAAATCCCTAAAAGCTGGGGCAAATATTGTCGTAGGTACACCAGGACGTGTGATAGATTTAATTGAGCGCCGCGCGTTAAAATTAAATCAGACTTCTATGGTGGTATTGGATGAGGCGGATGAAATGCTTGATATGGGTTTTCGTGAAGATATTGAAAGTATTTTGGAAGAAATACCCAATGAGCGTCAAACGGTTTTATTCTCAGCGACCATGTCTAAGCCTATTTTGGCTTTGACAAATCGTTTTTTAACGGATCCTAAATTAGTTAAGGTGGTTAAGAATGAGATTACTAACGTCAACATTGAGCAATTGTATTTTGACGTCAAAGGAAGAGCTAAAATGGAGGTTACTACTCGTTTGATCGATTTTTATGCCTTAAAATTAGTATTGATTTTCTGTAATCAGAAAAAGCGTGTTGACGAGGTTGTTGAAGAGTTAGCGTTAAGAGGTTATGCAGCTGAAGGCTTGCATGGCGATTTAAGGCAAAGTCAGCGTACTCAAGTGATGAATCGTTTTCGTTCAGGAAATGTCAGTTTTTTAGTGGCGACAGATGTCGCGGCTCGTGGATTGGATGTTGAAAATGTGGATGCTGTAATTAATTATGACATTCCATTGGACGAAGAATATTATGTGCACCGGATCGGTAGAACGGGACGTGCAGGTAAATTTGGTAAAGCTTTTACCTTGGTAGTGGGTTCTGAACGTAATCGTTTACGTGAAATTATGAACTATACTAAAGTTAAAATAGATAAGGGCGTAATTCCAACTTTCTCTGATGTGGTAGGGATTAAAAAAGGCATGTTTATTGAACGTGTCGCTAGCACGATTGCAGAGGGCGATTTGGATTTATTTGCTGATGCGTTACCTAACTTGCAACATGCTGGATTTACCGTAGATCAGATTGTAAGTGCTCTAGTTAAATTGAGCATGGGAGTTCAGAAAAATGAGTTTGGGGATGAAAATTTAGAGGGTGAGCTTGAACGTCAATCACGCAAATATGGCCGTGATGAGCGCGGGGGTGGAGGATTTAGAGATCGCAATGATCGTGGGGGAGACCGTGATAGCCGAAGAGGTGCTGGTCGCTTTGATCGCGATTCTCGTGGTGGTGGAGATCGAGGCGGACGTTTTGAAAGAGGAAACGATCGTGATCGTTCATCAGCTCCTAGAGGCCCTCGCATGGATCGTGAAGGGAAACCTTATCGTTCCGATGAAAATATGGTTCGAATGTTTGTCAACATTGGATTTGATGAAAAAATATCTCCTTCTAATATTGTAGGTGCCTTCGCGGGTGAGTCTGGAATTCCAGGAAATGTATTAGGTCAAATTCAAATTGAGAATAAACGTACCTATGTCGATGTGCCTAAGGAGTATGCCAATGTGGTTTTAGAAAAAATGGCTGGAGCCCAAATAAAGGGTAAAAGAGTTTTAGTTGAAATTGCTAAACCTGCTTAGTCCATAAAATTCTTTTTTAAAGGGTGGCGATTTCGTCACCCTTTTTTTTATACCAAAAACTTAGTATAAATTTGAAGATTAAAGCTTTATATCTTAGATTCTATGATGAGCAAAGGAAATCTGTATTGGTTGTTAACGGTATCCCTGATTGTCAGTGGTATTTTGGTTTCTACCTATATTTCATCTTCTTCTGGAACGCAAATTTCCTATGCTCAGGATGTTAAACCCATCTTAAATAAGCATTGCATCGCCTGTCATGGGGGAGTAAAAAAACAAGGTAAGTTTAGTTTGTTATTTCAAGAGGAAGCTTATGCTGCCACAGCATCTGGCAAACCTAGTATTGTTCCTTTTCATCCTGAAAAGAGCGATTTTATTAGTCGATTGCATTCCAAAGATCCAGAAGAGAAAATGCCCTATAAAAAGGATCCATTGACTTCTAAAGAAATCAACATATTGACTCAATGGGTGAAGGAAGGTGCTAAGTGGGAGGATCATTGGGCTTATTTACCTGTCAAAAAACCATCCATTCCTGCCAGCGAAGGATTGCTATCAAAATTAAAGTTTTGGACTGAAAGTTTTGTTAAAAACCCGGTTGACAATTTTGTATTGGAAGAGTTAAATAATCAAGGGTTAGCTCATTCAAAAAAGGCTGAAAAGGAGATTTTGGTACGCCGATTATCTCTTGACTTAACCGGTTTGCCACCTACGGAATCTATGGTTAATGAATTCAGTATGATTCAGACAGATGAAGATTACGCAAAATTTGTTGATAAATTAATGAATTTGCCTTCATTTGGTGAGAAATGGGCATCCGTTTGGTTAGATCTTGCACGCTATTCAGATAGCCGTGGTTATCAAAAAGATAATGGTCGAACCATTTGGCCTTACCGCGATTGGGTTATTTCTTCTTTTAACAAAAATCTTTCGTTTCGTGAATTTGTCAAAAAACAATTAGCGGGAGATTTGTTGGAAAATCCCCAAGACGACGATTACATTGCCACAGGTTTTCATCGGAATACGATGAATAATGATGAGACAGGAACGGTAGATGAGGAGTTTAGAGTGGCCGCTGTTATAGACCGAGTGAATACAACTTGGGATGCTTTACATGGTACTTCATTTTCATGCGTTCAATGTCATAGCCATCCATATGATCCAATTAGACATGAAGAGTATTACAAGTTCATGGCATTTCTTAATAACACTCGGGATGAAGATACTGGAGATGAAGCACCTAATATTCGGCAGTTTAACTCAACTGATCTTCCGAAATTAGCTGAATTTCAGGCTAAAATTTCCTCATTGCCTTCAGCGCAAAAAATGTATTTAAATCGATTTATTAAGTTTTTAGAACCTAGGTTTCATGCGCACTATGCTGATAATTTTACTGAGGGAGCCTTATTAGGTGGAACACAAATAGGCTTAAGACATACGGGGAGTTGTCGATTACCAAAATTAAAGACAGACGGTGTTAAACAATTACTATTGCAATATTCGGCTAAAAATCCTGGAGGGATATTGCAAATACGAGCGGGTGGTATTCATGGGAAAGTAGTTTTAAAAGTTAAATTGGACACGACTTCGAAAGGTAAATTGTTAACGTTAAATTGGCCTGTGTCAACAGGCAGGCAAGATTATTACTTGGAAGCCTTTAATGGGAAGTTGGCAGGAAAATCAGATGATGTGTTTAAAATTGTTTGGTTTGCATTGCTTCCAGAATTGAATTTAAGTAAAAATGATTTTGATGGATTTCTTTCCTTAGTAACAGCCAAAACAGATAATTTCCCCATTTATTTAGAAATGCCAAAGGATTATAGTCGGAACACCTACGTATTTAAACGGGGTAATTGGCTCGTCCACGGAGATTCCGTTCAACCCGATGTGCCCGGTTTTATGCATCAATTTAAAGCTGAATGGCCTAAGAATCGTCTTGGGTTAGCTAATTGGGTTGTGGATTCGTCTAATCCTTTATTTGCAAGAAATGTAGCAAATCGATTTTGGGAGCAATTGTTTGGGATGGGGATTGTTGAAACTCTAGAAGATTTTGGTTCGCAAGGGGCTAAACCTTCTCATCAGAAATTACTGGATTATTTGGCCTACCAGTTTATTTTCAAATACGATATGAAGCCAAAAGCTTTAATCAAAGAAATCGTTTGTTCCTCCACTTACCAACAAGATTCCAAAGCCAGCAAATCTTTAATGGCGGTTGATCCCTACAATAAATATTTAGCTCGAGGACCTCGTTTTAGACTATCTGCGGAGCAAGTTCGAGATCAAGCTTTATCTGTATCTGGACTATTAAATCCCAAAATGTATGGTAAACCCGTTATGCCATATCAGCCTGAGGGTGTTTGGCAAGCAGTAAATAGTAGTTTAAAATGGAAACAAAGTGAAGGAAATGAACAGTATAGAAGGGCTATTTATATCTTTACCAGGCGTACAGGACCTTATCCTTCCCAGTTTACGTTTGACTCGCCTTCCCGTGAAGTTTGTCTTGTCAGAAGGGTACGAACAAATACCCCATTGCAGGCACTTGTCATGTTAAATGACCCAGTTTTTGTCGAGGTGGCTCATAAAATAGCTTTGGATATGGCTAAAATGAAAAACGAAAAACCTGAAGAGCGAATAGCTGCGATGTACAAGAAAATGTTTGTCCATGAAATAAAAAACAAAGATTTAACTACTTTAGTTAATCTGTTTAATAGGGGCCAGTCGGTCAAATCCTCGAATAAAATCCAAGGATATGATTGGGCCGCTAGTGCAATGTTGAATTTAGATGAATTTGTGACAAAAATGTAAGAGATGAGCCAAGAACTAGAAAATAGAGCATTGAGTTATTTAACACGTAGGCATTTTTTACGTCAATGTTCTACGGGTATGGGAATGATGGCTTTGGGCTCTATGCTAGGTTCATGTGAGAATACACCTCTAGGCCAAGAAGAATCCTTGGCGAAATTGGCACATATTTTACCTAAAGCCAAACGGGTAATTTACATTCATAAAGCGGGTTCACCATCTCAGTTGGAACTTTTTGATTACAAACCCGAATTGGTTAAATGGCATGGTAAAGACTGTCCGGAGGAATTATTGAAAGGTAAAACCTTTGCTTTTATTCGAGGTGTTCCTAAAATGTTAGGTCCTCAAGGTAAATTCAACCAGTTTGGCCAATCGGGTGCCTGGGTTTCTGATTACTTGCCCTATTTTCAAAATGTAGTCGATGAGGTATGTTTTCTAAAAGCCATGCATACGGATCAATTTAATCATGCACCTGCGCAATTGTTTATGCAAACAGGAAGTGCAAGATTGGGAAGACCTGGTATGGGGGCTTGGGCGGTGTATGGCCTAGGCTCAGAAAATGCAAATTTACCTGGTTTCATTGTACTTACTTCGGGAAATAAATATCCAGAAGGAGGGAAGAGTATTTGGGGCAGTGGTTTTTTGCCTTCTATCTATCAAGGTGTACATTGCAGATCCACAGGTGAGCCAGTTTTATATGTTGAAAACCCTAGTCAGGTTACTCGTGATGACAGACGTAACACCATCGATGCGATTAATGAAATTAATCAAAGAGAATACGAAGAATATCAAGATCCTGAAATTTTGACGCGAATTTCTCAATATGAAATGGCATTTAAAATGCAAGCTTCGGTACCAGATGTGATGGATATTCGTGATGAACCTGAATACATCCATAATTTATATGGCACAACGATTGGAACCCCTTCATTTGCCAATAATTGTTTATTAGCTAGAAAGTTAGCTGAGAATGGAGTGCGATTTATTCAATTGTATGATTGGGGTTGGGATACACACGGTTCCAGTGCCTCAGAAGCTTTGGAAATTGGATTACGAACTAAGTGCAAAGAAACAGATCAAGGAATGAGTGCTCTATTATTTGATTTGAAGCAAAGGGGATTATTAGATGAAACTTTAGTTGTCTGGAGTGGCGAATTTGGTCGCACACCCATGCAAGAAAATCGTGATAATAAACCAGCTCCATTTTTAGGCCGCGATCATCATCCTGATGCGTTTACGATTTGGATGGCGGGTGCAGGGGTCAAAAAAGGATTTACTTATGGGGCAACCGATGAAATAGGTTACTCAGGGGTGGAAGGAAAGGCTCATATTCATGACCTTCAAGCGACCATTTTACATATTTTAGGTCTAGATCATGAAAAGTTGACCTATCCTTTCCAAGGACGATCCTTTCGATTAACAGATGTGGCTGGTAAAGTAATTGCCCCCATTTTAGCTTAAGATTTTTTAAATTTAAAATGTTGTTTGGGGGCTATTGGGTTAAAAAACAGTAATCCAATTTCAAATAATTCAATGGATAAAATGATTTGTTCATTTTTGATCAGTTTTTCCCAAAGAGCTAAACCCAGTGTATTTCTAATCTGGGTGACCAACAACACATCTTCATATTTCGTCTCTAATACTTCCATGTCCAATTGATCTATTGGTATTATTTGGACTCTTAACTTATTGTTATCTAATGATTTAGCCTCAAAATGGGTTAATTCTTTTTTTAATAACAAGCTCAATTCACCTGATTGATGCAAGCAAGGATTGATGACTTGAGTATACAATTCATAGACAAATGGAGAATGTAATCCATGGGCATTCCCGGCTTTTAGGTTAAATAAAAATCGTTTCATTTAATTTAAAGCGAAGTTGGGTATTAATTCAAATGCGGGTATTTGAACCTTAAAGGTTGAATTATCTGCTAAATTTAAAAATAAATAATACCCCTCCATTTTACCTATTGAGGATATTAAAGGACATCCTGAGGTATAGGTAAAACTTTCTCCAGGTTCAATGACAGGTTGTTGGCCCACAACACCCAGTCCATTGACGACTTCATTGATTCCCGACCCATCTTTTATTTCCCAATAACGACTAACGAGTTGTCCGGTTTGATCTGATAAGTTTTGGATCGTAATCTGGTAAGTGAAAAAGTATTTATACGGTAATTGCAGTTCATAATCTGACATGTACGTGGTTTCTACAGAGATTATATATTTATTTGTGTTCGGATCTTTCATACCATATAATTGATGAGCAATTTAAGACTAAATTTAGAAGAATGGTTAGCTGAGGACTGGAAAAATATTGCCTATGAGTCAGGTTGCATGGATCTGCTGAAGGAACTCAGTGATTTTTTGAATTTGGAATATCAACAAAAGAAGGTATATCCTTCCTTAGAAAACATTTTTAAGGCATATAATGCTTGTCCCTTTCAGGATATTCGTGTCGTTATTTTAGGACAAGACCCTTATCATCAAATAAATCAAGCAAATGGATTATGTTTTTCTGTGCCGGAAGGGGTCGTATTTCCTCCTTCATTAAAAAACATTGATAAAGAATTACAAACTGATTTAGGTATTTCGCTGGTTTCAGGGAATTTATTGCCATGGGCTAACCAAGGTGTTTTATTGATAAATACAATTCTAACCGTTGAGGATTCCCTCCCTGGAAGCCATGCAAATGCCGGTTGGCTTTCTTTTACCAAAAACATGTTGAATGAAATAAATCGTAGAAAACGTGGGGTAGTTTTTATGTTATGGGGTAATTATGCTCAAAAATTGGGGAAAGATCTAGACTCTGTTAAGCACCACATCATCAAGACCGCACATCCTTCGCCACTTTCAGCTAATAGAGGAGGTTGGTTCGGAACTAAACCATTTTCCACAGCAAATTCTTTTTTAAATCCTCCTATTGAATGGGCTTAAATTCTTTTTAATTGGCTTGGGAAATAAACAAATTGATTAGGGAATTCTTGTTGGAAAAAAGACGAGATCAAATTTTCAATTTCATCCCCATGCTCAGTGTCAAAATTTGGAATGAAACATTGGATGGAATAACCTTTTGAATCGGGTTCCTGATGGGATAAAATTTCATAGGTAAATGCTTGGTCTATAAATTCCAACCTGTTCAATTGTGGGATTACAATATTTTGAAGCGCGTTTAATGCCTTGGAGTCTATCGCATGTTCGATAAAGATTGAAATATTATATTGGATCATGATTTAAAAGTTTTTTTTGCCAGAGAGTCGTACATAATCTCTACAGTATGGAGTCCAGTTTTTTGAATTCCATCTTTTAATTGGTGCCGACAGGATGTTCCATTTGATGCAATGATGACTGAGTCTTTTGCCGCTAAAACTCTAGGAAATAAGACTAAATTGGCTATTTGCTGAGATAGGTTATAATGTTTTCTCTCATAACCAAAAGATCCAGCCATGCCACAGCATCCCGTAGGCAATAGCTCAACGTCTTGATTTTCTGGAAAACTTAATACGTGTCTAGTGGACACAAGTCCTGCAATTGATTTTTGATGGCAATGGCCATGCAACATTATTTTTTTACTTTCCTGACTAAAGTCTGACTGCTGGATTTTTTTACTTTTGATTTGTACAGATAAAAATTCATCGATTAACAACGAATTTTTGGCTATTTTTTTAGCTTTATCTCTTAATTCAGTAGTAACAAGATCTGGAATTTCATCTCTAAATGTTAAAATAGCACTAGGCTCAATTCCAACCAATGGATGTTCACCTGTTATGATTTCTGAAAGAATAGCAATATTCTTTTCTGCTATTTTTTTTGCTTCAATGAGCATCCCCTTCGACAGATAACTCCTACCACTAATGACTCCGTGAGGTATTTTCACCCCAAATCCCAATTCATTTAATAAAAGAACGGCTTTCTTGCCTAGGTCAACTTCATTGTAATTGGTAAATTCATCAGCAAATAAATAGACAAATCCCTTTTCGAATTGATCCTGTGGGTATTTTTTGGCATATTTTTTGAACCAATCTTCTAGGGAATTGAAATACACTTTAGGTAGACTTCGTTCCCATGCAAAGCCTAATAATGTTTTGATGATCATGCCTGTTACAGGGAATTCAATCAAAAAATTATAGAGTGGTGCAAATTTTCTCGCAATATTTTGAAGTAGTGGGAAATGTCCAATGAGTTGGGTTCTCCACGGAATACCATCTGTTAAATATTTTTGCTGAAGAGTTTCTGCTTTTAATTTTGTTATATCCACCCCGGATGGACATTCCGTTTGACAACCTTTGCAGGAAAGGCACAAATCAAGGATATCATTTAATTCAGGATTTGTGAAAGGGTTTTCGGCTGGTTCCGATAATATTTGTCTGAGCATATTGGCCCTAGCTCTCGTGCTATCTTTTTCATCTAGAGTTGCCATGAAACTTGGACACATGGTTCCCCCGGTTAGTGCAGTTTTTTTGCAATCTCCTGATCCTGAACATTTTTCAGCTAATCGAAGTGGGTTTTCTAAAGCTCCATAATGGAAGAAATTCTTGAAGGTATATCCATCTGAATTTGAAATTCTAAATTCCTCATCCATCGGAGGACTGTTCACGATTTTACCAGGGTTAAGAATTTGTAATGGATCAAAAACGTTCTTAATCTCTATAAATAGATCTAGTAGTTCTTTGCCCATCATTTTCTCTATAAACTCTCCCCTTAATCGACCATCTCCATGTTCACCACTCAACGAACCTTGGTACTTTTTTAAAATGTCGACGGTTTCGGTTAAAATGGTTCGAAATAGTTGTTTTCCTTCTTTGGAAGAAATATCTAAAAATGGTTCAATATGGAGTTCTCCAGCTCCAGCATGTGCATAATATGCCGCATCAACTTGGTGTTTGGCTAATAATTCTTGTATCTCCGCTACATAATTTGGTAGATCTTCAGGCGATACGGCACAGTCTTCAATTAAGTTGACGGGTTGTTTTTTACTTACCAGGTTTCTAATAAGTCCCAAACCAGCTTTTCTAATATCCCATCCTTTGTTGATTTGGTATTTGTCCAGGACAGGAAAGCTATATCCTATATTAGCTTCTTTTAGACTTTGAATACATGCACTTATTTGACTATTTAGTTCATCAACACTTCTAGATCTAAATTCGACCATTAAAAGGGCTGCAGGCTTTCCCTCGATGAAATCACGTTCATGTTGGAAATTGGGATGCTTTTCTGTAAAAGATAGAATATAATCATCGACTAATTCTGAGGCAGTCGGTTCATGTTTGAGCGCTATAATATTGGCTTTTAAAGCTTCCTGTAACGTATGGCAATGAATACAAATCAATGCTACTTCTTCAGGAGGCAAATCCAATAAATTTAATTTCATGGAATGAACTACAGCAAGTGTACCCTCTGATCCGGCAATTAAGGCAGATAAATTAAAGGGTTTCCCCGTAGGATTAAAGGGCTGCATCTCGATTAAAGCATCTAATGCATATCCACTATTTCGCCTTTTTATGTCGGGCTTTGGAAAGCGATTTCTAATTAACTTTTGAAGCTCAGGGTTATTTAATATTCGATGTATTTCTTTATAGATATTCCCCTCTAAGTTATTTAATGAAGTTTTTTTGTAAAATTCCTCATTGCTGAGTGGATGAGTATGAATCTCAGACCCATCTGATAAAATAGCTCTTGTCTCTAACAAATGATCCCTGACATTTCCCCAAACAATGGAGTGTAATCCGCAAGAATTGTTGCCTAACATACCACCTAATAGTGCTCGATTCGCAGTAGAGGTTTCTGGACCAAAAAATAACCCTGATGGCTCAATTTGTTTGTTTAAATCATCCCTGATGATACCAGGCTCTACCCAGACTGATTTTTCTTTTTTATTTAAAAGGATGATTCTACTCAAATTAGATGCCACTTCCATGACGATTCCATCGCCGACCACTTGGCCCGCTAAAGATGTTCCTGCGCCTCTAGGAATGATGGATGTTTTGTGTTTTTTCGCAAAAAGAAGTAGCCGCTTAATATCCTTAGAATTAGCTGGAATGGCAACGGCACTGGGCTTCACTTGATATACAGAGGCATCCGTTGAAAATATTTTTCGAGCAATCTCGGATTTTTGAGATTGATCTACATATAACGTTCCTTCAAAATGAATTGTTAAGTTTTCTACTTCTGATTTACTCCAAACCATAACATTAATCGACAAAGCCTAAAATTACAAAATCCAATCTTACCTTCATAGAACCATTTAGAGTTTATATTTTCTATTCATCAACTAATCATGCGAGGTTTCATGAATAATCGTAATTTTGAGTTGAATCCGTTATTTATGAAAATTTTAATTCAAGTTTGGGAAAGTTTCTTGTTTGCCTATCAGGCACTAAGATCCAATATTTTAAGGACCACATTATCTCTATTAGGGGTTAGTGTAGGTATTTTTGCTATTGTTGCTGTATTCACGGCGGTGGATTCTTTGAATAAAAATATTCGATCAGAGATTGACTCATTTTCAGGTGCAGGTGTATTTTATTTAGGAAAATGGCCTTGGATTATGGAAAATAACTATCCTTGGTGGAAGTATTTTAATCGGCCCGACATGAAATATTCGGAATTTAAATTTCTGAAGGAAAATTTAAAATCTGCTCAGGCTGTGGCTATTATAGATAACGGAAATACAAAAACGGCGTCAAGAGGCAGTAATAGTATGGATGTTAATATGACTGGTGCAAGTTATGACTACAACCAAATCGCTAATATTCCGATTGCCTCAGGCCGATATTTTTTGCCCATTGAATCTGAAAATGGGATGAATGTTTGTATTATTGGCTCATTGGTGGCTGAAAACTTGCAATTAAATTCAAATGCGGTGGGAGAGGTGATCAAGTTGAATGGGATTAAATTCACGATTATCGGTGTCATCGAAAAAAAAGGAACGGATATCTTGAGTTTTGGAGGTACACCTGATGAAAAAGTTTTTATACCTTATTCAACCTATTCTTCTTTATTTCAAAAAGATAGACCTTCTCCTGATATTGCCTTGAAGGCATATGATTCTGACTTGGGCCAACTGGACATGGAAGGTGAAGTGATTGGTTTGATGAGGGGATTGAGATCTATAAAACCGAAGGATGAACTAAGTTTTTCGATTAATCGATTGGACGGTTTGAATCAGTTTTTCGACGGAATTTTTGCAGCTTTAAATATAGCAGGTTCACTGATCGCTGGTTTTTCATTGCTTGTTGGTGGCTTTGGAATTGCCAATATTATGTTTGTATCTGTTAAGGAGCGGACCAATATAATAGGCATTCAGAAGTCATTGGGTGCTAAAAATTATTTTATTTTATTTCAATTTTTATTTGAAGCTGTTTTTCTCAGCCTAATTGGCGGGCTAGTGGGCATAGGTCTTGTTGTCCTTATTACTTTCATACCTCAGGAGGCACTACCTCTTCAATTAACTATTGGAAATATCACTAAAGGTTTAGTGATTTCTAGTTTTATTGGCGTCTTGTCCGGAATAATACCCGCTTGGGTGGCAGCCAAAATGGATCCTGTTATAGCAATCAGGTCTAAGTAAGAAGGAAAGATGTTAAAAAAAAGCCTGCCATGTAGATGGCAGGCTTTTTTTTTGAATATAATCTTATAAAGAAAGTGTTTCCAAGACCGCATTCATATTTCGAACGGCATCAGCTGATTTATTGAATGTAGCTTGTTCTTCATCCGTTAACTGGTAATCTATGATTTTTTCCCAACCATTTTTACCTAAAATAACGGGTACGCCCAAACAAATATCTTTTTGATTGTATTCTCCATTCAATGGCACGCAACATGCCATTATTTTCTTTTCATCTCGTACGATGGCTTCCACTAAAGCAGCACCTGCCGCTCCTGGTGCATACCAAGCGGAAGTACCCAGAAGGCCTGTTAATGTAGCACCTCCCACCATGGTATCTGCTACCACTTTATCCAAAGTTTCATCATCTAAAAATTGACTTACTGGAACACCGTTATAAGTCGCTAAACGTTTTAAAGGAATCATCGTCGTATCTCCATGCCCACCGATGACGGTTCCAGAGATATCATTGATCGACACATCCATCGCTTTCGCTAAATAACATTTAAATCTAGCGGAGTCTAAGGTACCACCCATTCCAATGATTCTGTGTTTATCTAAACCGGCAATTGAATTAGTTAAATAGGTCATTGTGTCCATCGGATTTGAAATAATCACGATAATTGGATTTTTAGAATATTTCAGGATGTTTTCAACAACACTTTTTACAATACCAGCATTTACACCAATTAACTCTTCACGCGTCATACCTGGTTTACGTGGCAAACCAGAAGTGATCACAACGACATCAGAATTAGCTGTTTTTGTGTAATCATTTGTTGAACCAATGAGCGTAGTATCAAAACCTAATAAGCTGGCTGTTTGATACATATCTAACGTTTTTCCTTCTGCGATACCTTCTTTGATATCTAATAGAACTAATTCATCTGCTAATTCTTTTCTAGCGATATTGTCAGCGCATGTTGCACCTACAGCTCCTGCACCTACTACGGTAATTTTCATTTTTAAAAAATTTATATTAATTGATTCAAAAAATTTTTCAAAATTACGACAAAACAGCTAATAATTAAATGATTTTTTCGTTAACCTGCTTAATAAGGATAGGCCCACTAAAATTTTAAAATGATTTTAGTATATTTAAAAGTTAAAATCTAAATAATGACTCGAAATATGTCTTTTATTGATCGAATTCTGGATTCTAAATATTTTAAAGAAGCTTTGCAAAAAGGGGAAGATATAATTCAAAAAGATCAATTGGGCTTGTTGAATTTAATTAAGCGAGCTCTTCAAAAAGTTACAGGGACAGCAGCTAACTCTAATTTGACTGTTGTGAAGCTTTTAAATCATTATGTTGTTTTGTTTAGCCAAATGATCAAGGCTTACCTGCAAGGGACCTATAAAAAACTTCCAGCGATTGCTTTAGCTAAAATAGTGGCCGTTTTAATTTATTTTATTTCACCCTTTGATTTTATACCTGACGTATTGCCCATTATTGGTTTTACGGATGATTTAGCGTTGGTGCTTTGGGTTGGCAAATCAATTAAGAATGAATTAGATGAATTTGAAAAGCAATTGTAATCTTTTGATTTTTTATTTGAGGATTTTTAAATAGGATTGAATATATTTACACAATTAAAATTTAGAAAATATGAACACAGCAAGTATATTATTGTTTTTGAATGGTTTAGGTGGCGGAGAATTGTTACTTATCGGATTAGCCATTTTATTATTTTTTGGAGGAAAGAAGTTACCAGAACTTATGAAAGGATTGGGTAAAGGTATTCGTGAATTTCAAGATGCCAAAAATGAAGTGAAAGATCAAATCAATAAAGAATTAGACGAAACTAAAAAATAGTTTTGTATTAACCTTTTTTCTTAAAAATGCATAGTTGGTTCTCCAACTATGCTTTTGTGTTTAATTGAACCCCCATTTTTAATGGAAAATATTCCGCAGCCTTATTCAGAAATAAGAAATTTTTTATTTCAAGGTACTTTATCCTGTGTAAGTTTAGTTGAGCAATACTTAAGTCGAATCAATGCTTTAAATGGACAATTGAATGTTTTTTTGGAGGTTTATTCGGAGGAAGCACTTGCTTCAGCTCGATTGGTTGACCAAAAAATTAAAGATGGCAAAGCAGGAAAATTGGCAGGAATGGTGGTTGGCTTAAAAGACTTACTTTGTTATCAAGATCACGGTGCCCAAGCAGGTAGTCAAATTTTAAATGGTTTTAAATCAACTTTTTCAGCTACTGCGGTCCAACGACTGATCAGTGAAGATGCCATTATTATTGGTAGACAAAATTGTGATGAGTTTGGGATGGGCTCGACGAATGAAAATTCTTCTTTTGGTCCAGTATTAAATTATGCTAATACGAATCACGTCTCTGGAGGTAGTTCAGGTGGTTCAGCGGTTGCTGTTCAAGCAGGAATGTGTCACCTTTCATTAGGTACTGATACGGGTGGGTCTATTCGGATGCCAGCTTCATTTTGTGGAATTTCTGGTCTTAAACCTACTTACGGGCTAGTATCACGTTGGGGTTTAATTGCTTATGCTTCATCATTTGATTCTATTGGTCCCATGAGCCATCATCCTGCTGATCTTCAATTGGTGATGAATGTAATCTCGGGTCCAGATGAATTTGATAGTACGGTGAGTAATGCTAAAAATAAGGAATTTGTTTCTAAAAAACGACTTGCCTACATTCAGGAGATTGTGGAGCATCCAAGTTTGCAAACTGAAATTAAAGACCAATTTTTTCTGAAAGTTGAACAATTAAAACAAAAAGGCTTCGTTGTGGAATCAGTTGATTTTGCCTTTATTGATCAAATGCTGCCCACTTATTATGTATTAACGACTGCTGAAGCTAGTTCTAATCTCTCTAGATTTGATGGGGTGAAATTTGGGCAAAGAACACAAAATCCACATGATTTAATGGATATGTATAAAAAATCAAGGAATGAAGGTTTTGGTGAGGAGGTAAAACGCAGAATCATGCTGGGCACTTTTGTGTTAAGTGCTAATTATTACGATGCGTATTACACCAAGGCTCAGAAAGTAAGGAGATTGATCAAAGAGCGTACAGATGCAATATTGAAGGATTTTGACTTCATTATTTCACCTACAACTTCCTCTACGGCTTATCGATTAGGAGAAAAAACAGTCGATCCCCTTCAAATGTATTTAGGTGATTTATTTACTGTTCAGGCAAATGTGACAGGGTTGCCAGCTATTACTGTTCCAACAGGTCAGGATTTAGGTGGACTTCCGATTGGCTTTCAAGCGATGGGTCCCGCTTATTCAGAAGATGAATTGATTCATTTTACCACTAATTTATAATTCTTTGAAAATTAAGTTCACATATTGGGTGTATTTTCTCTTCCTCTCCACGGCATTGTTAGGACAGGATAGACGTGCATTTTTGCCTAATATTGATCGGAAGTTTGTTGATTCGTTGGCAAGAATTGAGCAAGGAGTTCCCACATCTTTAATGATTGATCCCTCTTTAATTCAAAATCGGTTTAAATCCATACAAAATGTCATTCCATTAATTTATAATCAATATTCGCATCAATATGTGGAGTATTTTGCCTTTAAGAAGGCGGCATTTACCCAACATATGTTGGAAAAGCGCGATCTGTACTTTCCCCTGTATGAAAAATACCTTAAACAATATGGTTTGCCAGATGAATTGAAATATTTGTCTTTGATTGAATCTGGTCTTGAAACAAAAGCTTTATCTTTAAAAGGGGCAGGTGGATTATGGCAATTTATGCCTTATACCGCTCGAGGTGATTTTGGGTTGCGAGTAGATTCTTATGTGGATGAACGATTTGATCCAGAACGTGCCACGGAGGCAGCTTGTAAGTACATGCGCCAACTTTATCGTATTTTTGGCGATTGGCATATGGCTTTAGCAGCCTATAATACAGGTCCAGGTAATGTTAAAAGAGCTATTAGGCGTTGCGGTTCAACGGATTTTTGGGGTATTTATAATTGCCTTCCCAAAGAAACTCGAAACTACGTTCCTCAATACATAGCGATTTCATACATGATGAATTTTCATTGGGATCATGCCATTCAACCTCAAGAATGGGCTTTTCATATGCCTTCAGATACCTTACATTTGAAAGGTTTTGTCAATTTGAAAGTGTTATCATCCTTAGCTGGTTTTTCTCTGGATACATTTAAGGTTTTAAATCCCCATATTTTAGGAAATTCGATTCCCTCTGATGTGGATAAAATTATTGTCCGAATTCCTAAAGATAAATTTGCTTTTTTCAATGCCAATCGGTTAAAAATCCTGGATTCGGCTAGTTATTTTGGAACTCGTAAAGTTTTAGGTTTTGCCGTGGGATCAATCGACTCAACTGGCGGACTCAGAATGTTGAAAAATTCAAAGAAAAAATATGTGGTCAAGAGAGGAGAGACCATTTATGCCGTAGCCCGCAATTTAGATGTGTCAGTCCTCGAATTAAAACGCATCAATCGTCTACGATCTAACCGTTTAAAACGAGGTAAAGTTATTTATTACTATACAAAAGAATGGGTTGATGTAGCGCAAGCAAATGATGAATCAAAAGTTGAAATAGAACCTTTTGAAACCCTTAGTCAAAAATCAAAATTAAAAACAAAAAAAAGGACTATTTATCACCGCGTTCGTCCAGGAGACACATTATCCCAAATTGCGGATCGTTACCATGTGAGTACAATAGCAAAAATTAAAAAATTAAACAGACTTCGTTCCTCGGTTTTAAGACCAGGAATGAGGTTAAGAATTTCATAAAATGATCGCATATCTACAAGGAAAATTAGCTTTTAAAGATCGAGCACATGTTATAATTGATGTTCAAGGCGTGGGCTATGAAGTAAAAATTTCATTGCAAACTTTTGATTCACTTTCTGGCGGTGACGAAAATTGCAAACTTTTTACCCATTTACAAATCAAGGAAGATGCGCATACGCTGGTAGGATTTTATGAAATGGATGAAAAATTATTGTTTCTCGATTTGATTAGCGTTTCAGGGGTGGGTGTTTCAACAGCTTTGGTTATGTTGTCCTCATTTTCAAGTGGAGAAATAAGGGGAGCCATCATGAATGAAAATATTGCTTTGATTCAATCCATTAAAGGTATTGGGTCCAAGACAGCCCAACGAGTTATTTTAGAATTAAAAGATAAGTGTAAGAAGGATACTTTGTTTGTAGAAGCAGGTAAATCTTCACCAGATAAGTCATATGGTGTTAAGCAAGAGGCTTTAGGTGCTTTAGTAACACTGGGAATTCCTCGTGCAGCTGCCGAGAAAAGTTTAGACCAAATACTGAAATCAAATCCAGATGCTACTATTGAGCAACTAATTAAACTAGCCCTTCGTTAACGTATTATTTATCATTTGTGCAAAGAAACAGAGTTATCGATATGAAAAACATTTTTAAAGGTCTAATATTCTTGGCCTTTTGGGTATTGTATTTCATTTCATATGCTCAAACAGTTGATTCGACTAGTTCCTTGTCAAAAAGTGGTCGAAGGCCTCGTTTTCAAATAAAACCACTCGAATTTTACCAGCTCAATAAACCATTTTCAAAATCTCCTTTTTCTATTTTTACCATACGAGGAAGCCAAAATATAGTTGACTTTAGCCAAGATCAATTAATCTCGTCCAAGCAATTAGGTGACATTTCGATTTCACCTTCTCAAGCTTTTAGCATGAGTGAATTTAGTTCTTTACAAAACAAAGCGATCAATAGGTCTTACTGGAGTGATTATTCCAAAAGTCTTGACGGTAACAATTCGGTTCAATCCAGAGGATTATTTCCTAAAATAGAATTACCCCCTTCCATCGATCGAATTTTTGGAGGAACGGATATTTCATTTAAACCTAATGGTAGCTTATTGTTAGATGTGGGCTATATGGGGCAATTTGTAGATAATCCAGCGGTTCCGGTCCAACTTCGTTATGTAGGAAATTTATTTTTTAACGAACAAGCTCAAATAAATTTTCAAGGGAAAATTGGTGAAAAACTCAATTTAAATGCCAATTTTGATACAAAAGCCAGTTTTAATTTTCAGAACCAACTCAAATTAAATTGGAAAACGCAAGAAGAGGATATTCTTCAAAATATAGAAGCCGGAAATACCTCATGGACTTTGAATTCTCAATTAATTCCAGGAGTTCAAAACTTATTTGGACTAAAAACACTTTTGAGATTTGGTAATTTAGATGTAACGGTAGTGGCTGCCCAGCAACGTTCAAAACAAGATTGCATTACGATGAAAGGGGGTACTCAAGGGCGTTCTTTTGAAATTAGAGCAGATCAATATGATGAAAATAGGCATTTTTTCTTGTCCACTTATTTTAAGGATAATTACGAAAGATCCTTGAAGAATTTACCTGTTATTACCAGTGGAATTACCATTACCAGGATTGAAGTATACGTCACCAACAGGACACAGAGTACAGAAACATTGAGAAATTTAGTCGCTTTATCAGATTTAGGCGAATCTAGTCCTTATAATAGAACTAAAGCTGTGCTCCAACCAATCATTTCAAATCAGGCGGTAGACAATAAAAATAACGGTCTTTATGATAAATTGGTCAATGACCCTCAAATACGCCGATCTGATCAATCATCTTTTCAATTGGAGTCCGTCTACAACTTACAAAGAGGTACTGATTTTGATATGTTAAAAGGTGCAAAAAGGTTGAATGATAGAGAATTTAAGTTCAACCCTTCCCTAGGCTATATTTCACTCATATCGCCTCTACGAAATGATGAAGTTTTAGCGGTCTCTTATGAATATACTTTTAATGGACGTAAATATAAGGTTGGCGAGCTGACAGAAGATTATCAAGCTAGACAGGATAATGAAGTTTTGATCTTAAAAATGCTCAAATCCTCCACTTTACGCAACCATTTAGAACATCCTATGTGGGATTTAATGATGAAAAATATTTATTCATTAAATACCAATTCACTATCCAAGCAAAATTTCCAATTGCGTATTGTTTATAAAGATGACGCGACGGGAATAGATAATTCTAACTTGATTGAGGGAGAAAAATTAAAGGATATTCCTTTGGTTAAAGTCTTGGGATTAGATAAACTTAATTTTTCTGGTGACGCCCAACCTGATGGTAATTTTGATTTTATTGAAGACATAACAGTAGATTCTAAAAATGGCAAAATTATATTTCCAATTTTAGAACCCTTCGGAAAGAATTTAAAAGCAAAATTTACATCGACAGAATCCAATTTAGTGGATAAATATGTTTTTCAGAAATTATATACCAATACACAGACTGATGCTACACAAATCGCTAGCAAGAATAAATTCTTTTTAAAAGGGTCATTTCAATCGGGAGTGGGAGGTGGAGATATCTCAATGCCTTTTGGCGTCGAAGCAAAATCAGTCACGGTAACTGCTGGTGGTCAATCTTTATCTCAAGGAACTGATTTTATTGTTGATGGCCAATCTGGTCGTGTTAAAATTATTAATGAGGGAGTATTTAATTCAGGTCGTGAAATAAAAATTTGCTACGAAAAACCAGATTTATTTTCGAATCAAATTAGAACCATGTTAGGTACTCGGTTAGATTATAATTTAGGTCAGGATATTCATTTAGGGGCCACATTTCAAAATATGAGCGAAACACCACCTGCCTTTTTCAGACGGGTGGCCATTGGGAATGAGCCTGTTAACAATACTTTATTGGGTTTTGATGCTAGTATTTTAAAAAAATCAAATGCTTTGACGCGTATGATTGACGCTCTGCCGATTGTTTCAACGAAAGAAACATCAGTCTTTGACTTCCAAGGCGAGATTGCTAAGTTGATACCGAATGTGAATGATCGTGTCCAAGGGAATGCATTTATCGACGATTTTGAATCGGCAAGAGTTGTCTATAATTTGAGTTCACAGCCTACTTTTTGGCGCCCAGGAGCAACACCTAAAGATTTCATATCAGGAAATCCTCGAGATCTAAGTTCTAATTATAGACGAGCTAAAATTTCTGCCTATAATGTAGATGCAAGTATTTATGGTCAAGGAGGCTTTGCTTTGGATGTACCTGGATTGGATGCTGCTGAGGTTAATTTGTTTGCCTATGAGCGTGTTGTGACCCCTAAAGGTTTATTTCCTAATAAAGACTTTGCGAATAACATCACAAATTTACCCTTAGGTGTTTTAGATGTGGCTTATTTTCCATCTGAAAGAGGTATTTATAATTTTAATCCAAGTTTGAATGCAAAAGGATTACTGCCAAATCCTAAGGCCAGTTTTGGTGCCATTACTAGAGCAATTGCTTCAGATACAGATTTTGATAATGCCAATGTGGAACAAATCGAATTTTGGTTAATGGATCCTTTTGTCAAGGGGGATCAAGGAAAAGTTCGGGATGGAGTTTTTAATAAAAACAATCAAACAGGTGGTAAACTAATTTTTCATTTAGGAGATGTCTCTGAAGATTTTATTCCTGATGGGTTCTCGAATTTTGAAAATGGTATTCCAGTCGGGGAAAAAATCACCACAGGTAACCTTCAGAATATTGAAAAGACGCTTTGGGGATTGGCGCCTAAACGTCAATTTGTGATTAATGCTTTTGATAATCAAGGAGGAAGGAGCCAACAAGACCTTGGATTAGATGGCTTGTTGAATAAGTCAACCGAACCTACGACACTTTCAGAGGAAACTTATTTTAAGGAATATTTGACACAAATTTCGACCAAAATAAATGATCAAAATGCGATTTCAGCAATTAAAAATGACCCTGCTGCAGATGACTTTGTTCACTATTTGAGTGATAAATTTAATAAAACAGGAAGTATTATTGAGCGATATAAAAATTTCATGGGCTTAGAAAACAATTCCCCTACGACCGATAATCCAACTAATTCCACAATTACCGAGGCGAGTAGTATGATGCCAGACCGTGAAGATTTAAATAATGACAATACGGTCAATGAGGTGGAATCATATTTTCAATATGAAATTGATCTTAAACCTGGACAAATACAAGTTGGCCAAGGTTTTGTAGTTGACAAAGTGAACGAAGGAGGGGTGGATTGGTATTTATTTAGAGTCCCTATCAAAGATAAACGAAATTATACCACGCCAGCTGGTGAGATGTCGAGCTTTAAATCGATTCGTTTTTTTAGGATGTTATTAAGTGATTTCCAAGATCCAGTTGTTTTGCGTTTCGCGCAATTACAACTTTCGGGTTATTCATACAGAAAGTTTATTGGAAATTTAGATGTTAAAAATGGCCAGGATTTACCAGAATCTTATGATGCTAATTTTAGAGTCTCCAGTGTTAATGTCGAAGAAAATGGTCCTGCTTCCAAGGGAGCTAATGCGATTCCATATGTTGTTCCTCCAGGTTTTGTAAGAGATCAAGATATTACGACGATTAATAATGCTCGGTTAAATGAGCAATCCATGAGTCTTTGCGTTGATAACCTAAGACCTGGTGATGCAAGAGCCGTATTTAAAAATACGATGTTTGATTTTATCAATTACAAACGTCTTAGAATGTTTGTTTCGATGCAAAGTCCAGATCAAATTTCGGGTCATGTTTCTGCTTTTTTACGCATCGGGACTGACCTTACAGATAATTATTATGAGGTTGAAAATACAGGTTTAATTCAAACGCAGAAAGGTCAAAGTTTAGATACTGAAATTTGGCCCATGGAAAATGAATTTGACATCGAATTTGAGTTATTAAAACAGGTAAAAATTGAAAGAGATAGACAGAATAGGAGTCTAAATGAAAGATTTTTTATGTTGATGACCAGCTCCACAGGGAAAGTTTATCGAATCACCGTGATGGGTAGACCAGATCAAAGTGCGACGATGACGACCATGATAGGAGTTCGGAACACGACCAAAGATGGACAAAATAAATCTTTCTGTGTTTGGTTGAATGAATTAAGAGGATTCGGTTTTGACCAAACTTCCGGGGAAGCAGCCATAGGAAAATTAGGAATCAAATTGGCCGATATAGGCCAAGTTGTATTGAATGGAAGTTTTAAAAATTATGGATTTGGCGGAGTTCAATCTAAAATATCAGAGCGATCTAGAGATAATTTATATGAGATAGGACTTACGGCTAATTTAAATTTGGATAAATTTTTACCTCTACAATGGGGTTTTCAAATCCCATTTTATATTTCATATGACAAGCGAAACATTGCGCCGCAATTTGACCCACTGGATCCTGATATTTTCCTGAGCAATTCAATAGGCAAGTTTAGTTCAGAATCGAAAAAGCAAGATTACTTAAATTTAGTTCAAGACATCACGGAAAGGCAAGGGTTTAATTTTTCTAATGTCAGAAAAATTAAAAGTGCTTTGGCGAAGCATGCGTATTTATGGGATCTTTCCAATTTTTCATTTTCCTACGCATATTCTGAGATGATTCGATCAAGTACTTTAATTGATTCCTATACTCAGTTAAGTCAGCGTGGTAGTGTTTTATATGCATATACATCGAATACTAATTTTTGGGAGCCCATGGCTAAAATCAATTCTGATTCTCCTTGGCTTCTGTTATTTAAGGATTTTAATGTCAATTTCGTGCCAACTTCCTTGACGGTGAGGGCAGAAATGGATCGGAGTTTTATTAGAACCCAACTAAGAAATGGGGAATTGACTACCTTAGGAGTTGCTCCCCAGTTTGAAAAATATTGGTATTTCAATAGGCAATATGCGTTGAACTGGAATTTAACCAAGAGTGTTGTTTTAAACTATAATACAATGGTTAATTCCATTATTGATGAACCTTTTGGTGATTTAGATACACAGGCCAAACGTGATTCGGTAATGTTTAATATAAAAAGTTTAGGACGAGCAAAGAATTTTGACCAGCAAGCTGGAATGATTTGGCGATTGCCTTTGCAAAAATTGCCACTAACGGATTGGATGAATGCAGATTATTCGCATCGAATAGGCTATAATTATTTTGCTAATTCCTATGATATTCGAGATTCTTTGGATTTACCTTTTGGTAATATCATTAAGAATACTCGAGAGCGGTCTATTAATGGGAAAGTTGATTTTGTCGCTTTATATAACCGAATTAAAGCGTTAAGGTGGGCAAATAATGGAAATCCCATTGGAAAAAATGTAGCTAGAAATCCTGGGGATGACGATGACATTTTAATTTCACCTAAAAATGCACTGCGGTCTTTGACTCGTTTGTTGTTGACTTTAAGAGGTATTCAGGTTAATTATTCCATTAATGAGTCTACAACATTGCCTGGATTTTTACCCAATCCAGGATTATTTGGAATGAATAGCCAATCTACAGCACCGGGTTTTGATTTCATTTCAGGTAGTCAAAATGATCAAATAAGATTTATGGCTGGTCAAAACGGTTGGCTTTCAAAAAGTATTGTCCAAAATATTCCTTTCACCCAGACGAAACAAGAGAAGTTCTCCTACATCACTCAACTAGAACCTAATAAAGATTTGCGAATTCAAGTTGAGGGAAATTACAATAAAGGAGATAATTATCAAGAATTTTTTAGACCCAAAACCATCAATGGAAAATTTGTTTCCGAAAGCCCAATACGTTCAGGGAACTATTCCATGTCATTTTTATCATTTTTGACGGCATTTGACGATCCAACACTGATTTTTGAGAAATTCAGGACCAACAGGTCTATTTTATTAAATAGATTGACAAGAGCTAAATTAGCTGAAGGCGGTGATTATAACATCAATTCCCAGGATGTTTTAATCCCTTCCTTTTTCGCTGCTTATTCTGGCGTTTCAGCTAACGATGTTAAATATTCCCCTTTTTATAATATTCCTTTGCCTAATTGGAAAGTCGATTACAATGGATTGAACTTAATTCCATGGATCACAAAGAAGTTTTCATCTTTCACTATTTCACACATGTATTCAAGCACTTACAGTGTAGGTAATTTTGTTTCTGCATTGGAATATGGCCAATTTGAAAATGATTTTACGAATCTGACATTGAATAGCTTACTATACCCATTGTCATCCAGATTTGATCCCCTTACAAACACATTGATCCCTGTTTATGTGATGAGTACCATTTCATTCTCAGAACGTTTTTCACCTTTAATAGGTTTTAATTCAATTACCAAAAGTAGAGTATCCCTTCGTTTCGAATATAATCAAGATCGAAATGTAGGATTAAACTTGTCCAATAATCAAGTAGCTGAATTGTCGAACAAAGACTTAACATTTGCCATTGGTTTTACGAAA
>CANHXO010000005.1 GCA_947464595.1 Cytophagaceae bacterium
ATATAACGTCCTTCGGTATTATGCCATCTTTGATAATTTTTTGATCGGAATAAATATCAGCTAAAAATAAGTTTAATGCTGTAATTCGCTGAATTAAACCTTTTTCCATTTTATCCCATTCTTGAGCGCTGACAATTCTAGGGATAATGTCAACGGGCATGATGCGCTCAGTTCCCTCATTTTCAGAGTAAACATTGAACGTAATGCCCATTGCCATGAGCGCTCGCTCCGCAGAAATTTGTCGCCTTGTGAATTCTTCTTTCGTAAGTTGTTCAACGCGGTCCTTAAAAAAGGTGTATCCCGACCTTGTTTTTCCGTCTGCGGTAAACATTTCGTCAAAAAATCCCTCCGTATTGTAGTGGTCAAATGAGAAATTCATAGGCTCAAAAATTATAAATGACTTGATTATTTCAATAATTTAAAATTTTATTTTTGATTTCAATTTTAAAAAGAAATAATTTTTTAAATCTTTCCCTAAATACACTTTTTTATATTGGAAATTTACCATTTTAAAAGGATAATGCGCTCATTTATAAGTTGATGAGTAATCTACTAAGCCAAATACCTACAAACACCAGCAGGATTATCTTGGCTCAAGCATATTAATTTATCATTTGCGGATGATATATTTGTACATGGAAAATGATGCGATAGTTGATTCGTTAGAATTATTAGTGAAGCTCTGGGATGTTCATGGAGTAAATGAATTCAAAGCTAAAAATCTTTCATTTTCCATTCGTGGGCTGGACAAATATCCTGGGGTCATAAGCCAACTTACCACCGATCAATTGTTATTGATTCCAGGCGTGGGAAAAGTGATCGTCCAATTAATTTATGACCTTGCACAAACAGGAACTTGTAAAGAACTAGAGGAGATTGTTGAACAAACTCCTCCCGGAATCTTAGACCTTTTGCAAATTAAGGGCTTGGGGGCTAAAAAAGTTCGTGCGATTTGGCAGGAATTGAATGTCTCAAATTTTGAAGATTTGAACTTAGCATGCCAGAATGGCCAGATTGAAATGTTAAAAGGTTTTGGTGCAGCCATTCAAACATCTATTCAATCTCAAATCGTATTTATTCAAGAAAATAGAAAAAAACTCAGGATAGATAAAGCGATAATTTTGAGTGATCAGATTTTGGCTAAATTAAAGATGTCTTTTGGTAAAATAGCCATTTCAGGTGAATTGAGGCGTAATTGTGAAATAATAACTGCTTTAATCTTTGTTGTTGAAACCGATGAAATTTTTGGTAGCCAAAGTAAAATTTCAGAAATGGTAGGTTTCTCTGAGGATCTACAAGCCTCTTCGCCGTTTACATGGCGTGGTTTTTATGAGGATCATTTAATCCCTTTGGAAATTCATTTCGTTGATTCCTCCGAATTTATTTCTGCCTTATTCCAACATAGTGCTCACGAAAATCATTTGGAATCCATTGATTTTTATACCCTATTTCAGGGCAAATCCCTTGAATCTGAAGTGCATATCTATGAGTCAATAAATAAGCCATTCATCGTGCCTGAAATGCGGGAGGGATTACAAGAGTTTGCATGGGCAGGTCAACATCAACCTTCCGATTTGATCGAAGATCAGGATATTCAAGGTTGCTTACATAATCACTCTGTTTATTCAGACGGGAAAAATACACTTCTTGAAATGGCTGAGGCTTGTCGGAATATGGGCTTGCATTATTTTGGCATTGCAGATCACTCTCAATATGCAGCTTATGCAGGAGGATTGAAGGAAGAAGATGTGTATCGCCAACATGAAGAGATAGATGAGCTAAATTCGTTATGGTCTGATTTTACTATATTGAAAGGCATTGAAGCGGATATACTTCCCGATGGATCACTCGATTATAATGACCATATTTTATCACAATTTGATTATGTGGTTGCTTCCGTGCATGCCCAATTAACGATGGATTTAGATCGAGCGATGGGTCGATTAATACGTGCCATAGAGAATCCATATACGTCTATTTTAGGTCACCCAACAGGTAGGTTATTGCTTTCTAGGCCTGGTTATCCCTTAAATACACCTAAAATATTAGACGCTTGTAAGGCAAATGGAGTTAGCATTGAATTAAATGCAAGTCCTTACCGATTAGATTTAGATTGGCGCCATATCTATGCGGCAATGGAAAGGGGTGTTTTTGTTTCCATTAATCCGGATGCCCATAAAATCGTAGGCTTAACTGATATGAAATATGGGGTTAAAGTCGGACGCAAAGGAGGACTTTTAAAAGCACTTACACTAAATGCCTTGCCCTTAAACGAAATAAAAGACTTCTTTAAAAAGAATTAGAAATTGGGCTTCAGCAAATATTTAGCATAAAAATCGTCAATCACTCTTACAGCTTCTGTGGGCGTATCCACTAAGGCAAACAACTCTAGGTCTTCTTCATGGATGTTTCCATTAGGAATCATGGTAGACTTGATCCAGTCTAATAATCCTTTCCAATAATCAGTTCCCACCAAAACCACAGGGAACCTTCCGATTTTATGCGTCTGAATTAGAGTAAGAGATTCAAACATCTCATCCAATGTTCCAAACCCTCCAGGCATGATGATGAATCCTTGTGAGTACTTAACAAACATTACTTTCCGAACAAAAAAGAAATCGAAATTGATGTTTTTGTCTGAGTCAATGTAGGGATTGGGTATTTGTTCAAACGGCAATTCAATATTTAAACCTACGGAGCGTCCGTTTTCAGATTTAGCACCTTTATTTCCTGCTTCCATGATTCCAGGTCCTCCGCCCGTAATAACACCATAGCCATGTCGGACTAATTTAGCTGCAATTTTTTCAGCTATTTGAAAATACGGATCCTCTGGTTTGGTTCTGGCCGATCCAAATATTGAAACACAGGGACCGATTTTAGATAATTTGTCTATTCCTTCGACAAATTCACTCATTATTTTAAATATTCTCCAGGATTCTTCTGATTTAATTTGAGACCACGTTTTGTCATCAAACGCTTTTTTTATTTTCTCCTCTTCTTCTTGCCATTGATTATCTGTCATATTTTAATTGTTTTGACTATAAATGTAAATAATATCCCTGTACATTTGTATAAATTAACAAATACAATGATGGGTTCTCACATAAGTTTTGCTGTAGGTGGCGATCATGCCGGTTTTGATTATAAAGATCAGTTGATTGATTATTTGAAAAGCATGGACATTCATGTTCAGGATTTTGGAACTTATTCTGCTGATTCCGTTGATTATCCTGATTTCGCACATCCAGTGGCCGAATCCGTTGAAAAAGGCGAAAATCAATTTGGGTTATTGCTTTGTGGAAGTGCTAATGGTGTGGCTATTACAGCTAATAAACACCAGGGGATTAGAGCGGGCTTGGCGTGGAATTCTGAGGTGGCCCAATTAATCAGGCTTCATAATGATGCAAATGTACTTTGTTTGCCTGTTCGCTTCATCAGTTTAGAGGAAGCCCAAAAGTGCCTTAAAACCTTCATTGATACTGATTTTGAGGGAGGTAGACATCAAAATAGAGTAGATAAAATCACCTGTTGTTAATTTTTTTATACACGTGCGAATCGATCAGTCTATATTGATTTGTTAAATCTGGCAGGTACTTTTCTAATTTTTTAAAGTTATTTTCTGGGTCATAAATGTAGCTAGGCATATCTTTAGTAAAATAGTCATGCATCATGATAATCGTTTTGTATTGATTTAAGTTTGAAAATAGCGATTTCGATAATTCCCAGTTGACAAAAGGCCCCGTCATTTGATTATTTCGGTATTCTTCGATTTGGGGTCCTAGAACCATGATTTTTTCATTTCTAATGGGAAGCTTCTGCTCCGAAATTCGTTGTCTATCGATGTCATTCCATTCTTGGGATAGGCTGTAAATCATAGAAAATAAAAGCGTTAAGAGTAATAATTCTTTGGACCAATATGATTTAAATAGATAAAAGAGGTTTAAGGTAAAATAGCTGAGCGCTGGCAATAAGAAAACCAGGTTTATTCTTTCAACGGTTGGAATAATGAAGATGGTTAATATACTCGTGATGAGCCAAATTAAATTTGTTTGTTGGGCTTTTTGAGCATTGGACTTCATTTTTGTACTATTAATGACTTTCACAAATCCCCAAATTCCACAAGTTAGGGCAGGTATATAGGCCAGTAGAATTTGTTTAATTTGATTTGTTGTAGGTATATAAACGGTCAGCGCTGAGTTTTGATAGACGTCTATAAATGCTTGAAAATTATCTCGAAATGCAAATATTAAGCCTGTTAAAACAAAGAATAAAGAAAAACCTACTACCAATAAAATGATTTGTCTGATGTTAATACTGGAGTAAAGTAGTAAGCTTAGAATGGCCCAAAACAAAAAAAGTGCATAGCTTAAGAAAAATACGCTCGCAATACCAATGTAGATACCAATTAAAAACACCCGGTCATTTACTTTTAGGGTGCTTTGTTGGCCTAATATTTCATTCCAAGCCAACAGCAGGAAGGTTAAACCTAAAACGGATCCATTGGGTACCAAAAATTCCAAAGAGAAGTGGAAAAATAAGCTATAGACGAAAAATGGCAGATTACCTAAATTGGGCAGCAACTGGTACCGTGATATGGTTTGTTGGAAAATATAGGCCTGCAACACAATAATACCTGTGGCTAAATAAGCATTCCAAGAGATGGGTATATTTAAAAAGTCAATTAATTGATAAAAATTGGCCGATAATGGTCCAATATTTTCCCTGATGTCTTTATAAATTCGATATCCTTGATTTAAATTTTGGCCAATGAGGAAATTTTTAAATTCCCAAGTATAGGGCTGTAAATTTAATTGACTTAATATGATCGTTGTTAATAGCCATAGGATGATCAGGAAGATCATGATAAAAATAGAGCTCGAACGAACAAATTGAAACATATTTAATTTTGAAAAGACTAAATTACGGTGATTCCAATTATTATTGTGAAATTTGTGAGAATTTTGAGAAGAAAAGAATAGGAGCAATTATGGAAAGTAAACGTCAACAAAAGTTTGGTAGACAAATTCAGAAGGATTTGAGTGATATTTTTCAAAAAGAATTTAAAGAAGTTTTTGGAGGAGCTATGGTGACTATTACGGACGTTAAAATCAGTCCAGATTTATCATTAGCAAGGTGTTATCTCAGTTTTTTGTTGGTCGATAAGCCCAACGAAATCATGAAAGAATTGGAATACAAGAACAAAGCTATTCGAAACGCTTTGGCGAATAGAATTAGAAAACAGGTTAGGATTATTCCTAATCTAGCTTTTTTTCTGGACGACACAGCTGCTTATGCGGCTAAAATTGAAGCACTTTTTGAAGGTTTGGTGATACCACCTGCTTCCGATTCAGATGAAATTGATTCCGAAGAAATAGATTAAATAAAAAAATAATTCATTGAACTTTCCGCTCTTCATTGCCAAACGCTATTTCGGCTCCTCTGTTAAGGCTCGTTTCATCACCTTAATATCTAGGATTTCTATGGTAGGTGTGGGGATAGAGGTGATGGCATTAATTTTGATCTTGTCGGTATTTAATGGACTTGAGGATTTTCAAAAAGGTTTATTTCAAACATTTGATCCTGATTTGAAGATCGTCGCCAAAAATAAGCTTCGTTTCTCAATCACGAATGATACCTTATCACAAATAAAGGCTTTGCCGGGGCTTACTTTTATTAATCCCGTTTTAGAGGATCAGGCCTTGCTTCGTTTTGGAAATAAACAAGTTGTTGCGAGTTTTAAAGGGGTAGATGATTCATTTTTGATGGCCAATCGGCTAAAGAAACAAGTGGTTGAAGGAGACTATTTTCTTAAAAGTGAAGGTCAATCATTTGCCTTGGTGGGGATAGGCGTTTTTCTGAATATGGGAATGAGCTTTGAAAATGTTGTTGAGCCCGTCGAAGCTTGGTATCCTAATCATCAATCATTGCGAAAATTTACGATCAATGAAGAAGCTATTCGTAGCAACATATTTTATCCAGCGGGAGTCTTAGAAGTAGAGCAAACATTCGATAATCAAGCCGTTATTGTCCCGTTGGATTGGATGAACGATCTGGTGGGTGCAGAAGAGCAGTTGTCTGCTTATGAAATTATGTTGGCCAAAGGGGTGGATGAAAAAAAAGTCCAACAACAACTCAAGCAAATTTTGGGAGATCGATACTCCATACAGACACGTGATGAACAGCATGCTATGTTACTTAAGGCCATTAAGATTGAAAAGCTTTTTGTTTTTTTAATCATGGCGTTTGTTATGGGAATAGCTTCATTTACCCTTTTTTATTCACTCTCGTTATTAGTGATTGAGAAAAAGAAAGATCTTAAGACTTTGTTGGCGATTGGTATTTCTCGTTCCCAATTATTTAAAACCATCATGTGGGTTGGGTTTTTGATCTGTTTCTCTGGGGCGATTTTAGGGATGTTGTTTGGTTTTGTTTTTGCTTGGGCTCAGCAAACCTTTGGAATCATTGGTTTAGGCATACCTAATGCATTGATTAATGCTTATCCCATTAAAATGGAATTAATGGATTTTGTATGGACTTCTCTTGTCGTCCTGACCATTACCACCTTAGCGTCCATCATTCCGGCGCGCAAGGCCGTTGAAATGACCTTTAAGCAGTAGCGGCTGGGGGATTAAATTCTCCTTCCCATTTTGAAACTACGCAGGTAGCTACTCCATTTCCTGCTACAGAAGTCACTGTCCTGCCCATATCTAAAAATGGATCAACCCCTAACAATAAGGCAATTCCTTCAGCCGGCAAGTTAAACATTGTTAATGTTCCTGCTATGATAACAAGTGATGCCCTTGGGACTCCTGCGATTCCTTTAGAAGTAATCATCAAGGTTAAAAGCATGGTTATTTGTTGTTCTAAACTTAGTTGGACCCCATAAGCTTGCGCAATGAATCCTGTGGCAAAAGTCATGTACAGCATGGATCCATCCAAATTAAAACTATATCCTAAGGGCAAAACAAAGCCCACAATACGCTTGCTGCATCCAAATTTTTCTAAAGCTGCAATGGTTTGTGGAAAGGATGCTTCCGAACTGGCTGTTGAAAAAGAAATTAATAAAGCCTCTTTCAATTCTTTTAAAAGTCGCCAATAGGGTATGCCGTTGAAAATACAGATTAACCATAAAATAACGACAGTAAAGAACAGCAAACCACCGAGAAAACAAATCATTAAATAGCCATAACTGATTAAGATGCTTAAACCTTTATTAGCTACAACCGTTGTCATAGCGGCAAAAACAGCATAAGGGGCGAGTTCCATGACATAATTAACCATTTTAAACACGACCTCAGCTAAATTGTCAATCACATGAATCAATTTTTTGCCAGTAGCACCGATAGACCCTAAAGCAACTCCAAAGAAAATTGAAAAAATGACGATTTGAAGTATTTCATTTTCTGCTAATGCTTTGAAAAAGCTATCTGGAAAGATGTGAAGAATGAAGTCTTCAATGGATTTTGTTTTGGAGGCATCTATCCCCGTTTCGGTACCGGCTGGGGGTTTGGGCCAACTTTGTAGACTGCCAGGTTTGGTGATGTTAACGACCACGAGACCCGTGATGAGCGATAATATAGTGGCAAAATAAAAGTAACCAATCGTTTTGATTCCAATTCTACCTACAGCTTTGAAATCACCTAATTTGGCTATGCCTACGACTAAGGTGCAAAAGACCAGCGGGCCAACAATCATTTTAATGAGTCTCAAAAATATTTTGGAAACGACTTGAACCTTAGAAGCTAAATCTTGACTTGTTTCTGGCGAAAAGAAAAGATAAAAAAACTCCCCCAATGCAAGGCCAAGAATAAATCCAATGATGATTTTATGTGTAAGCGTTAATTTCATAGGTTTTAATTCGTTAAATATTTTTTATAGAATGGCTTTCGATAAAAAATCATTCCCCACAAAAATGGAAATAATATCATATCTAAAAAAACATTCGATGTTTTATACGTTACAAAATCTAAAATGTAACATTGAGAATCGTCTATTTTAATAATGGAGTGCTCATGCTTCCAATGCGTAATCCCAAAGGGTACCGTGATTCCTTCATCAATAAACGTAGATTGTTTATCATCTTGTTTAGAATAGCTGATTTTTGATGACCAAATAACCCGAATAAAAAGCAAATTAATTTCAAGGATGACTAAATCTCCTTCTTTACACCCATCAAAACGTTTGATATTGACCTTAGGAAAAGGGGGTGATATTTTTCTTAATAATGCCTCATTGAATTGAGACCAAACAAATGGCATGGCAGCTCCAATTTTTGTTTGGATTTTAAATGTGGGCATAAATTAAAAATTTACATGATAAAAAAAGAGATGAATATCGAAACTAATTTTAGAAATATGGTTTTTAAAGCTAAGGCAAAATACTGAGCCCAAGATACGACCGCACTTTCAGTGGACTCATCTTTGTTCGTATTTTGATCATTCGATTGACCTTGACCTAAGTTTTTTGCTGATACTAATTCTTGCCTATTTTGGATTGATTTTGTGGTATCAGTCGTACTGATATTGAATTTTGGCTTTATGACACTATACTCAACAAATCCGAAACTGCTAAGGAATAGCAGCAGGATGAATGATAGACTAGTGATATTGAATTTTTTCATTTTACTTTTGATTTGGCGGATTCTACTTGTTTTAATTGTTGTTCTAAAGCTAGTTCATTAGCCTTTTGGTCCAACTTATTTTGTTCTTGATTCGCGAGTATTTTTTCTTTTTCAATGCGCGTTTCTTCTAATTTTTTAGTCAAAAGTTCCGTTTGCCTCTTATTTGAATCTAACTCACGAACTAATCTATCCGCATACCGTTGATTTTTGAGCTGGGCTGCTTTAAGCTCGGCTAATTTACTTTCCTCTTTCCGCAATGATTCTTGTAAATGGATCATTCGAGCAAATTCTTCTAACCATTGGCTTGCTTCCTTGAATTTTTCATGGCCTGTTTGAATGTAATTATCAGGACCTACACGTATCGAAACAAAGAGCTTCACTTTGTTTTTTTCTTCTGTAATGATGGAAAGTACATTGATTGGATTATCTGAAATAGACGAAATTCTAGCTTGGTCTACATGAATAGAGCCGGTTCTTCCCGCGTCTACAGTCCCTATTTTTTTTAAATAATCTTTCCAGGCATTTGATACAATTCTTTCCTCCGAATTTAAATATGTATAAAATCCTTCTTTCTTCGCTTTATCGATTTCTGCCATCCCCGAAAACACTTGGGCTGTCAATGGAACATAAAATAAGAAGATAAAAACACCTATTAAAAGACTTTTCATAAGAGTTTGAAATGTTGATGTGTTAACAAGCTGTAAAGTTACCTATTTTAACTAAATTATTTGACTAATCATGGCATTTTTGAGTTAAGGCTAGCTCAACTTTGTTCTGGTAGTTTCTATATCCAAATAAGGTAAAATCACCCCCCTCTCCCAATTTTAGTTTTTTTCTCAAATCGTCCGGCTTTCCAGGAAAATTCCGAGTACTAATATTGACTTTATTGTTGGGTAAATGTTTTTTAAGCCAACCAATATCCAGAGGGCCTCTTTCTATGACACGAAACGATTTTCCTGGAAATTTAGTATCCAATTCCTTGGAAGAATATAAATGGGTGTTTGAATTTAATTTAAAAATACTTTCTGTTTCCACTGATTTGAAAAATCCAGCTTTTAGCAAACCAGGATGTGGTTCATAGAGGAAATTAGACATAGGCCCAAAATTGGTTTGTTTGCTTTTTTCTGTTTCTAAAGTTCCTGAAAAAAGCAGCGAATTTTTTAAATTCAACTCAATAACCTCAATCAAGGGATTTTGCGTAGCATCTTTTGACTTGAGAAATAAAATTTCTTTTACTTCATTTTTAACGCAAACGATCCATATTTTATCTACTCCATTAAGTTCGAAAATGGCCCGATCTAAATCCAATAGTGGGCTTGTTTTAAGCAATAATTGACTTTTATCCTGGATCATTGGTAAAAAATCTAGCACATTGGGTTCGCAGTCTTTAAATAATAGGACTTTGTCTCCTTTGGCATTTCTTCGAGCCGGGTCTAGGTAGATAAAATCAAATGTTGTTGTTGCTTGATTTAGATAGGCTAGGCCATCTCCGAGAACATGCTGGATATTTTTACAACCTAATTGCGCATGATTATAAGCCGTTATTTCTTTGAGGTCTTGTTGCCTTTCCACATACATGACTTGATTCGCTTTTTTAGCAAAGGCCGCCGAATCCACGCCCATCCCTCCGCTGGCATCTAGGACGTTTCCATGAACGATATTGGCTTTAAAATTAGCCGTCACTTCGGAAGAAGCCTGTTCTAAAGAGATGGATGCAGGGAAGAAAAGGTTTGCTTGACTCACCCAAAAAGGTAATTTCCTAGCTAGTTTTTGCCGGGCCTGAATTTGACTAGCCAGTTTGCCGAGATCAAAGTTGGGATATTTTTTCCCAGACAAAGCGATCTGATGAGGATCCTGATCCGCATGCAGTTGAATGAAATCCTGTTCTTCTTGGCTTAACATGTGACAAAAATAGCGATCTACATGGATTAACTATTATTTTTCTGTAAATTCAATTTCGTAAAAAATACCATAGATGGCCGTTGATAACTTAAATTTTATTACTCAGAAACATCCTTTCGATGTAGATCATAATCCCTCGCTTTTTGATAAATACTTAATTGGATGATTGGATTAATTTTAGCTGCGGGTCGTTCCTCTAGGTTAGGAGAGCCCAAGATTTTGATTCAGTACCTGGGAAAGAGTTTGTTAGAGCGGACGTGCCAACAAGCCCTTTCTGTGTGTTCTGAAATTTTAGTCTTAATTGGCGCTGAAACTGAAAAGTCCAGCGAGATTTTGCTTAAACTCCAACGCACAAATACTAAAGTGCAATTTTCTATTAGTGAACATTGGTCGGAAGGAATGGGCTCTACTTTGGCCGAAGGCCTTCGATTATTGGCTGATAAGCAGGACGATATCATGGTTTTGCTTTGCGATTTACCTTTCATTGAATATTCGCACTTGTCGGCCTTACAAAACGCTAGGAAAATGCACCCTAAGCTTTTTATTGTTTCCGATTTTGGTGGACAAATGTCGCCTCCAGTGGTGATACCTCAGCAGTTTCAATCTCAGTTTTTTAATTGGAAAGGAGAGAAAGGCCTCGGTGAAATTTGGCATAAACAGGCAAAAGATGTTTTATATTGTCATTTCAATGTTCAATATAAGGATTTAGACACGCCAGACGACAAAGCGTATTGGCGCGTGATTGAAACTCAAAATGCAGTTGAGTAACTGACATATTGTGCCATGTTTTTGGGTCTCAACATGGAAATTATTACCTTTATGGCTTGCTTAGTTAAGAGCAACTATTTTTTCAAATTAATCTTACATTGTGGAATCTATTGACAATTTACCTACCGTTGAAACTGCTAAAAAATTAGGTTTACTTCCCGAAGAATATGACCGAATTCAGGAGATTTTAGGTCGCAAGCCTAATTTCACTGAGTTGTCCATATTTTCTGTGATGTGGTCTGAACATTGTTCATATAAAAACTCAATCGTTTGGTTAAAAACGTTGCCTAAAGATTCTCCTAGAATGCTTGCCAAAGCAGGTGAGGAAAATGCAGGTTTAGTAGACTTAGGGGACGGTTTGGGTTGTGCATTTAAGATAGAATCCCATAATCACCCTTCTGCCTTAGAGCCTTATCAAGGTGCAGCCACGGGTGTGGGTGGAATCAACCGAGACATTTTTACGATGGGCGCACGCCCGATTGCCCAATTAAATTCTCTTCGATTTGGTAATATTGAATTAGCCAAGACCAAGTGGTTGGTTAAAGGCGTTGTCAAAGGAATTGGGGATTACGGCAATGCTTTTGGTATTCCTACGGTCGGTGGTGAAGTCTTTTTTGATGATTGTTATTCTACTAACCCATTGGTTAATGCTTTTTCTGCCGGTATTTTAAAAGTAGGAACGCAAGCCTCTGCTATTTCTTATGGGGTTGGTAATGGAGTATTTATTGTGGGTTCGGCTACTGGAAAAGATGGGATTGGAGGAGCTAGTTTTGCGTCGGAGGACATTACATCTAAATCGTCCGAAAAATTACCGGCGGTCCAAGTGGGCGATCCATTTCAAGAAAAATTATTGTTGGAAGCTTCTTTGGAGATTATTGAAGCGGGTTGTGTGATTGGAATTCAAGATATGGGAGCTGCAGGAATAATTTGTTCTACTTCTGAAATGTCGGCCAAAGGCGAACATGGAATGATGATTGATTTGTCGAAGGTTCCTACGCGCCAACCAAATATGCAGCCTTTTGAAATACTTTTATCGGAATCTCAAGAACGTATGTTGATCGTAGTGGAAAAGGGTAGGGAGCATGAAGCAAAGCGTATTTTCGACAAGTGGGATTTGAATTGTGAACAAATTGGAGTTGTTACCGATACAAAAAGATTAGCGTTTTATCAGGATGGCCAATTAGTGGCAGATGTACCTGCGGATGATTTAGTTTTAGGCGGTGGCGCACCTGTGTACCATCGAGAATATAAAGAACCTGCTTATTATCAACAGTTTAAGAAGTTTTCTATTGACTCTCTGGCTGATTTGACTTCGGAAGAATTGCCAAAGGCTTTTGATTTTTTAATGAATCATCCCAATATTGCCTCTAAAAAATGGGTAGCTGAACAATATGATTCATCGATCGGCCGAGCCAACAGAAATACCAATGCGCCCTCTGATGCTGCTGTGGTAAAAGTACACGGTTCTCAAAAATCCATTGTCATTACAGTCGATTGCAACTCAAGGTATGTGAATGCAGACCCTGAAGAGGGTTGCGCGATGGCTGTCGCGGAAGCGGCCAGAAATATTGTTTGCTCTGGTGGTGTGCCGGTGGCGATAACCAATTGCCTAAATTTTGGAAACCCTTACGTACCGGAGGTTTATTGGCAGTTTGTGGGTGCCATCAAAGGAATGAAAAAGGCTTGTCTAGCTTTTGAAACGCCTGTGACAGGTGGTAATGTCAGTTTTTATAATCAGTCTTCTGATGAAGGTCCTGTTTTTCCTACGCCGACCATCGGGATGTTGGGAATTTTGGAAGATCCTAGCATGAAAATGACCCTAGATTTCAAGAAAGAAGGAGACCTTATTTATTTGATTGGTCAATCTGTGAATGATGTTGCTTCATCTGAATATGTGTATTCATATAAAAAAATAAAGGCTACGCCAGCTCCTCATTTTAATTTGGAGACCGAGCAAAAAGTTCAAAAATCGATAGCGGGTTTAATTGAGGCAAAATTAATTCAATCTGCGCATGATGTATCTGATGGAGGTTTATTGATTACTTTGGCCGAATCTTCATTCCCTAGAAAATTAGGTTTCTCTGTTCAGGGGGATGCCAATCTTCGCCGCGATGCTTTTTGGTTTGGAGAAGCTCAAAGTAGAGTGATGGTTTCTGTCGATGTACATCATAAAACCTCATTCGAATCATTTTTGAAACAACAAAATCAAGCATTTTCATTGATTGGCGAAGTTAAAGGCAAAGACATGGTGGTGGATCACCACGTGATATCAACGTTACAAGGTGCTTTTGATTCTTACCATTCAGCACTTGAAACTGCCTTAATGAAATAAGTTGATGAGCCGTTATCTAATACAATTCTCGTATGATGGCGGCTCTTTTCATGGCTACCAAATTCAACCTAATGCCCATTCAGTTCAAGCTGAATTGGAAGATAAATTAAGCCTGCTATTAGGTTTTAAAGTCGAGATTACGGGAAGCTCTCGGACGGATACGGGGGTTCATGCTCGCCAGCAATTTGCGCACATGGATTTGCCTGATGACATAATTCCTGCACCTGATTTTGTCTATCGTGCTAATCGAATGTTGCCCACTTCCTTAGCGCTACAATCACTTTATGCTGTTTCTAGCGAATTTCACGCAAGATTTGATGCCTTATCTAGAACCTATGAGTATGTTATTTGTACTTCAAAAAGTCCAATGCTGAGGGAATATGCCTATTGGTTTGAGGCACCTTTGGATGTTGATAAAATGAATTTTGCAGGAACGATATTAACAAAACATACCAATTTCCAGTGTTTTTCAAAAGTAAAAACGGAGGTATTAACGTTTGAATGTGACATAAAAAAAGCATACTGGGAAAGGCGAAATGACCAATTAATCTTCACCATTCAAGCTAACCGGTTTTTGAGAGGAATGGTTCGAAGTGTGGTAGGTACCCTGATTGAAATTGGCCTAGGTCATTGGGAATCAGCTGATTTGACGGATATTTTGAATTCAAAAGACAGACAAAAAGCGGGCAGATCTGTTCCTGCTCATGGATTGTTTTTAATTGAAGTGGAATATCCAAAGTCTACTTTTGACGCCAAATGTTCATGATTACATCCAACAACGTAGTTGCCGTTTGAATTTTAATTTCTTTGGGTTTATAATTCAAGCCCTTCAGATTGTATTTTGAAATCCATATTTGCTTAAATCCTAATTTTTCTGCTTCGGCAATTCGTTGGTCTATGCGCGTCACGGACCTTAATTCTCCTCCTAAGCCGACTTCTGCTGCAAAACAAATGGAGGAATCGATGATTTTGTCTTCATAGGAAGAAACGATTGATAGGCAAGTAGCTAGGTCTAATGCAGGGTCATCTACCCGAATTCCACCGGTGATATTTAAAAACACATCTTGGGTCCCCAGTTTATAACCTCCTCTCTTTTCTAATACAGCTAGCAGCATATTAAGCCGTTTGGAATCATATCCCGTGGCGGTACGTTGTGCCATTCCGTAGTTAGAAGTGGTAACGAGGGATTGAATTTCAACTAATAAGGGTCTATTCCCTTCTAATAATGTTCCAATGGCAATTCCTGAGGATGCCTCATCTCGCTGGGAAAGTAAAATTTCAGAAGGATTGGTGACCGGTCTTAATCCTGATCCCAACATTTCATAAATGCCTAACTCAGAAGTACTTCCAAATCGATTTTTGGTAGTTCTCAGGATACGATAAATTAAATGTCGGTCACCTTCAAATTGTAAAACGGTATCCACTAAATGTTCCAAAACCTTTGGTCCTGCGATCGATCCTTCTTTCGTAATGTGGCCCACTAAAAATATAGGCGTGGCACTCTCTTTTGCAAAACGCATGAGTTCTAAGGCACATTCTCTGATTTGGGATACACTGCCTGGACCTGATTCAATCTGGTCGGAATATAAAGTCTGAATGGAATCAATGATGATCAAATCAGGTTCTAGGTCAATTAAATGCCTAAATATTTGCTGGGTATTGGTTTCTGTTAAAATATATAAATTAGCAGGTTTAGTGCTTAATCGGTCTGCGCGTAATTTTATTTGTTGTTCAGACTCTTCACCTGTGACATATAGAACTTTGGGACCTTGCAAGGAAAGTGCAACTTGCAGTAATAACGTTGATTTACCGATCCCAGGTTCGCCGCCAATGAGCACAAGACTTCCTGGTACAATTCCCCCACCCAAAACACGATTAAATTCAGGATCAGCGCATACTAGTTTGGGGCTATGCTCAAAAGTAACATCGGACAATAACTTAGGCTTAACCTGAGATTTTGCTCTTGACTTATCCTTCCAAACCTCAGCAGGATGGGTATTAGTTTCAATCAATTCTTCTACAAAAGTGTTCCATTCTTCACAAGAAGGGCATTTTCCAAGCCACTTAGGGGTGGAATGTCCACAAGATTGACAAAAGAAGGAAGTTTTAGCTTTAGCCACGTATTATTTTTTATAATTCAAAATTACGCTTTGATTTGGTTTTTTCTTTTTTTTCGGTTGAAAAAGGATAATTTTACAAGTTAATTGATTATTCTATTTTCAAATATGCGAATTACACATTTTCGACCTATTGTATTCCTAGGACTTTTGGCTTTTACAACATCTGTAAAGGCTCAATTTTTAACGCCGGCAAAAATGGCTACGGGTAATTTCTTTAGAATTGGAATCAAAGGAGGTGTTAATTTAGCGAGACTTGAAACGGATGGATTAGTTACTTTGAATGGTGCGGTTATTAAAGACCAATTATTAGAAAGTCTTGAAACCAAACAAAGTTATGTGGGGGGTATTTATGCCCGATTAGGTCGGACAATATTTATAGAACCTGAGGTTTTAGTATCAACGAAAGGTGGTTCAGTGTATATTCCTGGTTTGAGTGAAACGAAGCAATTTACTTTCACCAATATTGATGTACCTGTTTTATTGGGATTTCGTTGGAAACTCTTTCATGTTATGGCAGGTCCAGTTGCCTCCTACACCCTAAAAACGGATTCTGAATTGAATGATTTGATCAATATGGTCACCCAAAAATATGTAGGGACAACAGCTGAAATAGCTGCTAAGACATCTTTTTCATACCAAGTAGGAGGCGGAATAGATTTGTTAGGCTTTACGTTAGATGTTCGCTATGAGGGTAATTTATCTCAATTGACTAAAACCTTGCCTATTCCCACAGGAATAACTTTTTCACCTAAGTTAAATCTGTATCAGGTCACTTTAGGATATAAAATTTTTTAGATTAAACTATTGACATTCACGATGCAAGAGGAAATAAATAAGATCCAGGATGAAATCAATGCCTTCATTATTTCAAATGAATCTGAGTTGGATCACTTTCGAATAGAATTTGTTGGCAGAAAAGGGCGTTTAGCGTCGCTTTTTGACCAATTAAAAAATGTTCCGGCTGAAACTAGAAGGGAAGTTGGCCAATCTTTAAATTCGCTAAAAAATTTAGCAGAATCTAAATTTTTAGAGGCTCAAGAGAATTTCTCGAATAAACAGGCTGATGTAAAATCACCAGATGATTTAACTATTTCAGAACCTATTTCCCAAGGAAGTTTACATCCATTAACCATGGTTAGGGCTAGAATTTTGGAAATATTTAACCGAATGGGCTTTTCGGTTTCTGATGGCCCCGAGATTGAAACTGATTTTTACAATTTTACAGCACTGAATTTTCCTGCAAATCATCCGGCAAGAGAAATGCAAGACACTTTTTTTATTGAAAAGGGAGCGGGTGAAATTCAAGATGATGTTTTATTAAGGACACATACGTCCAATGTGCAAATTCGTTTAATGCAGCATCAAAAACCACCTATTCGTTCTGTGATGCCGGGTAGAGTTTTTAGAAATGAAGCTATTTCCGCACGTGCTCATTGTTTGTTTCATCAAGTTGAAGGTTTGTATGTAGATGAAAAAGTGAGTTTTAAAGATTTGAAAGACACCTTGTATCACTTTGCCAAAGAGATGTTTGGAAAAGATACCCAAGTTCGATTTAGACCTTCCTATTTTCCTTTTACTGAACCTAGTGCAGAAATGGATATTACCTGTTTGCTTTGTAAAGGCGAAGGATGTAATGTTTGTAAACAAGCGGGCTGGGTTGAAATTGCCGGTGCTGGAATGGTCGACCCCAATGTGTTGGAAAATGTAGGTATTGATTCTACTAAATACAACGGTTTTGCCTTTGGAATGGGAATTGAGCGCATTACGATGCTTAAATATCAAATTAAGGATTTACGCTTATTTACGGAAAATGATATTCGTTTTTTAAAGCAATTTTCTTAATAATTATATTAACCTTTTTTAACTTTTTTGCCAAATGTTTAATTGGCAAATTGTCTAATTTTGATTTAAATTTCGATTTATGCTGAATTTCCAACGAATTAATAACCTGACGGGTTGGCTTGTTTTCCTTATTGCATTGGTCACATATACATTGACCGTCGAGCCTACAGCCTCCTTTTGGGATTGCGGCGAGTTTATCGCTTGTGCATACAAATTACAAGTTCCTCATCCACCCGGGGCACCACTATTTTTATTGATTGGCAGAATGTTTTCTTTGTTGGCCCTAGGAGATGTAAGCCGAGTTGCTTTCTGGGTGAATATGATGTCTGTGGTGTCTAGTGCTTTGACAATCTTATTTTTACATTGGACCATTGTGTTGATTGGTCGAAAGATTTTGAATAAATCTTTTGATTCTCTTAGCAAGTCTGAAGGGTATCTATTGTTATTCTCTGGGGCTGTTGGAGCTTTAGTATACACTTTTTCAGATAGCTTTTGGTTCTCGGCTGTAGAAGCTGAAGTGTATGCCATGTCCTCATTTTTTACAGCCATTGTGGTTTGGGCTGCCTTTAAGTGGGAGCTTGTGGAAGATGAAGCAGAAGCTAATCGTTGGATTCTTTTTATTGCCTATTTAGTGGGGCTTTCCATCGGAGTACACTTATTGAACTTAGTTACTTTGCCAGCATTGGCCATTTTGTATTATTTCAAAAAAGAAGCAAAGCCTACCTACAAAGGAGGTTTTGTCGCGATGTTAGTTGGTCTATTGATTTTGGGTATTATTAATTCAGGTGTTATTCCTGGACTTCCTTCCGTTGCTTTTTGGTTTGAATTGCAATTCGTGAATTCTCTAGGTTTCTCTTATGGAAGTGGGGCCTTATTTTTCTTATTGTTGTTGATTTTGGCAATTGTTTTTGGTATTCGCTATTCGTATAAGAAGCAAAATGTGGTACTTAATGTAGCGTTATTCTCTTTGGTATTTTTATTAATCGGGTACTCAACGTATACGGTTGCTTTAGTTCGCTCAGGTTATAATCCACCGATCAATGAGAATGATCCAAGCAATATTTTAAACTTTTTGAAATATTTGAAAAGAGAGCAATATGGTTCAAGATCCTTATTGTATGGCCCTATTTATACGGCCCAAATTGAAGAATTTAAACAGGGAGAGCCTGTTTACAAGATGAAGGATGGAAAATATGTGGTGTATACGAATAAGCCTGAATATGTTTATCAAAAAGACCAACAAATGCTTTTGCCTCGTGTGTGGAGTAATTCGGGTCAACATGTTCAGTTATACCAAGAAATGTTGGGAATTCCTGCAGGTCAAAAACCAAGTTTTGGAGATAATTTAAGGTTCATGTTCAGTCACCAAATGGGGCACATGTATATGAGGTACTTGCTTTGGAATTTTGTCGGTCGAGAAAGTGATGCTCAAGATGCTTGGGCCATCAATGCTTTTCAAGATACCTCCAATCTGCCTGATACAATGAAGGAGAATAAAGCAAGAAATAATTACTACTATTTGCCCATCATTTTAGTTTTATTAGGCTTTTACCTTTTATATCGCAAGGACGAAAAGGACTTTTTGGTGACTATCTTGATGTTTGTCCTAACGGGTATCGCGCTTGTGGTATATCTGAATTCTCCTCCCGTAGAACCTCGAGAGCGTGATTATATTTATGTGGGCTCCTTTTATTTTTTAGCCGTTTGGGCGGGATTAGGAGTTATGCAATTGGCTGAGTGGTTGACGAAAATAATTAAATCGCCGCAAATGCGTTGGTCTTTATTAGCCGTGTTAAGTTTGTCTGCTCCGCTGATTATGGCCCAACAAAACTGGGATGACCATGATCGCAGTAGGCGATATCATCAAATAGATTTTGCGAAGAATCTTTTGAATTCTTGCGCTCCTAATGCTATTTTATTCACTGGTGGGGATAACGATACCTTCCCACTTTGGTATGTACAAGAAGTTGAAGGTTTTAGGACGGATGTTCGCGTCTGTAATTTATCCTTGCTAGGAACCGATTGGTATGTAGATCAAATGAAGCGAAGTACCTATGAATCAGCCGCTTTACCTATTAAATTAACCAAAGATCAATTTTTAGAAGGGGTCAATGATCAAATTATGTACAATGAAAATCCTAACATATCAGAAATGTCACTTCCTGATTATTTAGAATTGTTACATAAAGATGATTCGCGGATTCAAGCACAAACTCAAAGTGGAGAGACGATTAACACATTCCCCTCTGATTCTTTGTCGATCCCGGTGAATGTGGCTGAATTAGCTAAATCCAATTGGTTTCCTAAGGATTTTCTTCCCTTTGTGTCTGATCGATTGGGCTGGAGATTACCTGCAAAAAATATTTTTAAAGGGGAGTTGATTCAACTAGAAATTATTTCGAACAACGCAGTATCCGGTTGGAAGCGGCCTATTTATTTTGCGGCGACTTTACCTAGTGAGCAATATTTAGGATTAAAAGAAAGTATGCAGTTGGAAGGCTATGCCTATCGATTAATGCCATTTAAAATATCAGGTGCTAAAGATGGTTTTGTAAACACCAAAATCATGGCGGATAATATGTTGAATAAAATGTATTGGAGAGGATTAAATGATCCAAGCATATATTATCATGGAGATTTTTATATGGGTATTCCTAGTGTGACTTTGCGGTTGGGAACTTATCGATTAGCAGACCAATTGATTCGAGAGGGGAATATTCCATTAGCTAAAAAAGTTTTGGATCATTTGAATTTCGTCATGCCAGACAAAGTAATACCATATGATCAGTTCTCGGCTAGTATGGTCGGCTTGTATTTGTCGATCGGGGAGGAGAATAAAGCCTTAGAAATAGCCAATACGATGGTGAGACGAAATGGGAAATCCTTAGATTATTATTTATCTGCTGGTGTTCGTTCTAACGAACGCAATATTCAAATTGCTTTGTATGAAATGAATTTGATTATTTCATCCTTAAAAGGATCGAAGGTTTTACCGGCCAAGTATAAGGAATTAGAAGGAATCTTTAACTTACAGATGAGCAAGGTTCAATAAAGGAGTTGAACAAGAAACACCCATTTTGGCAATTATTCGTCGAAATGGGTGTTTTTTTATGTTTAAATATGGGATTTTAATTAGTTCATTTATCCCATCATTCTACCGATTTTTTTTATGCTACTTTATCTAAAAAGTACCTGAGCAAAATTATAGAGGTTATTTCTCCAAACAGGCCAAGTATGTCCTCCAGGATATTCGCTATAGGTATATTTGATTTTCATTTCATCAAATTTGGATAACATTGCTTGACAATTTTTATAGGCGATATCTTCTTTTCCACCCATGGAGATCCAAAATTGTTTAATGCGATTATTGATCTGATAGGTGTTCTCTTTTAAAAAATTGTATTGGTTGTTGGCTATTTCATTTTGATTGGGTACAATCCAACCTGAACTGAAGACACCCAAATAGGAAAACAAATCACTGTGTTTAATTCCTGTGTATAGGGTATGAATACCGCCCATCGACAATCCGGCCAATGCTCTATTATTGGCGTCTGTTTTTATTCGATAATTTTTTTCTACCATTGGAATAATCATGGTGGATAACTCTTGCTCAAATTTTTTCAATCCTGATTCATCAAATCCCGGGACATTCATGTTGGCATCAGGCATGACGACCAGCATAGGTGCTACTTTTTTCGAAGCAATTAAATTATCTAGGATTAAATCCGTTTTTCCTTGTTTACTCCATCCTGATTCATCCTCTCCTCCGCCATGTAAAATATAAAGCGTCGGATACGTTTCATTTGGATTTAGATCATATCCTGGGGGCGTATAAATGTATATTTGCCTCCAAGAATTGGTAACTTTTGAATAATACTTTTTTATTCGGATATCTCCATGAGGAATATCTCTCAAGGCATAATAATTTCCATTGGCAGATGGAATTTCAATTCCACTGGCCATACGTCCCATTCCATAAAAGGTTTGACTCGCGGGATCGGCTACAGCAACTCCATCAATAAGTAAAGAGTAATAATGAAATCCTTGACTAATGGTGTCTGTTGTGACGGTCCAATTTCCATCCGCTTCTTTTTTCATATCGTATTTACGTCCTAAATCCACTTGGACTTTTGTAGCTAACGGGGCTTTAGTCTTAAAAATTACTTTTTTATCAGCCAATATTTGAGGATACTGGCTATTTCTAGTATTGGTTTGTGCAGGTGCTCCCGCAACCGGATATTTTGAAAATGTGGATTGATCTACTGGCTTAAATAGCAATTGGGAGTACATGTACAAACCATTTTTCCATACTTTGAAATCATGCACCCCTGGCTCGATAAAATAGATATGAGGGATTGTATTTTTATTTAAATAATCATGTAATCTATAACTAAAGGAAATTAAGCCGTCACTGGCACCGCATGACAGATAAAGCAATTTAATCTGCTCTTTAGCTGCTTTAATATCAGGAATTAAAACCTCTGGAGCTTTGGTATTGGGTGCGGAAGAAAAACCGCCAATCCAAGAAAATTTGTCCAAGTGAGTTAAGCCAAAGTTTAAGGATTGACCTCCACCCATGGAAAGACCTGCTATAGCTCGATGCTCTCTATCCGTTAAAACAGAAAATGATTTTTCTATGTGTGGAATTAAATCGTTTAAAAGATCTTTTTCAAAATCGGCAAAAGCCTGAACCTTATCTGGTGCCATGATATTCCCGATAGCTCTATCATTTTTCATGGCTCTACCATTAGGCATAACCACAATCATCTGTTCTATTTTACCTTCGGCATATAAATTATCTAAGATGATTTGTGGATTTCCTCCATTGAGCCATTCTTTTTCATCCCCACCAATTCCGTGTAAAAGATATAATACGGGATATTTTTTCTTCTTTGAGTAACCCGGTGGGGTATATATGATGGCTTTACGCGGATTGCCCACTGTGGTTGATTGATAGGTGATGGTATCTATTTTTCCATGGGCAATATTTTCACGAAGGACATCATATCCTTGTGCACCTGGTGATATGGCTTCTTGAGAATAACTTACATAGCTTAGGGCTATTAACCCTATAATTGGAAGAAATAAATTTTTCATATTAGGTGAATAAATTTCAATAGGTCTTTTAATATTTTCAAATGATATAGGTCTGAAATTTAAGATCTTTTATGAATTAAACCACAAAAGCACAAAAAAAAGGACATCCGTTTTAGGGTATGTCCTTAATTATCACGAATTAGACTCGAATATTTTGTCTTGAGGCAATGATTAGATTTAGGCTGATCTTTGCAGTTAATTCTTAGGAGCTACTGGCCCTTTTCGCATGGATTTGATCTGCTTGGGCCAAGGAATCGGTTTTCCTGAACTTAAATTAGCTTTATCCCTAGGCAAGGTAGCAGGATCTTCACAAGCCATGTAAACCATAATAGCTGTTAATATGGCATTGCTCCTTAAATCGTCAAAGATTATTTTATCATACGTATCACGATTGGTATGCCACGTATAATTGGAGTATGACCAGCTTAAAGAACTTAATGAAAACCCAGGTGCCCCTACAGCTACAAATGATGCAAAGTCGCTACCTCCACCGCCTGGAGTTCCTGGAAAATTAGTTTTAATTGAGTCTTTGATACTAGAAGGAACGGCTGCTAACCAACGATTTATAAATTCGCCAGCATGCTGAAAGCCCTGTCCTGAAATATTCGCAATTCTTCCAGTTCCATTATCTTGGTTAAACAATGCTTGTAATTTACTGACAATTTCAGGATGATCTTCCACAAAAGCTTTTGAACCATTCAATCCTTGTTCTTCACTTCCCCAATGACCTACTAAAATCGTCCTTTTAGGATTTGGATAAACTAATTTTAAAATGCGCATGGCCTCCATCATAGTGAGGGTTCCTGTTCCATTATCTGTCGCCCCTTGTCCACCATCCCAAGAATCAAAATGGGCTGATAACATGACATATTCATCCGCTTTCTCCGTTCCTTTTATTTCGGCAATTGTGTTAAATGATGGAACTATGCCTAAGTCTTTTGAGGTTGATTGAATACTAATGATGGGATTATCCCCTGATTCAACCAGGCGATACAAGGTTCCATAATCCTCTAAAGCGATATCTACTGTTGGGATTTTTGAAGTATAAGCACTAAAAATTTTATCCACACCAAAACCATTTGACCAATTGTTTGTCAAAATACCCAATGCACCTGCTTTTTCTAAAATGATAGGTAGTGTCCTGGACGAGTAACCCGTTTTGCTGACGCGTTTACGCCATGCATTCATTTGTTCGTTCCGCTCTTTTTTTAACTTTTCAAAAGATGCTGCGGTGGCATATTGTTGCCAGTTGTCATCAGGTCTACCCGTAGGCTGGTTCATTGAAATCATGACAAATTTGCCTTTAACATTGGGTAGCCAGTTGGCAAATGCAAGGGAATCTGCTAGATCTGGAATGATCATAATTCCCGATTTAATTGTTTTTCCTCGAGTAGACGGGCTCCAGGCTAATTGGGTTCCCTCTAAACTTTTGACCCAAGGGGATAGCATATCGATATGGGTGATGCCTCTTTCCCAACCTTTCCATTCGCCCCATTGTTCGTTTCGGGCCGTGATGCCCCAACTTGCATATTTTTCCACCGCCCAGTCATTGGCTTTTTTCATTTGTGGAGTACCTACCAGTCTTGGACCTATGCCATCTAATAACTCGTGAGCCATCGATTGCAGTTGGGAATGATTATTTTCTTCTTGAACTATTTTTTCGACAATGGCTTGTGAAAATGAAATGTGAGCTAAAAAGATGAATAGAATTGTAAGGAGCTTTATTTTACATCCCGTAAAACGAAAGACCGGTGCGTGATTTGTTCTCATATACCTAAATATAAATAAAAACTTTTAATGCGTTGACAAAGTCCCAACGATATATGGTATACCTTGATTTTGTTGTGATAGGAGTTTAGAATCCATTGCCTTAGGTTGATGGATTACTTGCCAGAATGGTCATTCTTTAACCTATGAGAACATATCCTTCACCTTATGAAAGAAACCCTTATCTGATTTGCTTGGTTGGGGCGCAAAATTGGCCGAATTTCTGAGTTTTTCTAGTAAGGCTGATTCTTCACTAGTCAATTGCTTAGGTGTCCAGATATTGACATGAACCAATTGGTCACCAATGGAATATCCGTTTAATTCTTTTATTCCTTTTCCTTTTAAACGCAATATTTTTCCACTTTGCGTCCCAGCCTCTAACGTAATTTTTGCTTTGCCCGTAATCGTAGGAACCTCCACTGAGGTACCAAGCGCTGCATCGACAAAACTTACGTACAAGTCAAAAATAACATTATTGCCATCGCGATGAAGGACTTCATGTTCTTCTTCTTCAATGACGATCAATAAGTCTCCTGCAATTCCACCGCGTGGAGGAACATTTCCTTTTCCACTCATGGAAAGTTGCATGTCATTTGACACGCCGGATGGAATTTTGATTGGGATGATTTCTTCCTCTAAAACGCGCCCCTCTCCAAAACACGCATCACATTTGGCTCCCACGCTTTTCCCTTCACCGCTACAGGTAGGGCAGGTAGATGAGGTAACCATTTGTCCCAGCATCGTTTGTTGGACCCTTTTCACTTGACCTGATCCTTGGCACGTACCACATGTTTTTAAATCAGTACCATTTTTAGAACCATTCCCCTGACAGGATTTACAAGCGACATGCCTTTTGACTTTGATTTTTTTCTCAACTCCGTTGGCAATTTCCTCCAGATTTAATTTCAATTTTATGCGTAAATCGCTTCCTTTTCTTTGTCTGCGACCACCGCCACCTCCTCTGCCGCCAGAGAAAAAACTACCAAAAGGACTCTCATCACCAAAAATATCTCCAAAATTAGAGAAGATATCTTCCATGTTCATTCCACCTCCGCCAAATCCACCCCCTGCTGCTCCACCCATTCCTGCATGACCAAAACGGTCATATTGTGCTTTTTTCTGAGCATTGCTTAACACTTCATAGGCCTCTGCAGCTTCCTTGAATTTTTCTTCGGCTTCTTTATTGTCTGGATTTTTATCAGGATGATATTTGATTGCCATCTTTCGATAAGCTTTCTTTATTTCTTCCTCAGAAGCTGATTTTGATACGCCTAGAATTTCGTAATAATCTCTTTTTTGAGCCATTTTTTAATTAGTTACCAACCACCACTTTAGCAAAGCGAATGACTTTTTCATTTAATGTATATCCTTTTTCAATCACCTCAACAACTTTGCCTTTTTCTGCGTCTGTTGGTGCCGGAAACTGTGTAATGCAATCATGCAAATCTGCGTCAAAAACTTCACCCTTAGCTGGTAATTCTTTTAAGCCTTTTGCGAGTAAAATTGAATTTAATCGATTGAAAATCAATTGAGTACCTTCTGAAATTTCCCCCTTAGGCGCATTCGCTAAAGCACGTTCATAGTCATCCATCACGGGCAATAATTCTACGATCAATTGGGCCGATGCGCCTTGAATTAAATCGATTTTTTCCTTGGCTGTTCTCTTTCTGAAATTTTCAAAATCCGAATATAGACGCAGGTATTTTTCCTTCATTTCGGCCAACTCATCTTTTACTTCTCCAGTTTCCTCTGTGTTTTCGGATCCATTTTGGGTATTTTCAACGGTCTCTTGTGAATTAGCTATTTCCTCTTCCGGATTTATTTCGGTATTTTTCTTTTTCATATGGCAAAATTAATAAGGTTTCCGTTAAACAAATCATACGCCAAAAACTATTTTATGACAGTTTGGCATAATTTGATTCGCATTCGTAAATTTATGTCGCATGATTAACTCTCCTCGAAATAATTCTGTTGCGATTAAATCCTTAGCTTCTCGGCATGGATTTGAGTTTTGTGGTTTGTCAAATGCTGATTTTTTAGAAACCGAAGCACCTCGACTCGAAAATTGGCTTTCTCAGAATATGCAAGGCACTATGTCTTACATGGAAAACCATTTTGATAAACGATTAGATCCAAGAAAATTAGTGGAAGGATGTAAAACAGTGGTTTCATTAGTCTATAACTATTTTCCTTCCCCTGAGTTCCAGCCATTACAAGATAGCTTCAAGGTGTCTAAATATGCTATGGGACATGATTATCATGTGGTGATCAAAGAAAAAATGAAGCTCTTGTGGAATGATTTACAGGCTGAATTAGGCGATTTTACGGGCCGAATGTTTGTCGATTCTGCACCTATTTTAGAAAAAGCTTGGGCTCAAAAATCGGGCGTTGGTTGGATTGGAAAAAATGCAAATTTAATTATTCCTAAGCGTGGTAGTTTTTATTTTTTGGCCGAAATGCTCATTGACCTTTCTTGTGAACCTGATGGTCCCATCCAAGATTTTTGTGGTACGTGTACCCGTTGCATTGATGCTTGTCCCACGGATGCCATCACGCCCTATGTGGTTGATGGTTCGAAATGCATCAGCTATTTTACGATTGAATTAAAACAGCATTTGCCTATTGACCTCCAAAAGAATTTTCAGGACTGGATCTTTGGTTGCGATATTTGTCAAGATGTTTGTCCTTGGAATCGATTTTCTAAACCACATCAAGAACCACTTTTTCAATCCAATAGTCAGTTATTAGGTCTTAATCGACAAGATTGGGAGGATCTTTCTGAGGATTTATTTAATGAATTGTTTCGATACTCGGCAATTAAGCGAACGAAATTGACAGGAATCAAGCGAAGTATAGCGCACATAAAAAAAATGGAGCCATGAAGCCATGGTCCATTTTTGCAAATTAAACCCTAAAGTGAATTTCTTGGAATAAATTGAAGCGCTAATTCAACGTTTTGCTTGGTATTTTCTCGAATGATTTCTGCAGCCATTTTCCCCATTTGATTCGGTTGGCTTGAAATGACAGAGACCCCGCCGACTAACAATTCTTTAAAGCAAGAATCATTATAACCTATTAATCCTATATCTTTTCCCACTGTAAACCCCTTATTGTCCGCGTAATGGATGGCCTTGGCAAGGTCGATGTCCGCTAGAGTGAAATAAATTTCACCTAAACGAATCTCTTCTTCGTCAAGACCATCTAAAACTTGGAAATTCATTGAAATAGATTCGCAGAATTTACTACATCCATTAATTAAATCTGCATCAAAATAATCTTCTTCTGTCAGAACTAAATTAAATGAATGGTACTTATTAAACAGGTTTAGTTGGGTATTGAAAAGTTTTTTAATTTGACTGATCGGTTTACTGACGATACTAGCAAATGTTTGACTTAGACTTGGAAAAGAATGATCCAAGATGATTAGTCGGTCTGAGGGTATTTTCTTTAAACACTTTAAATTTTCATCATCATCCTCTATTAAATGGGGCATCACCACATAATAATGGTAATTACCTAATTGCTGGCACATGATTTCTTGGAATTGCTGTGCTTTGTATTGATAAGTGAAAATGTCGACTGAAACATTATTTCCCAACGTTTGACAAAATGCATCAAAGATTGATTTGTTCGAATCTGTTATTTTTCCTACTAAGAATAAAACTTTAGTTTTTGTTTTAAAAGTTGATTCGGAAATGAAATATCCTTTTCTAAAAATAGAAGTGATCACTCCCATTTTATGTAACTCGGTGTATGCTCTTTCTACCGTATCTCTTGATAAATAACATTCCTCTGAAGCCTCATTAATACTGGGCAAACGTTCGCCAGGTTTTAATTCACCCATTTCAATATCCTGCAAAAGTGAGTTAATCAATTGCTGATACTTCGGCAATTTGCTATCTGACTTTTTAATGGTAAAGGTTCCAAAGGTGTTTTGCATTGCAAACTTTTTTAATCGAGAAGTAGAAAATAGTGGGTGTTATTTTCTTTGTTCAAAATTACTTGGAGGATCTGATTGTTTATTGGACAAATCTTTCATTTTTGTGGACATAATTTGCAAAATAAAGGTCTAGGTTAAATTAATCCGCTATTTCATTCGTTTTAGCATAATTTTTTTTTGGCATGTTATTTCCCCTAAATTTTTGGCGACTTTAAATTTTAAATTAAATTCCTTTTAATTTTCTAATTTTAGACTTTCAATGTAAGGCCATTTATTGTGTCAATTCGATTTGCTTTATTGTTTCTTAGCTTTCTATTCTTTGGCCACTTTAATGCATTGGCTCAAAAGGTAACTCGCTACGAAAGGCTAACCACTGCCTCAGGTTTGTCTCAAAGCACGATCAATAAAATCATTCAAGATAAAAAGGGTTTTTTATGGTTTGCAACAGCAGATGGATTAAACCGCTATGATGGGTATTCGTTTACCGTGTATCGAAATGATCCAAGTAACAATAAAACATTAAGTGGAAGTGACATCTCCACCGTTTGTGAGGATGATGAAGGGAATCTTTGGGTGGGTACAAGAAATGCTGGTTTAAATAAAATTAATTTAAAAACAGGTTCAGTCATCCGTTTTCCCAGGGGGCCTTCAGGGGAAGATATTTCATCGGTCATTATTCCATCCATCGTTAATTTAGGAAAGCATAAAATAGGTGTGGCGGCATTGGGTAAGGGTTTCATGACGATAGATTCCAAAAAGAATGTCTTGATTAAAGAAGAGTCTGATTTTCAAACCCCACTCATTAAAGATGCCGTTCGGTTCTTCAGGCATTCCTCCGGGTCACTTTGGATAGGTACTCGAACGGGATATTTAATTTCCGTTTTAGGTAACCGATCTTATTTGCCTTTTAATTTTGGTCAAAAAAATCCGGCCAACGATTTTCGTATTCGTGCTTTATTTGAAGCAAAAAATGGGGATATATTCGTTGGCACTGAAGGTAGAGGTTTATACCGTTTTGATCATCAAAATCAAAAATTTACGTCCGTATTTTACAATCGGTCACCTCTTTCATCTCGGCAAAATATAGTTACCAGCATTAGCAGAGACGGCTCAAAAAATATCTGGATTGGGACTGATAACGGTATTTATATTTGTGAAGGAGAGAATTTTTCAAAATTTCGCCACGTGGTGTCGAATCCAGACCCTGAGTTTGGCATTAGTTCTTATTCCATCACTAGTTTATTTACCGATTCGAATTTAAATACCTGGATTGGCACTTGGGAAGCGGGATTAAATATCGATTTTCACCAAAAATCTCGCTTTTCTTTGTTGAGATATAAACCGAATACATTTTTAGGATTATTGAGTAATAAAGTTACAGCACTTCGGACAGATTCCAATCAAGGTGTTTGGATTGGCAGCAATGTAGGATTATCTTATTTGAATTATAAATCAGGAAAAGTGGAGCATTTGGTCAACAATGCTGATATTAATCGACTTAATTCCCCGGATATTTTTGATGTTAATTTATTGGAAAAAGACTCATTCGGAACTTTGTGGATAGGTGTTTGGGGCAAAGGCCTTTTCAATTTGACACTTGATCGAAAAATGATTTCATATCCGGTTCCCATGGGAATTGTTTCGGGAGTTCAAACCATTAAATTTTCAAGCATTCTTCGAGTTGGACAAAAGATTTGGCTTGGTACCTCCGGAAATGGATTGTTGGCCTTTGACCTGAAAACAAAAAAGTATGAAGTTCCTTTTCAAGAACTCTCTAAAAAGTTGTTTGAAAATAAAACAATTTCCACGTTAATGATGGATGGCAATAACCGTTTATGGTTAGGTACAACAGCGAGTGGTGTGTATGTATATGATTTTAAAACAAAGAAAATTAACCATTTTGAGAAGGGTATAGCAACCTCTTCTCTTCGCTATAATCACGTTACCTTCTTGCATAAGGATCGCAAAAATAGAGTTTGGGTGTTGACAAATGGAGGAGGTTTGCATTTATATCAAGGGCCAGGAAATGTATTTAGGGTTTTCACTGTGGCCGACGGCTTAGTCAGCAATACATTAAGAGGGATGGTGGAAGATAACGAAGGCAATCTTTGGCTTTCTACCAATGGCGGTATTTCAAAAATGAACCCTAACACATTTAAATGCATTAATTTCGATGATATGGACGGCCTTCAAGGCAAAGAGTTTCTGGTTAATGCCTTTGATAAAAATAGTCAAGACTGGTTGTTTTTTGGAGGAATCAATGGCTTAAATTACATAAAATCTGATAGTTTGCGTGCTCGGATGGATGTTCCTAATGTCTATATTTCCAACCTTAAAATATTCAATAAACCGGTTCAAGTAGGTGATGAGAATTCACCTTTAAAGCAAGACATCTTGTTTACCAAGCATTTAGTTTTGCAACCAGAACAATCTGTTTTTAGTCTTGATTTCGTTGCTTTAGAATATCAAAGACCCAAAAATAATCGATATGCCTATTACCTGGAAGGATTCGAAAAAGATTGGAATTATGTGGGTACACAAAGGTCTGCCTACTATACAAATCTAAATCCAGGAGATTATACTTTTAAAGTAAAAGCAACTAATTCCGATGGGATATGGGCTGAAAATCCCTACGAATTGAAGATTACCATTTTGCCCCCTTGGTATCGTACATGGTGGGCCTATCTCTTGTATGCGATAACTATTTCAGCCATTGTATATGGATTCATCCGAGAAATAAAAATTAGAGAAGCATTTAAAACAGATATTCGGTTGAAAGAAATTGAAAAAGAGCGAATTAAGGAGTTGGAGCAAGTTAAAACGCATTTTTTCACTAATATTTCTCACGAATTGAGGACTCCTTTAACCCTAATTATTAGTCCTATTGAACGTTATTTTTTGAAAAATAAGGGTTTAAATGAGGAGCAGAATACTCGAATTTCATCCATTTATCAAAATGCTCAAAAGCTTTTGAGATTGATTAACCAGTTGTTGGATTTATCTAAAATTGAGTCAGGAAAGCAGCAGCCTTTCATCGCAAAAAATGATTTAATTCTTCAGTTGAATCAGATCATTCTAGGCTTTGAAAACTATGCGCACCAGAAACAAATTACGTTCAAGTGGACCCCCCCACAAAGTGATCTTTTTGTCTATTATGATTCAGATATTATTGAAAAATGTGTGTCTAACCTTTTATCAAATGCATTTAAGCATACTCCTGAAGAAGGGAAAATCGGGGTTTCTTTAACGCTTCATTCGGATATTCAAGCTGGGACGAAAATGGTTAAATCCGTATGTATCCAAGTGATTGATACGGGCAAAGGAATTGCAAAGGAACATTTGAATCATGTTTTTGATCGTTTTTACCAAGTTCCGGAATCGATGAATCGAGCTGGAACTGGGGTCGGTTTATCTCTTTGTAAGGAATTAATTGATTTGCATTTGGGACAAATTGAAGTCAATAGTACTTTGGGTGAGGGGAGTAATTTTTCCATCACTTTTCCTGTACAAGCACAAGCATTTGAACCTTCATGGATTCAGCAACATGAAAATGTTCCAGAAAAGAGCGCATTTTCAAAGCCATCAATTCGCAAATTGGATTCGATTGAGCATGAGAAACAAATTTTACTCATTGTGGATGATCATACTGAATTGAGGAAGTTTGTGGCTGATATTTTTTCCAATCGCTTCCAAATTGTCGAGTCTGAAAGGGGAGAAGAAGCATTAGAACTAGCCTTGAAGTTTTTACCTGATGTGGTCATTACCGACTGGATGATGCCTGGAATGAGTGGAATAAATCTGTGTCGTGCGCTTAGAAGTAATCCTAAAACAAATCACATTCCGATTATTATTTTAACGTCTAAAAGCTCCCAAGACAGTCAGATTGAAGGCATGCAATCGGGCGCAGATGATTATGTCAGCAAACCATTTAATGCCGATTTACTTGAAATTAGAGTCAATAAATTATTGGAAGCCAAGGAAAGAGTTAGAAAAAATTGGCAAAAACAGTTCGTTCAGAAAGAGTTAACGGAAGGTAAATTACCGGAATTTCAAGATGAGTTTTTACAAAAAGCGACCGCTTTAATTATTGAAAATATCGCTGATGCTAATTTTGACGTGGTGGATTTAGAAAAAGGGCTCGATATGAGTAAAATGCAGCTTTACCGTAAATTGAAAAATCTGACTTCGTTGGCTGGGAATGAATTTATCCGTTCCATTAGACTCCAACAAGCCTTAGTCTTTATTGAAACCAATCAATTTAATGTTTCGGAAATTGCTTATAAAGTAGGATTTAATGATCCAGCCTATTTTACTAGAGTCTTTAAAAAACAGTTTGGACAATCACCTTCTAATTATATCAATCATGCAAAAGAAAACATTCATTAAATTTTTAATTCTAGCGGCCATCCCTATTTTACTTACTTCTTGGGGATTTTTGTCTCATAAATCGTTGCAACAAGTTTCTATTTATACGTTGCCTGCAGAATTGGGATTGTTTTTTTATGCCAATCAAGATTATTTGGTGACCCACTCCATCAGACCCGATGTGCGTAGAAGAGACGATAAATCTGAGGACCCCAAGCATTATTTAGACATGGATGCCGATGTTTTTGGTCCTAACTATCGAACAAGTATTCCTCATGATTTTTCTGCCGCCATCAAGAAATATTCCTTGGATAGTTTGAAAAATGAAGGGATTGTGCCTTGGGAGGTAAACCGAGTTTATAAGCGATTGGTTTATTCATTCCAGCACAAGATGAAGGATTCGGTGTTATTTTATGCGGCTGACTTAGGTCATTATGTCGCTGACTCACATGTTCCCTTGCACACGACCAAAAATCACGATGGGCAATACACGAACCAAAAAGGCATTCACGTTTTGTGGGAGAGTTTAGTGCCCGAAGAGTTTTTGCGAAATTACCAGTTTAATCAAGTGCCAACGGTCACTTACATCAAAAATCCTCAAGATTTTATCTTTGACATTTTGTTAGAGTCACACGATATGCTTCCTGAGGTTTATAAAACTGAATTAGCGTTGCGGGCAGAGATGGGTGAGGCAAAAGCATTTATGGAGGTAGAGCGTGGAGGGCGTAAGTTGCAGTATTATACTAAAGATTTTATAAAAGCATACGGAAATCGTTTAGGTACATCTATTGAGAAAAGAATGCTTCTTGCTTCTCACCGAGTAGCTAGTTTCTGGTATTCTGCTTGGAAAGATGCAGGATCACCTGCTTGGGTTACTGAAGTTCCTGAAATTTCAGCAACATTGAAGCAAAAATATGCCAATGAAAAGTTGGTCTGGTCATCTAATAACCTAATCAAGGAAAATTTATTGATTTCCTTGAAAACAAAATCTGCAGAATAAATGCAAAAGATTTTACTCCTTTCAGATACGCATAGTTATTTAGACGCGCGACTTGAAGAGCATATCGAGTTTTGCGATCAAATTTGGCATGGGGGGGATTGGGGTTCTGTGGCGATTGCAGATACATTAATGAGTTTTGGGAAACCAGTCTATGGCGTTTATGGAAATATTGACGATCGAACGATCCGCAATATGTTTCCTAAAATTACTCGATTCATGTGTGAAAATGTACAAGTGGCCATGACGCATATTGCCGGTGCTCCCTCTTCTTATAAACCTGACGCCTTAGAAACATTTGCACAAGGCATTCCTCATATTTTTGTGTGTGGGCATTCCCATATACTTCAGGTCAAAAGAGATTTGAAACGAAATAATATGCTTTTTTTAAATCCGGGTGCCGCGGGCCAACATGGATTTCATGATGAGCAAACAGCTTTGAGGTTTAAGATAGACGGATCTCGGATCTTTGATATGGAGGTGATTCAAATGCCTCGATTAAAGGTTCGCGTTAAATAATTGTGGAGAAAAGATCGATTAAATTTGCATTCAGACTATAATTGGAATGATTGAACGTGTTCAAAAACGCTTCCTTTTTGGAAGGATTTAAGGATCCACCCGCCACCGACTACATCATCGCCCTCATAAAATACAGCTGCTTGGCCTGGCGCGATCCCGCTGACATCTTCATGAAATTCAACCTTGATTTTCCCGTTTAATCCTTCAATAAATGCGGCCGTTCCAGCATCTTTATACCGTACCTTTGTCACTGTTTCTAAACCTTCTGAGGGGATAGAATCATATTTTTGAAGGTTTAATTGGCCCACATACATCCCTGTTCTATTCAAATCTTCTAATTTCCCGATGACCACTTCGTTCGTCTCCTTTCTTATCTCTGTCACAAAGGCTGGGTACCCAAAAGCCTTTCCTAATCCTTTTCTTTGTCCTACCGTGTAAAAAGGGTATCCCTCATGGGTGCCAATGATTTTTCCTTCGGTATCTATGAAATTTCCACCCTTTACTTGTTCTTCTAATTCAGGAATTCTACGCTTTAAAAACCCACGGTAATCGTTGTCTGGTACAAAACAAATTTCATAGCTTTCTGATTTATTCACCAGGTCAACAAACCCTCGTTCAGTGGCCATTTCCCGTATTTTAGCCTTTGTTAAATGTCCTAAAGGAAGAATGGTTCGCGCGAGTGAAGATTGAGAAACACCCCAAAGCACATAACTTTGGTCTTTTAAGGCGTCTACCCCTTTTGAAATAATAAATCGATTATTTTCTTCTCTAATTTGCGCGTAATGCCCAGTGGCGATGAATTCACACCCTAATTGGTCCGCACGTTTTAACAATGCATCCCACTTGATATGGGTATTGCACATAACACATGGGTTTGGTGTTCGACCTTCGACATATTCATTAGTGAAATAATCGATGACTGAATCACCGAATTCCTCGCGGATATCCAATATGTAATGAGGGAATCCCAATGATACGGCTATATGTCGGGCATCATTGATCGAGTCGAGTGAGCAACAACCTGTTTCTTTTTTTGTTCCGCCAGAGCTAGCATAGTCCCATGTTTTCATGGTCATGCCGATCACTTCATATCCTTGTTCATGTAATAAAACAGCTGCGACTGAGCTGTCAATGCCCCCACTCATGGCGACTAGTACGCGTCCTTTTGTTTTCATATTTGCTGCTCAGGTTCAAGGCCTGACGAAAATTTGTGCAATTTAAGATTAATTTGACCAATTGGCGAACAATTTTGCTAATTAGCACCTTAAAGATTAGTTTTGTTGATAATTTAGGTTGGATGTATGTTAAGGACAAAGGTTAAGGTTTCTTCGATTGAGAATTTGTCAGATGCACGTTATTGTGCGGGGATGGGCGTGGAATGGTTGGGGTTTTCAATGACAGAGGTCCCTGTTGAAAAATTTACTGAAATTCGCCAGTGGCTTTCGGGCATTCATATTGTAGGAGAGGCATTTAACTGTTCAGCATCAGAGATAATAGCACATTGTGAGGCTTATCAACCAGATATTTTGGAAATTGATTCTTCGGTTAATTTGGAGAAAATCAAACACCTTAATTTGTCTAAAATTTTACGAGTAAATCTCGATTCAGATAATTTACCAGCATTATTTGCTGCCGCTAGACCCTATGTCGATTATTTTTTGTTGGTGGGCGATGCGGAAGATTCCTTGTTGGGTTTTGAAAACCAAGTAGAAATATGGTCCGCCCAATACCCTATTATTTTAGGTTTAAGCATTCCTGATAATGATTTAGATGAATGGGTAGACCAAAGTTCGATTCAAGGTATCGGATTAATGGCAGGAAAAGAGGAGAGACCTGGTTTTCGAGATTTTACTGATTTAATGACTATCTTAGAAAAACTAGAAACAGAATAGTAAGTGCTAATTATTTAATATATATGCTTGAATCGATTAAAGGCTTTTGGCTTAGGACTAAAATCAAAATTTCGGAAGGGATGATTTGGTTGGTAGTCTTGTTAGATCAAGCGCTATTAAAAGTCCTAGGGGAAAGAAAGTATACTTGGCTTATCGGTTATGGCAATCTAACTAAAGTATTAATTGAGGCTTATTACCGTCGATTAAAAGCCTATTATGATGCACATGTCGATAAGGAATCTGCCTATTATCGGCCCATCGTTAAGGTTTGGAAATTTACAGCAAAAGTTGGCCTATTTGTTTTAATCTATTTATTTGTCATTAAAACCAATGTATTTTGGTTGACCGGCGAAATGCCATCGGTGGATGATTTACAAAATCCTAAACTATCTCAAGCCTCGGAGATTTATTCCGCAGACGGTGTATTATTAGGCAAGTATTTTGCTGAAAATAGAACTCCTATTCGTGATTTTAAATTACTCTCTCCACACCTTGTTCAAGCGCTGGTCGCCACAGAAGATGCTCGATTTTATGAACATACAGGCATTGATTTTCAAGCATGGGCCGGTGTAGTAGTCGGCATGGTAAAAGGAGGCGATCGTGGAGGTGGGAGTACTATTTCCCAACAATTAGCCAAAAATCTCTTTAAAACGCGGACCAAAAAAGGTTTTTTCAAAACGGGAATTTTAGGATACATTCCCGGATTAAATAAATTGATTTATAAATCCAAAGAATGGGTGACTGCAATCAATTTAGAAAGGTTTTATACGAAAGATGAAATTATCCTTTGGTACTTAAATACGGTCGATTACGGAAACAATGCCTATGGAATTAAAGTGGCGGCCAAGACGTATTTTAACACGAGTGCGGATAGTTTAAATGTTCAAGAAGCAGCTATTTTAATAGGGCTACAAAAAGCAACAACTACGTATAATCCAACCCGTTATGATGGAAAGCCTTTGGCTGAAAATAAGGCATGGAAGCGTAGAAATGTGGTTTTATCTCAAATGGTTAAGGCAGGTTATTTGAAAAAAATGGCGTATGATTCGTTGGCCAAATTACCTATCGTTCTGCACCCGAATGAAGAGTCACCCTACGATGGAACAGGAAATTATTTTAAGGTGGCTGTAGCCAGATTCATTAATGATTGGGCCAAAGAAAATGAAATGGAAGTGGATCTTTATCGGGATGGTTTAAAGATTATGACGACGATTGATTCACGTTTACAAATGCATGCAGAAGAAGCAGTAGAGGGGGGAATGCGAAATATTCAGAAATCGTTTGATAACCATTGGACCGGTCAAAATCCTTGGGTCGATGAACGTGGAGTTGAGATTGTAGGTTTCATCGATACGGTTGCTAAACGGACGGATTATTATAAAGCGTTGACTAAAAGATTTCCAACAAGTCCTGATTCAGTTTGGCATTACATGAAAAATGTGAAGCGAGACATGTGGATTTATTCAAGAAATGCCTTGGGTGAGGAGAAAAGAAGTATGAGCTCGATTGATTCGATCAATTATTATAAGCGTTTTTTACAGTCAGGTATGATGACTCTAGACCCTTATACCGGCCATATTAAGGCTTGGGTGGGTGGATTGGATTTCAAGTATTTCAAATACGATCATGTGAAGCAAAGCAAACGCCAACCCGGTTCAACTTTCAAGCCCTTTGTATATACAGCAGCAATCGATGGCCCTAAAGATTTATCACCTTGTTATATGGTGAAAGATGAGCCCTTTGAGATTGAAGTGGAGGAAAAAGGCGAAAAAAAGATATGGCGACCATCGAATGCAGATGGTACTTTTTCTTACATGATGATGCCGCTTCGCCGCGCATTAGCTAAGAGTATAAATTCGGTGGCTGCTCGATTAACGAATGAAGTAGGGGCGGATACGGTTATGTATTATGCGCAAAAAATGGGAATTAAAAGTCCTCTGAAGCCGGTTGCTTCTATTGGACTTGGTTCATTTGACGTTTCGCTGTATGAGATGATTGGTGCCTATTCAGCTTTTGTCAATGAAGGAATTCATGTAGAACCTATGATTATCCAAGAAATAAAGGATCAAAATGGCAAAGTATTGCAAAATTTTGAACCCATTTCTTTCCGGGTGATTCGAAAAGAATCGGCTCAATTAGTTCGCTCCATGCTGGAGGGGGTCATTCACGAGGGGGGGACCGCTAGTTCCTTGCTTTGGTCGGATGGAGAGGTACTTCTGCCTACTGAAAATAGATATGCACATAATTTTGCTGGGAAAACAGGAACCACATCGAACCATTCGGATGGCTGGTTTATTGGCATGACGTCCAATTTAATTTCGGGAGTATGGGTAGGAGGAGATGATCGTTCGATACATTTTCGAACGAGTGCTTTGGGTGAAGGGGCAAAAACAGCCCTGCCGATTTACAAGCGATTTATGATTCGGGTCGTTAAGGATCCTGCTTTAGCTATGTATAAGCCGGTGCCTTTTGATAAATTAGATCGGCGTGTCGTTAAAAAAGATTTTGATTGCCAAGGCTCTTATAGTACATTACCTGATTCTTTACAGGTGACGGATGCTGAACTTGATTCTTTGAATGCTTTAATGGATGATTCAAATGCGGAAGAAACTAAGCCTGATTCAATCCCTAAAGGGCCTCAATAAGATGGAACAGATCGAAATTGTCGAATATTTCAAATCCTTACAAGATCAAATTTGTGCGGGCATAGCAAAAGCAGATGGCCAAGGCACTTTTAAGGAAGATGCATGGAAGCGAGCTGAAGGAGGAGGGGGACAATCGAGAGTTATCGAACATGGAAGAATTCTAGAAAAAGCCGGTGTTAATTTTTCCGCTGTTCACGGCCCTTTACATCCTAAAATGGTAACAAGCCTAGATGTCAAAGAGGAAGTTGAATTTATGGCCACAGGAGTTTCCATCGTCATGCATCCCTTCAATCCTTGGGTACCCATCATTCACATGAATGTTCGTTATTTCGAATTGAGCAATGGCCAAAATTGGTTTGGTGGTGGCATCGATTTAACTCCCCATCTCATCATTCCGGAACAGGCTAAGTGGTTTCATCAGCAATTGAAATCGGCCTGTGACTTATTTGATTCGACTTATTACCCTACCTATAAAAATTGGGCTGATGATTATTTCTTTAGTCCTCATCGTGGGGAAACGCGCGGTGTGGGTGGGATATTTTTTGATTATTTGAAATCAAATTCTACCTCAGAAAAAGAAAAAACCTTTGACTTTGTTAAAAAAATAGGTGAGTCTTTTGTACCTATATATAGCCATTTGATGGGTTTAAATGCGGATAAACCTTTTGGCCAAGAAGAAAAAGACTTTCAGTTATTACGGAGGGGCCGATATGTTGAATTTAATTTAGTCCACGACCGAGGAACTAAATTTGGCTTAGAAACGAACGGTCGTACAGAATCGATTCTGATGAGCATGCCTCCCATGGCTTCTTGGGAATACATGTATGATTCATCTCAATTCCCTGAGGGGCAAAAAACAATTGATTTATTGAAGAAGGGCGTTAATTGGCTTGCTTAGTGGATCAATTAATTTATGCTTTTACCTGCTTGCTTTCTTGCGGCTTGTATAATTTTTTTGTATCTCGTTAAAATTAAATTTTAGAAATATTTTTTATCATTTTTTAGGGGTTCGTTGAACTTAAGGAACTCTATCTATTATTGTGTTTTAACTATTGATATTAATCATATTTAGATGAATTATTTGGATCAACCAGATGATAAATTGTGTGAGTTACTATTTGAAGGCGATACGAAGGCCTTTGAGGTGATCTATACTAAATATTTTAAATATTTATATCGGTATGTACATCACTCATTAGGCTCTAAAGAGGATTCTGAAGAAATTTTACATGATTTATTCTTAAGCATTTGGCAAAATCGATCGAACAAGCTGATTTTAGATTTAAGAGTTTACTTGTATGTTTCAGCAAGAAATTTGATCAATAGACACTTGAGGAGTAAGATTAATTTTTCTAAGTATAAAGAGTTTGAGCTGTTGCATAAGGTGTATAGTAGCAATGATTCTGAGTCCATCACCAATTCAAAAGATTTTCATATTCGTTTAAATTTTATCTTAGATTCGATGTCTGAAAAAACCGCCAAAGTATTCAGAATGAGTAAAATAGAAGAAATTTCTGTAAAAAAGATTTCAGAGCAGCTTGATATTTCAGAAAAGGCGGTTGAATATCATATTACTAAATCTCAAAAGATTTTAAAGGAAAAATTCAAAGACTTTTATTCAGCAAATTAAATATTATACAATGACTAATAAGGAATTTGATTCACTTAGTGAAAAATTCATTCAGGGAAAATGTTCGAAAGAAGACATAATGCTTTTGCAACAATTGTCGGAGGATAACTTAAAATTTTCAGATGAATCCAATTTGGAAAACGGTTTAAATTCACAAGAAATAGTTTGGGATCAATTGGATTTGGGTAAAAAATCAATCCTTCAAGTTAAAAAATATTGGCTTGTTTCTGGCTTAGCAGCATCTATATTCATATTTTTTGGTCTATTGGTAGGTTGGAATTTTAATAAACAAGATGAATTGGTTACTGTTCCACGCATAGGGGTTGAGACTAAAAATAATGCCAATTCCTTGCAAAAAATTACGTTGCCTGATGGAAGTCATGTATTATTAGGTAAAAACGCTCACATCTTAGTGGCAGAAAATTTTGGTGTTAAAACAAGAACGGTATATCTAACTGGTGAGGCTTTTTTTACAGTAACTAAAAATGAAAAAATTCCCTTTTTAGTTCATGTAGATAATTTGATCACCGAAGTTATAGGAACTTCCTTTAAGATAAGTAAACCATCGCTTGATAAAATGATTGAGGTATCGGTTAAAACGGGTAAAGTGTCGGTTTATACCCATGATCAAAAATCAAGCAATAAATCCAATGGCGTTATTATTACGCCCAATCAAAAAGCTATTTTTAACACAGTCAGTAAGACCATCAATGAAAGTATTGTCGATACACCTCTCATTATTTTGCAGAATATAAAAAAATCAGATTTTGCATTTGATGATGCAAATGTCAATGTAATTTTTAATCGAATGCAGCAGATTTATGGCATCGAAATTATTAAAGTAAATTCGAATATCAATCAATGTGTGTTTACAGGTGACTTAAACGGCTTAGACATGTTTAAGCAATTGGAGTTTATCTGCTCATCCATTAATGCAAATTATGAAGTTCGAGGCTCGTCTATTTTTATCAATGGCGAGGGTTGTAAATAAGTTTAACTAATAAAACCGTTTTAAAATATGGAAAAATAGAAGAAATGAAAAATAAATAGTCGGCAATGCGTCAACATTTTCGACTAAAATGTACTCATTCATGATGATTGAATGTTTTCGTTAGACGAAAGTACATGAGTTATTGATCTTGAAAAAACCTTTAACAATGTAAAATTATGAACATAAAATACAAATCTCCAAGATTACTTATAAGAGTTATGAAAATTTCCTTACAACAACTTTTTCTGAGCTTACTATTTTGCACATTTGCCAATGCACATGCTGTATTAAGTCAGGAGGGCTTAATAGAAACAGTTACGATTCAGGCTGAAAATGCTCAGATAAAGCGCGTCCTTTCATTAATTGAAAAACAAGTCGATTACCGTTTTATCTACAGTTCAAACACGATTAACATAAATAAAAAAGTCAGTTTGAATGTGACTAAGAAAAAACTGGAGGAAGTTCTTAATGACTTATTTAAATTATTAGATATTCAATATTCGGTTCGCGACAAAAGAATTTTATTAAGAAGTAATAATCTTTTGGGAGCGACAACGAGTATAAGTAACAACCCAATGCTTGACAAACCTATAAAAGGTAGTATAAAGGATGAAAATGGCCAGGCTTTGCCCGGAGTTAGTATTCAAGTGCAAGGTACCAATCAAGGTACTCAGACAGATGCTAATGGTAACTTTTCTTTTACTTCCTTGGAGGATAAAGAAGTATTGGTCGTTTCATTTGTTGGCTATATCACTCAAAAAATTGCGGTAGGTAATAAATCTCAATTTGATATTTCTTTAATACCTGACAATAAATCATTGGATGAAGTAATCGTTGTTGGTTATGGAACACAAAGAAAAAGCGATTTGACTGGAGCGGTTGGAACTATAAAAACAGATGCCATTCAAGAGCGTAGATCTGCGTCCTTAAACCAAGCAATTGCTGGTAGAGTCACTGGGGTGAACGTTTCAGTTAACTCGGGTAGACCTGGAGGTCGAGCTAATATTCGTATCAGAGGAAATACTTCCGTGAGTGTTGCAAACAATCCTTTGTATGTGATTGATGGAATTATTTTGAATGCTTCGGATTTAGCTAATGGTAGTACCCCGATTGATTATTTGAATGCCAACGATGTATCCAATATTGAGATTTTAAAAGATGCTTCTGCAACGGCTATTTATGGAGCAAGGGGTGCCAATGGGGTTATTTTGGTTACCACAAAAAGAGGTAGTCAAGAAGGTGGAAGAATCAGTTATGATACTGATTTTAGTGTAGGTGTCTTGCCTAAAAAAATCCCTTTATTGAATGCGACAGAGTTTTTGTATGTAGAAGATCAGGCGTATTTAAATGCGAAAAAATATGATCCAGTTGGCTTTGCCGGTGGAAAATATGTGAATCCTGCCACTAAGAGAACTAACCCTTTATTATTTGATTCTAGCGGTAAGCCTTTGTATAATACAGATTGGCAAGATGAAGCTTTTAGAAATGCATTAACTCAGAATCATCAATTGGCCTTTACTGGGGGGAATTCAAAAGAAAATTATGGTTTATACTTAGGATATCGAAATGAAGATGGACTTGTTAATGCTTCTTGGTTAAAACGATATTCAGCACGTTTTGTCATGGATAGCCAAATTAAATCTTGGATTAAAATTGGTGGAAGTTTAAGTTATAATGATCAAAGTGAAAGTCAAGTAGATCCTTTAGGGGGTGGTGGTATTATCACTATGCGTCAAGTATTGGAGGCGCTTCCAATTGTTCCCGTTAAATATCCTGATGGAAGATGGGGAAGTAATGAGGATTATGCTGGAATGGAAGGTGGCGGTAGCCCTATTCAAGTTTCGGAGGAAAGATTATACTATTTAAAGACACAATCATTATTAGGAAACGTATACTCAAATATTAATTTGGCCAAAGGCTTGGAATTAAGAACTACGGTGGGTGTCAATATTATCAATCAAGAAACGGATTATTATGGTGGTAGAACTTTGAATTATATTTCTAGAAACCAAGGCGGAGACGCATCTTTAACGGCTGATCGTCATAATTCATGGCAAATTGAAAACTATTTGACTTACAATAAGAAAATTTCTTCGGATCATTCCATTGTAGCTATGTTGGGACAAGCACTTCAGCATGTGGATCGTATGAATTTTACGGCAAGAGCTCAAAGATTTCAAGATGATTATTTCCAATTCAATAACCTAGGAACAGGTGCTGTAACTCCAGCTTCTTCTTCTAGTGTTAGTGGGTATGGCTTAGATTCCTATTTTGGTCGATTTAACTACAATTTGAAGGATAAATACCTGGTGACTTTCACTGGTCGTGTAGATGGTTCTTCTAAATTTGGAGCAGCTAATCGATATGCCATTTTCCCATCAGCTGCATTGGCTTGGAAAGTAATCGAAGAAGATTTTATGCAAGATATTCCTGTGATTTCGAATCTTAAATTAAGGACTAGTTATGGAATTACGGGTAACTCTGAAATCACGGCGTATCAATCTTTAGCTGGTTTGGGGAATTATGCGGTTATTTTTAATAATTCACGCCAAGTAGGTATAGGGATAAACCGATTAGCAAATCCAGATTTACGTTGGGAAAAAACGGAGCAAATTGATGCTGGTTTAGAATTAGGCCTATTAAACAATAAAATCAATATTGAAGTTGATCTTTACCGTAAATTGACCTCTGATATGTTATTAAGTGCTCCTGTACCTTCAAGTAGCGGTTTTACAACAGTTAGTCAAAATGTGGGAAGTATGGAAAATAGAGGAGTTGAATTTGCGATTAATTCAGTCAATGTGGCGAGTCCTAATTTCACATGGAATACTTCATTTAATATTTCATTTAACCAAAATAAGGTTATTGCGTTGACTGGAGGAGCTGATATATTCCTAGGAAGAACAGTTGTTCGCGAAGGGGCACCTGTTGGCTCATTTTTTGGTTTTGTGCATCAAGGAACATGGAGTACAGCAGAAGAATCATTGGCTGCTAAGTATTTGAAAAAACCAGGTGATATTAAATACCAAGACACGAACAACGATGGTAAGGTAAATGATAATGATCGTGTGATTATAGGAAAAGGTATTCCTGATAGTTTTGGGTCATTTATTAATACGTTTTCTTCCAATAACTTTGAGTTGATGATTGATCTTCAATTTATGAATGGCAATGATGTTCTTTTTGGAAGTAAGCACTCCGCTGAAGATAGAGTTAGTATTGCCAATAGCTTTAAAACAGTTTTAAATGGTTGGACACCGACCAATCAAAGCTCAAGGCTTGCAGAATTACGACCTGTATCTGCTGGATATACTACGAACAATGATACAGATCGAATTCAGGACGGATCTTTTTTAAGGGGTAGGAATGCGATGTTATCCTATAAGTTTCCTTCTGAGATTGCCAGAAAAATGAAGATGAGTCGATTGAGGGCATTTGTTTCTGTCCAAAATTTCTTTTTATCAACTAAATTTCAAGGATACGATCCTGAAGTTTCAACTTCTGGAGCTGCTTTTGATCAAGGATTAGATCTATATGCATATCCAAAGGCTAGAACATTTATGGTCGGCTTAAATATAGGTTTATAAAAAAATATCAATTTTAAAATATAATACGATGAAATACACGATAAAAAAATACTTGATATTAGCCATCGGCTCTTTAATCATTTTTAGCGGATGCTCTAAGTTTTTAGAAGAACCTGATAAGTCAAATTTCACTAGAGAGAACTATTTTACTAAGCCTGAACATGCAGAAAGTATCATCAATTCCATTTATGAAAACATGCGAAATGTATTGGGTGGAGGATTTAATGGAGCTCCTTGGATGATGCTTGAGTTTGCCACTGGATTAGCAAATACTGAACTTGGGCAAGCCCAGAATAGCATATTTGTTCGAAATCTTGTTAATAACTCAGACAATGCCTACGGTCAAACCTATTGGACGAGTCATTATAGGGGTATTGGAAATGCTAATCTAGCGATAGCAAAAATTCCAGGAATTAAAATGGATGAAGTGGCTAAGAAAAAATTCTTAGGGGAAGCTAGATTTCTTAGAGCTTTGTACTACTTTGATTTAGTTCGCATCTTTGGTTCTGTACCATTAATTTCTGAGCCAATCGATTTAAGTTCAAAAGATTTATATCCTGAACCGGCAAGTGTAGAAAATATCTATAAATTGATTGAATCTGATTTGATTGAGGCAGAAAAATCAGGTTTGCCATTTAGAGATCCCTCAGGAAGAGTTTCTCTAGGCGCGGTAAAATCACTTTTATCAAGCGTCTATTTAACGATGGCAGGATTTCCTCTGAACAAGCCCGAAAATTTTGCTAAGTCGGCCGAGAAGGCATTGGATGTGATCAATTCAAATCAGTTTGCTTTATTTGCTTCTTATGATGATTTACATCTTGCTTCCAGAAAAAATAGTGTTGAGAATATTTTCCAAGTTCAATATTTAGAAAATATATTGCCATCCAATTGGCAAACGTCCATCATTCCGTACAATCAAGGTATTTCTAATTACACGGATGAAACAGGTGCAATTTTTGCCAACAAGGAGTTTGTGGAATCGTATGCGAAAGGAGATAAAAGAGCTGCAGAAAAGCAATTTTATTATTCAAGTTATACCCTTCGTGGCAATAGAACTCAATCTAAAAGTTTAGGAGGATATTATTTGTTTAAGCATTTCGATGTGTTAGCTCAAACATCCACCACGAGTAGTGGTTTAAATTGGACGATATTGCGTTATCCAGAGGTACTATTGAATTATGCGGAAGCTGCCAATGAAGCAAGTGGTCCTAGTGCGGCTGTCTTAAATGCAATAAATTTAGTTCGAAAAAGAGCTGATTTACCTGCTTTGGAAGGACTTTCAAAGAATGAACTACGTGAAGCAATTTGGCGCGAGCGTTGGTATGAGTTAAGTTTTGAAAATAAAACATGGTATGACATGGTTAGACTTAGAAAAGCTTTCAATGTATCCACCAAGAATTTTGAAACGTATGTAGGACATAAATTTTCATATGGCCCTACGCTCACTGAAAAAGAATTATTATTTCCAATTCCAACTGCTGAGATTCGAAACAATAAGAAGTTGAGCCAAAACAAAGGATATTAATTCCTCTAAACCTAAAAAAGCACTTCAATGAAAATTGAAGTGCTTTTTTTATGATTGAATGCGATTATTATGCCTCCCAAACAATACTAATTCCCTTCGGGGTCATCAATAAAATACGTGTAGGGGATGGCAATAAAACCAAACGTGCCGCAGCTGCAGGATCCACAATCCATTCCACTTCTACTCCTTCTTTTTTCCCTATCTCTATTTCTCCATCGGCCGTTTCCACAAATTTCTTTGCTAAATAGGCTGTGGGCAATAACACATCTGATTCAGGACAGTGTTTGATATGTACTTTATCTAAGATTTCTTCTAATTGATCTCCATATTTTTCATTGAAATCATCTTCTAGTTCATGTAGAACTTCTTCCACATCATCATAAGTTTCATCCGAATAGCTTAATTTGCTTAATTCTAATCGCTTTTGTAAAATGGCGATCATCGCCTCGTCAATCGTATTCATTCGCTTTAATTATATTTTTTACAAAGATAAGTCTTGAAATGGATTTTCCCTTGGGAATTTTGAGTCAAAATAAATATTTCCTTTTTCCGTAGATAATCCACTGCTCAGGTTGTTGGAATACAGTAAACCTGTTCCTAGCCCTTGTGGAATTAAGTTGGTATACATGCCTGTAAATTGGGCTATCGCCTGCAGTCCTACATTGGATTCTAAGGCTGAGGTAATCCACCAACCGATTTGCTTATC
>CANHXO010000006.1 GCA_947464595.1 Cytophagaceae bacterium
ATTAAAGATTATTAATCTAAATTGAATAAAACGAATAGAATAAAAATTTTATGAAAAAAATGATAAAAGCCTAGCTATTTGTGTGGGCTAATTGGGTGATTTCGGGAAATCTTTGGGGATCAAAATTGCCACCAGAAATAATGCAAACGACTACTTTGTTTTTTATTTGGTCCTGAATAAGGTCTAAACCCGCCACACTTAAAGCACCAGCAGGCTCAACAATCATTCCTTTCATGGCATATAAAGTTAGCATCGTTTGGCATAAATGATTTTTATCGACGGTCAACATTTGATCGATTCCATTCAGGCATATGGCAAAATTATGAGCGCCAACCTGCTTAACAGAGGCACCATCGACAAATTTATCTATTTCATTAAGGTGTGTCAATTCACGCGCTTGGATACTTTTAGACATGGAAGGAGCACCGAAAGGCTCTAGGCCAACTAATTTGGTATCTGGGGAAAGCTCACGTAAAACCAAACTTGCACCTGCAGCCAAACCTCCACCTCCTACGGGGACCAACAAATAATCAAGATGTTGACCCATTTGTTCGATAATTTCCAACGTGACGGTAGCCTGACCCGCGATAATATCATGGTCATCGAAAGGCGGAATAAAAATGGCCTTGTTGGCCGAGCAAAATTTCCGAGCAGCATCGAATGCTTCATCATACGTTTCACCGACTAAATTAATTCGAATATATTCCCGGCCAAAAAAACGAACGGCCTCAAGCTTCTGAATGGGTGTAGATTTAGGCATAAAAATATTGCCCTGAATTTTCTTCTTTGCACAGGCAAAAGCCACACCTTGCGCATGATTGCCGGCAGATGCCGCCACAATTCCTTGAGGACGTAACGATTCTGGAATATTTGAAATTTTAAAATAGGCGCCACGAATTTTATAGGACCTTACCGTTTGTAAGTCTTCGCGTTTTAAAAAAACTTGGGCACCATAGCGATTAGAAAGAGCCACAGAAAATTCTAAAGGCGTTTGCTTCACGACACTTTTTAATTGGTCTGCGACAATTTTAATATCTGAAAGGCTAGGAACAGTAATCAGTTTGTTGAATTCCATGCCCTCAAATTTACAAAAAAAAGGAGGTGCTACATGCACCTCCTTCAAAATTTCATCTAAAAAACGATGTAATTATGGCAAAAAAAATCTTGCAACAATTAGACGGTCTTTAGTTGTTTTCTGGGCGTAAGCTACGTACAGCAGCTCCAGCTCTCCACATTTCAGACTCACGCAATTCAGTTAATTCAGCTTCTAATTTAACACGATAATCCGGCTGAGAATTCAAATCAATCGAACGAGCAGCCTCCGCTTGTGTTTTTACTGAATTATATAATTTTTCAAAAACAGGCTTTGTTGCATCACGGAATGGTCTCCACCAATCCAAAGCACCCCTTTGAGCCGTCGTTGAGCAGTTGGCATACATCCAATCCATACCATTCTCAGCCACTAAAGGCATCAATGATTGGGTTAATTCCTCAACAGTTTCATTAAATGCTTCTGAAGGTGAATGTCCATTGGAACGTAACACTTCGTATTGTGCTGCAAAAATTCCTTGAATAGCCCCCATCAAAGTACCACGCTCTCCTGTTAAATCTGAAGTCACTTCTTTGTAAAAATCCGTTTCAAACAAATAGCCTGAACCTACACCAATCGCCATGGCGATGCATTTTTCACGGGCTTTTCCAGTCGCATCTTGGTAGATAGCAAAAGAAGAATTCAATCCCTTACCCGCTACAAACATGCGGCGAAGAGAAGTTCCTGAACCCTTAGGGGCTGCTAAAAACACATCTACATCTGCTGGAGGAACAATACCTGTTTTCTCCTTATAGGTAATACCAAAACCATGAGAGAAATAAAGCGACTTTCCAGCCGTCAAATATTTCTTCACTGTAGGCCACAATTCAATTTGGGCTGCATCTGACAATAAGTAACAAATAATGGTACCTTTTTCTAATGCTTCCTCAATTTCAAATAAAGTTACCCCAGGAACCCAGCCATCAGCAACGGCCTTATCATAGGTTTTGCCTTTTCTTTGACCTACAATGACATTAAGGCCATTGTCCTTCATGTTTAATGCTTGGCCAGGACCTTGTACCCCATATCCAATCACCGCAATGGTTTGATCTGATAATACTTGTCTAGCTTTCTCTAATGGAAACTCTTCTCTAGTGACTACGTCTTCTACAACACCTCCGAAATTAATCTTTGCCATTTTAATTCTTGTTTAATTTATTATTCTTTCATTTTATACAATTTCCCAATTACCTTCTTCAGGCAAAAACTCAACCAAACCTTTTTCCGTTTTTCCCACGGCCACTCTCCCCGACTTCACATATTCTAGAATTTCCCAGTTTTTCATGTAGGAATAAAACTCATGGATTTCTTCTTCGGTCCCATTTTTTTCTACCACCACATATTCCAAACCCCAATGCACCACTTTCGCATTCCAATCTAAATTAATCGTTTTAACATCCAATGGCTCGCTTCCCAAAGGTGTCGAGATTTTAAATAAAGCAATCTCATTAAATACGATTTCATCATCCAAATATCCAAAAACGGCTAATACATCCGTAATTTTTCGTATTTGCCTAACTAACTTTTCAACAAATTCACGGCTTTCATTTCGAATGACAATGGTAAATCGGGATACCCCTTTTCGCTCTGTCTCAGAAACGGTTAAGCATTCAATATTGATACGCCTACGCGTAAAGATAATGGTGATTCGGTTTAATAAACCCACCGTATTCGTTGTAAAAACTGAAATCGTATAATTTGTCAACATATTTTACTCTAGCCTTATACTCGTTACACAGCCTCCCGCAGGAACCATTGGAAATACATTTTCTTCTTTTTCACATACAATTTCCAATAAATAGGGCTTATTAGAGTTTAATAAAGTATCCAAAGATTCACTCAATAAAGCACGATCAACCACTTTGTGTCCTTCAATTCCAAATCCTTTGGCAATCGTAATAAAATCAGGGTTTTGTAACTCAACAAAAGAGTATCGATTGTCGAAAAACAACTGCTGCCACTGACGAACCATTCCCAAGAAATTATTATTCAAAATGATAATTTTAACTGGCAAACCACTTTGTGCAATGGTACCCAATTCCTGCAAAGTCATTTGAAAACCTCCATCCCCGATGACAGCTACTACCTCGCGGTGAGGCAAGGCAACTTTAGCACCAAAGGCAGCCGGCAAGGCAAAACCCATGGTCCCAGCACCCCCAGAGGTGACAATGGAATTTTGTTTTTTAAATCGATAGTACCGATTAGTAATCATCTGATGTTGGCCTACGTCCGTTACAACAACCGCTTCACCCTTCGTTTTAGTAGACAACAAAGCCACAGCCTCTCCCATTTTGATGTGATTTCCCTCATGGAATAAATCCTTTTTGGTTATCTTATCATACTCTTCATCATCGTATTTTTTAAATTCAGCACGCCACGCTGAATGGTCTGCCTTTTTAACCAAAGGCAATAATGCTTTCAATGCCGCTTTCGCATCCCCCACCACCGGCGCATCTGCTTTCACGTTTTTGTCGACCTCACTCGGATCTATTTCAATGTGAATTACTTTGGCCTGTTTAGCGTAGGTCGATAAATCTCCCGTGATTCGATCATCAAATCGCATTCCAATCGCAATCAATAAATCGCATGAATTGGTAAGGACGTTGGCCCCATAGTTTCCATGCATTCCGGGCCAACCGACAAAAAGAGGGTGATCTGCATCCATTGCCGACATACCTAAAAGCGTCGTAGCTACCGGTATGCCTGTTTTATCAACAAACTCATTCAACTCTTTTTCAGCACCTGAAATTAAAATTCCATGGCCCGCTAAAATATAAGGACGTTTGGCCGCATTAATTAATTTAGCCGCAGCCTCCACATGCTCAGCCTTGGGCTCGACCCGTGGTTTATACGAAATTAACGTTTTGCACAATTTATACTGATATGGAATCGTCATTAAATCAGTTTGTGCCGTACGTGTTATGTCAATCAAAACGGGACCTGGTCGGCCAGTTTCCGCAATGTAAAATGCTTTGGCAATAATTTCAGGAATCTCATTGGCGTCAACCACCTGATAATTCCATTTAGTCACCGGCATGGACATGCCGATCACATCACATTCTTGAAATGCATCCGTGCCCAACAAATTTGCTTTTACTTGGCCCACAATACAAACCATAGGCGTAGAATCCAACATAGCATCCGCGATGGGCGTAATTAAATTCGTGGCTCCCGGACCTGAGGTAACAAGACAAACACCAGCTTTATTCAACATACGTGCATATCCTTGCGCCGCATGCCCAGCGCCTTGTTCGTGGCGAACTAATATATGTTTTAAACGATCCTGATAATCAAAAAGTGCATCATAAGTTGGCATGATAGCCCCTCCCGGATATCCAAAAATGGTATCCACTCCCTGCTCAACCAATGACTGCATGATAGCCTGAGCCCCCGACAAAAATTTCTTTTGTTCCGGTTGGTTTGATTCAGCAGTTTTGGTTTGGGTTTGTCCCATGGTTAATCAGAATTTTATTTCAAAATGTAATCGAATGGCTAATTTAAGTCTTCAAAATTTAGAAAAAAACCTAAATCGAAAATTTTTATAAATCAGTGACACATCCTAAGCTAGCGGAAGCCACATTTTTAATGTACTTACGCAAAACCCCTGAAGTATGTGGTGAAACAATTGGCTTCCATAATTTACGCCTTTCAGCCAACTCCTCATCCGAGACATGCAAGATAATTTTATTATCTACGGCGTCTATCGTGATTTTATCTCCGTCTTGAACAAGGCCGATATTACCACCATCGAACGCTTCAGGCGTGACGTGACCTACCACAAAGCCATGAGTACCTCCAGAAAAACGGCCATCGGTAATCATCGCCACACTATTTCCCAAACCAGCACCCATCAAAGCTGATGTTGGCTTCAACATTTCTGGCATTCCTGGACCTCCTTTTGGTCCCTCATTCCTAATCACAACCACATGTCCCGCTTTAATTTCCCCTTTTGACAAATACTCCATCACTTCTTCCTCCCGATCACATACTTTAGCTAATCCCTCAAAACGCTCCCCCTCTTTTCCAGTAATTTTAGCTACCGCACCTTCCGTGGCCAAATTACCATACAATATTTGAATGTGCCCCGTTGGTTTTAATGGCTGCTCGATTGGATGTATGATTTTCTGCGTGTCAAAATTTAAATCAGGTGCATCGGCCAAATTTTCAGCCATGGTCTTTCCTGTCACAGTCAAACACTCCCCATGTAAAAATCCTTTTTGCCACAAATATTTCAATATGGCTGGCATTCCACCGATGGCTAACACATCCTCCATGTAGTATTTTCCAGAAGGTTTCAAATCTGCAATCAATGGAGTGCGATCCGAAATATCTTGAATATCCTTCATGGTAAAGGATACTCCCGCTGAATGAGCAATCGCTAAATAATGTAAAACCGCATTGGTTGAACCTCCTAAGGCCATCACGACCGTCATGGCATTTTCAAATGCATGTCGGTTCATAATGTCCCTAGGACAAATATTTTTTTCCAGCAAAACTTTCATCGCTGCACCGATCGCTAAACACTCTTCTTTTTTTCCTTCATGAGTAGCTGGATAGGAAGAAGAATTAGGCAAAACTAAGCCCATCGCCTCCATAGAAGAAGCCATGGTATTAGCTGTATACATACCACCACAAGCTCCTGCTCCTGGGATTGAATTTTTAATCACACCCTCATAGTCCTCATCCGAAATTGTACCTGCATATTTCTTTCCCAACGCCTCAAAAGCCGAAACAATATCCAATTTTTCTCCTTTGTACATTCCTGAACGAATCGTCCCTCCGTAAACTAACATCCCCGGTCGGTTCAATCTGGCCAAAGCCATCATCGCTCCCGGCATATTTTTATCACAACCCACCACAGCAATAACACCATCATACCATTGCGCACCCACCACATTTTCGATCGAATCCGCGATAATATCCCTTGAAGGAAGTGAATAACTCATTCCATCATTGCCATTGGTCATTCCATCCGAAACTCCGATCGTATGAAAAATCAAACCGACCATCCCATTTTCTTGAATTCCTTTCTTAACATGCACAGAAAGACCATTCAAATGCATATTACAAGGATTACCTTCATAACCTGTGCTTGCAATACCGATTTGGGCTTTGTTCATGTCTTCAGAAGTCAAACCAATGCCATAAAGCATCGCTTTTGCTGCGGGGTTCGTAATTTCTTGCGTAAGTGTTCTTGAGAATTTATTTAACGACATAAGGCTTTTGATCAAATTTTTTCAAATAACAAATATAGGCAAAGCAATTTGTTCTTCCTTTAATTTTGCCAAATAATCTATGGCAAAAGAGGGATAAACAAAATTAAAACGATTCAAAAATTAGATACTCAGCGGTTTGTTCTCTCCAACTTGCTGGCGCCACATGGCGTAGTATAAACCTTTAACTTCAAGTAAACTTTCATGATTTCCCTGCTCCACGATGCGGCCTTTTTCTAGTACATAAATTCTTGTCGCATGCATGATCGTGGACAAACGGTGGGCAATCAAAATGGTTAGGTGTGCAGATGCCTGCGAAACAGATCTGATTGTTTCTGAGATTTCCTCCTCGGTCAACGAATCTAATGAGGAAGTCGCTTCGTCAAATACCAATAAATTAGGATCCCTCAACAAGGCTCTTGCAATACTCAATCTTTGTTTTTCACCACCAGAGACTTTTACGCCACCCTCGCCTATCATCGTGTCTAAACCTTTATCGGCTCTGGCCAACAAGCTTTGGCAAGCTGCTTTTTCTAGCACCGACATACATTGTTCGTCGGTAGCATCCGGATTGACAAACAATAAATTCTCCCGAATCGACCCGGAGAATAGTTGGGTATCTTGAGTCACAAAACCAATCTTTTTTCTCAATTGGTCAAAATCAATCGCATCACCAGACTCGCCATTGTAAAATACTTGTCCGTGTTTAGGTCGATATAAACCCACTAGCAATTTCACCAAGGTGGATTTTCCAGCTCCCGAAGGACCCACAAATGCAATCGTTTCTCCACCCTTGACTTCAAAACTTATTTCATTCAAAGCCGAAGTCGTCGCAGATTGATGCTGGAACGAAACTTTGTCAAAGGCTAGTCGGTCTATCTGCTTAATCAATTTTGGATTTTCAGGCTTACGCTCCGTGGGAATTGCCAAAATCTGTTCAAAATTTTGCAAAGAAACCTCTGCTTCTCTGTAAGTGTTGACCACATTTCCGATTTCCTGCAAAGGATTGAAAAGGAAGAAGGAATAAATATTTAAGGAGTAAAATTGGCCTATGGTAATCTTACCTTGATAGATCAAATAAATCAAAACCACCACCATCAACATCCTGAGTAAATTGACACAAGTACCCTGCACAAATGCCATAGAACGAACATATCGCACCTTTTTCAATTCTAATTTCAAGATCTTATCCGTCGTGGCATTCAATTGGCTTATCTCCTGCTCGGCCAATCCTAGCGACTTCACCAACTCGATATTTCTCAATGACTCGGTCGTAGAACCCGCCAAACCCGTAGATTCCTTCACAATTTGGATCTGAATGACTTTGATTTTCTTACTTAAAACGGAAGACACATATCCGATCAAAGGACCCGTAACCAAAAACAAGGGCATCACCATCCAATGCACAGAAAATGCATAGACTGAAATGAAGACGAGCGCAATCACCGACTGGAATAAAATGTTAATCCCCAGAGTGATTAACTTCTCCACATCAGTCCGTACTTTTTGAAGCTTGCCTAATGTTTCTCCTGAACGCTGGTCCTCAAAAGTCTCATAAGGTAGCTCCAACGAATGCCTGATGCCATCCGAATACAGATTAGCCCCCACCTTTTGAGTCACGGTATTAATCATGTAATCTTGGAAATTTTTAGCTACCCGACTGACGAAAGCCACACCCACAGAAGCTAAAGCTAAAGGCCAAATAGCTGCAATAAATTGGTCTAATGAATGGGTATCTGACCGATAAACAGCAGCGACATCGTCGATGATCCTCCTGAAAATGTAAGGATCCATCAAAGAGAAAATCTGATTGGTGGCTGCAAGTGCTAAAGCCGCCATGACGCGCCAACGGTAATGCTGTAAATAGGTAAATAATAATTTCATATGTTGATATCCACGAATGCCGCGGAAAAAATGTAATGAAGTGGATTAAATGGCATTGAATCAAAAATCTAACATAGCAATACCTAGATTATAAAAACAAACGCGCCGTCTCGCGATGAATTAAATTGTTTTGAAGCGAAGCCTCGTATCAAATGTTAACCTAAAGACGCGGTACTTCGCGTCTAGTCCCCTCTAATTAAAACCTAGTCAACGCCATTTCAGCGACCGTTTTACCAATCGACAAGGAAGAAGTCGCCGCGGGACTTGGGGCATTTAAAATGTTGATTACCTTCGGATCCTCCACAATGGAGAAATCATCTAATAAGCCTCCACTTCGATCACATGCCTGAGCCCGCACACCCGCTCCCCCTTCCATCAAATCCGTCATTTTAATTTCAGGAATTAATACTTGGAGTGCTTTGGTAAATGCTTCTTTCGAAAAGCTTCGATACATTTCACCTAGACCCGTTTCCCAGTATTTGGTAGCCACTTTCTGAAAACCTGGCCATGTTAAGGTATCCCAAAGCTCCTTGAAATCAATACCCAATTTTTTATACCCTTCCTTCTTAAATGCCAAAACGGCATTAGGCCCCGCCTCCACGCCACCTTTCATCATACGCGTAAAATGAACCCCTAAGAATGGGAAATTAGGATCAGGAACAGGATAAATTAAATTTTTAACTAAATATTCTTTGTCGGGCTTCAACTTAAAATATTCTCCCCTAAAAGGAACAATGCGTACATCCAATGGCTCCTTCTGAGTCCATTGAGCCACTTTATCGGAATAAAGCCCGGCGCAATTAATAATTAATTTGGCTTCGTAGGTCGACTTAGTAGTCTCTACGATAGAATACGTTAAGCCTTTGGTTATGTTAACAACCTGCTCGGCCAAATGCAATTCGCAACCTTTTATTTGTATTCCATTGGCTAATTTGACAGCTACGGCCCGATAATCAACAATCCCCGTTTGAGGCACCCACATCCCCTCCACACCCGTCACATGAGGTTCATGCTCCCTCATTTCACTCAAACTTAATTTTTTTAATCCCCCCAAACCATTTTGTATTCCCCTTTGATATAAATTCTCCAAAGCACCTCGCTCATGCTCAAAACTTGCGACAACAATTTTACCTGTCAACTCAAAAGGTATGTCTTCTTTTTGACAGTATTCAATCAGTTGATGATACCCCTCAATACAATTTTTAGCCTTCAAGGAACCCGGCTTATAATACAAACCCGAATGAATTACACCCGAATTGTTTCCCGTTTGATGCATGGAAACCATGTTTTCCTTTTCAAAAAGCGCAATTTTTAAATCAGGCTTCGATTCTAACAATCTATACGCAGTTGCCAATCCCACAATACCACCCCCTACAATAATTACATCTAAAGCCATCGGATTTATTCATTTTATTGAAGGGCAAATATACAGAATTTCAATGGGAGATTCGTCAAAAAATTATCAAGAGACTGAATATTTTAGGCATACCAAAAGGTTAAATTTTTGTAGCTTTGCCACGCTCCTTATGTGTCTAGCTTAAGCTTTACTAAATTGTAAAATTTAGGAAAGCTGACAGCTAGGTTGAAATTAGTAGATGCTGAAAAAAAAAATAAAAGAAGATGAATCCGGGAATTAGCGCCCTTTATCAGATTGCGAATAAACCCAAAAGAATGATTTTGGGATTGATGTCCGGAACTTCGTTAGACGGGTTGGATATTGCGCTATGTGAATTTGAGGGTTCTGGTTTAAGTACAAAATTTCACTTAAAACATTTTGTCTCCCTCCCCTATTCAAGCGAATTTAAAGAAAGCATTCAGACCGTATTTGCCAAAGAACATATCCATTTTCCAAGCCTCAGTACGCTTAACGCCGAAATAGGGATCAAACACGCTGAACTCATTTTAAGTGCCCTACAAACCTGGGGGATCAAGCCGGAAGAAATTGATTTGATCGCTTCACATGGGCAGACAGTTATGCACAGACCTATGCGAGCGGGAAAGCAACCGAATTCCACCTTGCAAATAGGCGATGGGGATCATATCGCCTTAAAAACGGGCATTATTACCCTCTCAGATTTTAGGCAAAAGCATGTGGCAGCCGGAGGCGAAGGAGCTCCCCTAGCGATGTATGGTGATTATTTCCTCTTCTCTAAAAAAGGTGAAAATCGGATCCTATTGAATATCGGCGGGATAGGAAATTTCACTTTTCTACCGGCCAATCAGGATCCTAATTTAATTCTTGTAACCGATACTGGCCCAGGAAATACCTTAATTGACGCATGTGTGCGGAAGTATTTTCCTGGTTTTTTTTATGACAAAGACGCGCGATTGGGAAGACAAGGGTTATTGCATGCAGGTCTGTTAGCGGAACTTTTGAAACTGGATTTTTTCCAAGAACCTTTCCCTAAAAGTACCGGACCGGAATACTTCCATTTAGAAAAAGCCGAAGCATTGATTCAGACCAACCAATGGACCTTAACACCGACGGATTTGATTCGAACTTTGACTGAATTTACGGCGGAATCAATTGTTTTGGCGATCAAAAAATATGTTTCTGTAAGTCCATCTTGCTTGTATGTGAGCGGAGGAGGAAGCAAGAATCCACTGCTTATGGAGAGAATTTCGGCCTTATTGCCTGACATTACGCTGGGCAATAGTTCAGAAATTGGCATTCCGGCAGAAGCGAAGGAAGCGGTTTTATTTGGTTTACTTGCTAACGAAACCCTCATGGATGCTGGGGCGACTGAGGTACGCCGACTAGGTGACTCTCCTTGGGTGACGATGGGAAAAATTTCTTTCCCTTATTAATTACCATTGATGTACAAATACACATGAAGCAAAAATTAGCGGATTTTATACTTTTTGAAAATGATGATTTTATCGTGATCAATAAACCATCGGGCATTGCTACGTTGGATGAGCGAAAGGACGTTTTCGCTCCAGCCATATTGCGCATGGCCAAAGAATATAGTCCAGATGCGCAGGTCGGCCATCGATTAGATAAAGAAACCACGGGTGCATTAATCATTGCCAAAAACCCGGAGGCCTATCGGCACATTTCCATGCAATTTGAGCATCGGGAAACCGCGAAAAGATATCACGCAGTTGTAGAAGGTATGCACAACTGGGATGGGATGTTGGTAAATCTCCCCATCCTCCCATTAAAAGATGGCAAAGTAATTATTGACCGCCATAAGGGAAAAGACGCTGAAACTTGGTTTCAAACGTTAAAGGTCTACAAAGGCTTCACCTTAGTGGAATGCATGCCCATTACAGGCAGAATGCATCAAATTAGAATCCATTTAACCTGTTTAAAAGCACCCATCGTGGCTGATGAAATGTATGGTGGACCGGATGTATATGTCTCGGATTTAAAACGGAATTACCATTTGAAAAAAGAGTCTGAGGAGTTGCCGATCATGCGCCGAGTAGCCTTGCATGCCTTTAGTTTAAGTTTTAAATTAATGGATGGAAGCCCGGTGACCGTGGAAGCACCTTACCCAAAAGATTTTGGGGTACTGATCAAAACTTTGGAGAAGTATTCGTAATTTTGCGCCCTCGGCTTCATAGTTCAATGGATAGAATGTAGGTTTCCGGTACCTAAGATGAAGGTTCGATTCCTTCTGAGGCTACAAAATGTTGGCAGTTAGAAAAAGAAAAATTCTTTTAAGTCAATTAAATTAATTAGTTGCAGTTAAATAATGACGATAAAAAAGAAAGTTTTATTCTTTACTAAAGACCTTAACCGGACAGGAGCGGAAATGATCCTATTCAGTTTCTTAGAAAAGTTAGATCGAACTAAATTTGAAATAGGTGTTGTTGTTTTTCAAAATGGAGGTGATTTAATTCCCGATTTGCCTACTGATATAAGCCTATTCTACTTGAATAGTAAATTCTCCCTTTTGGATAAAATTAAATTTCATTTGGGCGAGGATGTAATGCTTAATCGCCTAAAGAGAATTCAAGATAAATTCGAAAGTGACATTTGGTATATCAATACCATTACAAATGCTTTCTTTCTGAAATATAGCCAGCATTTTAATGTTTTTAAGTTTTTACACATTCATGAAAACTTATTTAGTATAGGATATCTGAACATAAAAGAGACCGAAATAATATTAAATAATGTAGATCATTTTATTGCGTGTTCAAATTTAATTGATCAACAACTATCATCATTCTCCACTAAACCACGAACGATCATAGCCTCGAGCATTGATAAAAATTTCATCGATTCGTGTTTGGTCAATTATTCAAAACCCGCAAAAAACAAAATAAAAATTATTGGTTCGGGTACCATTTGCCACATTAAAGGGGTTGAAATTTTTGTAGAAATCAGCAAGCTCTTCAGCCCATTAGCCTACGAATTTGTTTGGATAGGTAAATGGTCCAACACCGGATATTCGGAAGTACTTAAGAGGAAAATTAGCCAGGAAAATTCAATCATTAAAATAATCAATGAAATTGATCCCATGGATTATATCCGTGAAATTAGCTCTGCTGACTTATTTTTTTCCTGTTCAAGAGAGGAAAGTATGGGTTTGGTGATGATGGAAGCGATATATTGTGGCGTACCGGTTTTGGCCACAAACTCGGGAGGTTCCTCACTCATCGTGAATGATCAAAATGGAAAAGTATGCTTTGATTCAAGACCAGAAGTACTAGCCCTAGAAATTCAAAGTCTTTTAGATAAACATAATGATTTTGAAAAATTAGCCATGAGAGAATCTATCTCACAATATGATGGCCAAGAGGAAATAAAGAAACTAGAAGTTCTACTAGAAAAAATCTAGGCACCTACCAAATATTAGCTAAGTCCGATTTCGTGTAGGTATGATCTCTCGTGACATAGACCGTCTCAGCATCTTGTTTTTTCAATTTCAATGCATCTCCCCTTTTTAAAATACGCATCAAAAATGCCACGGGCGTTAGAAATATAAAAAAGATGAAGGTCAACAAGATATGCCCGTTGATCCGACCGAGAACTAAGGCAAACTTGGCCCAACCCTTGGATATTAATTGTGCAAAGCCATCCGAAACCAGACTTAAAAATCCTATTACAAGTGCTGCCGGTAAAAAATAATGGCCGCCAAAAATATAATGCAAGGCTAGAAATCCCACCACAATGGACAAGATAGTCTGCGCTTGATTGGTTTCTTTCATGGACATAGGGCTAAAATAAGGTATAAATGAATGGCGCTAAAGCCGAGCCACCGCCAACAACAATTAGTAGGCCCATTAAAAGAAGGACGATGATGATGGGCATCAACCACCACTTTTTACGCTCTTTTAGAAAATTAAATAAGTCTGATAAAAAATCCATAAGGTTATATTGATTAATCTAATACAAATTCATTTCTCCAATCATCCGTTTCTTTCCATGCCGGCTGATCAGCTTTTGAAAATAAAAAATTTCCAACAACTAAATAATCCATTTCAGTGCGCATTAAACAGCGATAGGCATCCTCTGGCGTATGCACGATCGGCTCACCTCGCACATTAAAACTGGTGTTGACTACCACGCCCACTCCAGTCAAAGACTTAAAATCAGAAATCAATTGATGGTAACGCGGATTCGTTTCCGCATGCACCGTTTGAATCCGAGCGGAATAATCAATGTGCGTAATCGAAGGCAAATCCGATCTCAAAAAATACAATTTGTCCATCATCGGAATTTGCTCATAATTTTCTGGCAAAGGATTCCTTCTTTTGGGAAGTACGCCATGCACCAGCAACATATAAGGCGATGGGGTTTGGCACTCAAAATATTCCGCTACATCCTCAGCTAAAACAGATGGGGCAAAAGGCCTAAATCCTTCTCTATATTTAATTTTTAAATTCAATTTCTTTTGCATCTCAGGATTTCTAGGATCCCCTAAAATGCTTCGACCGCCTAATGCCCGAGGACCAAACTCCATTCTTCCTTGAAACCAACCAATTACATTTCCTTCTGAAATCAATTGGGCTACTTGTTTGGACAATGTAGGAAATTGATCGAAGGACTGATAAACGGCTTTATACTTTTTGGCCATCAATTCTGTAGCTAGGTCTGAAAACTCCGGACCTAAATAAGAGCCCGACATGGCATCCATCTGCGAAGCGTCAACGACCCTCTCCTGCTCAAAATAGATGTAATTAGCTGCCAAAGCAGCCCCTAGAGCCCCTCCAGCATCTCCTGCTGCTGGCTGAATGAATACATTTTCAAAAATCCCCGCCTCTTGCAGCTTGCCATTGGCCACACAATTCAATGCCACACCACCGGCCAATACAACGTTTTTAGAACCCGTTAATTTTTTAGCTTCATGAGCCATCAACAAAACAATTTCTTCGGTAATTTCTTGAATCGCCAATCCCAAATCGCAATGGCATTGCTCCAAAAGCGCCTCAGATTCCCGAACCGGGAAACCAAATAATGTATGCCAAGCATCATCATGGACCATTCTAAGCCCAGTCGCATAATTGAAATATTTTTGATCAAGCCAGATAGATCCATCCGGTTTTATGTCGACCAAATGCTCTTTAATTAATTTTTTATATTGTTCTACTTCGACCGAACCATGCCGACCATATGGCGCTAAACCCATTAATTTATATTCCCCTGAATTAACCTTAAATCCTAAAAAATAAGTGAAGGCTGAATATAATAATCCAAGTGAATGTGGAAATTGAAGCTCTTTTAAAATCTTAATTGAATTCCCCTTGCCATGACCAATCGATGCGGTAGCCCATTCGCCCACTCCATCTAAGGTAAGAATCGCTGCATCTTCAAAAGGAGATGGATAAAATGCACTGGCCGCATGGGATAAATGATGCTCGGGAAATAATAATTTGACCTTCTTTTTGTCAAAGGTCTCAATCGCAAACAACTCCTGATACAACATCCGTTTCAGAAACATTTTTTCTTTTAACCAAACAGGAATCGCCATTAAAAAAGAACGGAGGCCCTTAGGTGAAAACGCGTAATAAGTCTCTAATAATCGCTCCAGTTTAAGCAATGGCTTATCATAAAAAACAATGGCATCTAAGTCCGATAGGCTCACTCCACCATACTCCAAGCAGAATTTTACTGCATGGCTGGGAAATGAAGGATCATGTTTTTTACGCGTAAATCGCTCTTCTTGAGCTGCCGCAATAATTTTACCATCCTCTATATAAGCAGCAGCAGAATCATGATAAAAAGCAGAAATTCCTAATATTTTCAAGAGCAATGAATTAAGTCAACACAAAATTAATTAAAATAAGTGGTGTGAAGGCCTATTTGAATTTTAAAATTTTTCGACTCTGTTCTGAAATGATTTTTCCAACTTGGATGGAACCTTCGTTTGAATAGTGCATTTCATCGAAAAAATAGGCCGAATTTTTGGGGAGTAAATACGCTAAATCAATCAAACCAACTTTATTTGCCAGACAAGTTTTGCGCGTGGCTTCGTTATATAGTTCCAATTTTTTCCAAAGTAAACCGCCATTCATCACTTCAGAAACTCGATGTGTTGCCAAATCAATTCCCGTTTTAGGATCTATTCCCTCTCCATAAAGCAAGGGTTGCGTTATAAATACAGGTGTGATTTTATGTTGCAAACAGACATCGATCAAGGATTGAATTCTTTGTTGGTATGCCGGAATTAATTTTCGCTGAGGATCCAATACCCTAGTTGAATCCCCCGAACTTAAAACCAAGGTATCTGACTTTTTCAAAATAACTTTTTGATCCACAAATATTTTTTGATTGCGGGCTTTGACAGCTTTAGAAATATTGTAAATTAAATTGAACACCTCACTATTATTTGATAAGGTCAAAAAGGCATTTTTAAACCAACTATTTTTTCCCATGTTCACCGAGGTACCCTTTAAATACCTTCCATCTGAATCATTCAAATCGCTACGATCCATATCATTGACACCCACTAAAAAATACACATAATCAGGTTTTTGTTTGACAATGATATCTTTCAATAAAATAAGGTGACCAAAAGTCGAATGGCCATTTAAACCCGCATTGTTGACCCAAAATTTGGAATTGATTCGACGAGTCTCTTGTTGAAATACCTGAGGCCAAGCCTTATTCTCCGTCACAAAAAAACACTCGGTCGTACTGCCACCCACCACAATTACTTTCGTGTATGAGGAATCTGCAGGCATTTCTTCTCCTCGATAACCCAATGAATTCTTATTGTGAATAATTAAGGAATCATAATCTGGATAATCATTCGTGAAAGAATATTGCTGATGGATTGGAAGGACTATTTTATCTCCTTTCAAACGAAATGGAATGGGATTATAAATATGTAAAACAAGCTCTAAGGCAATCAATGTAATGATTAACACATAAAAAATATAGCCAATTTGCTTCATCATGAGATCAAAGAAAAACAAAATTATCAATTTAAATAGGTAATTAAACATTTTAGAGCAACTAGATTAGAAATCATGTTTCACTTGATGGCCAATAAGCCAAAAAACCATTAAATCCATTCATGTTTGAACCTAATGTCCAATCACTCAAAATTGCTGACACTCAAAGATTCCATCCAATAAACGCTCAAGTAAATCAGCTGAAATAGCATACAAGATTACAGAAATAATACAATTAACTAAAAATTAAAATAGGTAATTTATTGCAGATATTTTTGTAAAAATTAGTTAATTTTGAGAAATTTGTACGAAATTTAATTAAAGTGAAATAATTTAAATTATTTAAAAAATACAAAATTATGTGTGGAATTGTCGCTTACATTGGATCTCAAAAAGCGTATCCTATTATTTTAAAGGGCTTGAAGAGATTGGAGTATCGAGGATATGATAGTGCGGGGATAGCACTTTATGACGACGCAGTTCAATGCTTTAAGCGAAAAGGACGAGTAGCAGAGTTAGCGGCTTGGGATGAAAAAATAATTGAAAAAGCAACCGTCGGAATCGGGCATACACGTTGGGCCACACATGGGGAACCCTCCGATGCTAATGCACACCCACATACCTCAAACAATGGACAATTAACACTTGTACATAATGGCATCATTGAAAATTATGCTTCCTTAAAGCAAGAGCTCGTCCAAAAAGGATACGTTTTTAAAAGTGAAACGGATACCGAAGTGTTGGTCAATTTCATTGAAGACATCCAAAAAAACAATGATTACACTTTAGAAGAGGCGATGCGTGTGGCTTTAAAAAGAGTGGTCGGTGCATATGTAATCATCGTGATGGAAAAAGGATTTCCAGAAAGGTTGATTGCCGCGCGGAAAGGAAGTCCCTTGGTCATCGGTGTGGGTGATGGGGAACACTTTTTAGCTTCCGATGCATCCCCTATTATTGAATACACAAAAAAAGTCATTTATGTCAATGATTATGAATTAGCCATCCTTTCCAAGGATGAAATCATATTAAAAAATTTGGGCAATGAAGCTATTACACCCTATGTCCAACAATTGGACATGGAATTGGCTCAAATAGAAAAAGGGGGCTTTGATCATTTTATGTTGAAGGAAATTTTTGACCAACCCGCTAGTTTGACGGATTGTTTGAGGGGCCGATTGGATTCAGAGAATCAGATTTTGACCTTGGCTGGGATAGACCAACATATTTCCATCTTTACAGAGGCAAAAAGAATAATCATTGTTGCCTGTGGAACGAGTTGGCACGCCGGTTTAATCGCCGAATACATGATTGAAGCACTTGGTCGCATTCCAGTAGAAGTGGAATATGCCTCAGAATTTAGGTATAGAAATCCCGTCATCCATCCTGGTGATGTCATCATTGCCATCTCGCAAAGTGGCGAAACAGCGGATACTCTAGTTGCATTAGAACGCGCAAAAGAACAAGGCGCTTTCATTTTTGGTGTCGTAAATGCCGTGGGATCGTCGATTGCTCGCCTATCTCACGCGGGTGCCTATACCCATGCTGGACCTGAAATTGGGGTTGCGAGCACAAAAGCTTTCACGGCCCAACTAATGGTTTTGGCGATGATGGCGATCAAAATAGGAAAAGAAAAAAAGACACTTTCAGCATCTGAATATCAGCGATATTTAGTTGAATTAGCTTTGATTCCTGCGAAAGTAAAGACGGTCATAGCGAGCCATGAGTCCATCAAAAAGGTGGCCATTCACTATGCATCAGCACGTGATTTCTTATTTTTAGGGCGAGGATATAATTTCCCAGTGGCCTTAGAGGGTGCATTAAAATTGAAAGAAATATCCTACATCCATGCGGAGGGGTATCCCGCGGCGGAGATGAAGCATGGCCCTATTGCTTTAGTCGATGAGCATTTACCCGTATTATTTGTAGCGACTAAAGATGCCTATTATGAAAAAATAGTGTCCAATATTCAGGAAATCAAAGCCCGAAAAGGAAAGGTCATTGCCATTGTTTCAGCCGATGATACGCTAATCCGCAGCATGGCAGACCATGTGATGGAAGTGCCAGAAGTCGATGAGTTGTTGGCCCCACTTGTAAGCGTCATCCCGACCCAATTGCTTTCGTATTACATCGGGGTAGCATTAGGGTTAGATGTCGATAAACCAAGAAATTTGGCGAAATCAGTTACGGTGGAATAATCACCAACGGGTACATTCTTATTAGATGGTTTTTTTTCATATAGGTCGGTTGCATTACAGGAATCTGCTTTTTTTCTTTAGGCTGATTTTAATTTATAAACTTATGTTATAGCAGATTTATTTTTATTGTATATTGAAACCTAATTATCACAAAACCAGTATGTTTCAATGAATAGAAAAAAATTTCTGGCCACATCATCTGTGCTAGCAATTGCTTCAATTAAAGGAAGCTCTGAACTATACGCATCCCATTCCGTAAATAAAATACCTATTGTAGATACTCACCAGCACCTAGCCGATCTGACACGGTTCGGCCCAGGCTGGACATCACCACCAGTGCCTGGTCAATATGACATCAAGGCTTATTTAGAAGCCACTCGCAATGTCAATATGGTGAAGTCTGTTTATATGGAAGTGGGTGTACCAGCAGCCCGACGCCATGAGGAAGCTCTATATGCCATTGAGCTTTGTAAAGATGCTAGGAACCCAACAAGAGGGGCTATTATCAGTGTAGATCTGAAAAGCCCGGAGTTTGAAACCTATATCTCCCAGTTTAAAGATTCACCCTATATCAAAGGCATTAGATCTGGTTTTAGCTCAACGGCAGATATGAAGAATCCGCTGATCATTAAAAATATAAATTTACTGGGTGAGCTACATATGAGTCTCGACTTCGAAATTTCACCGGCCTGGCTACTTTCAATGGCCAAACTCATCAAGACATGCCCCGGTACAAAATTCCTAATAAACCACTGTGGCAATGCTGATCCAAGAGCCTTTCTAGATCCATCCTCCATCAGCGGAAAACCGAATCATGATGCCAATGAATGGATCGCGGCTATGAAAACTGTGGCAGAGAATGAAAATGTGGTTTGTAAAATTTCAGGGATAATTTCTACTTCTTCTGGCTACCCTAAAACGGCCAAAACATTGGCTCCAGGAATCAATCATTGCCTGGATATTTTTGGCCCCGACCGGGTTATGTTTGCAAGCGACTGGCCGTGGTGCCTCAAAAGTAACAAACTGGAAGAATGGGTCAATATTCTAAAAGAGATCGTAAAAGACAGGCCTTTTAAAGATCAAAAGAAAATGTTTCACGATAATGCGATTAAGTTTTATTCTATTTAATCATCCTAATTAATCTGTCACTAAAATAATTTACATCTCATATGAAACTTCTTCAATTCTTGTTTATTGCACTTTTATTAGCGTCAACAAACCTTACAAACGCGCAGAAGGTTAGCATCAGCAAAGAAACGCTAATAGCCCTGACTCCCAAATGGGAAGGCGAACGCTTCCCTGATGGTAGGCCCAAAGTTTCAGATGATTTAATCAATCGCCTAAAATCTGTTACATTAGAACAGGCATGGGCTGTATTAAAAGGTGAAGGATACACCCACCAACTAGAACAGGGATGGGAAAAAATTCATGCTGGCCAGGTTTTGGTAGGACGCGTACTAAGTGCCCAATACATGCCGCTACGCCCCGAGATTCGTAAAGAATTAGAGAAAGAAGGAATAAAGGAGGGCCGCATTGGTGATATGGTATCATGGCCCATAGACATGCTTCAGAAAGGTGATGTCTATGTAGCAGATTCATATGGCAAACACGATGACGGGCCTATCATCGGAGACAACCTGGCGACATCTATTTACACTAAAACAGGCAATGGCGTGGTATTCAACAGCACCGTTCGAGACATGGAAGGCTTACGTACTATTCCAGGATTTACCTCCTTTTTTAGAGGGAGTCACCCCTCATACCAACAAGAGATGATGATTACAGGAATCAATGTTCCTATTCGAATCGGCCCTGTAACTGTTATTCCGGGAGATATTGTTTTAGGCAAACAAGATGGGGTGATGTTTATCCCACCGCACCTAGTAGAGAAAGTGGTGAAAGCAGGTGAATTGATACAGCTAAAAGATCAGTTTGGTCATCAACGATTAAAAGAGGGGAAATATACCCCGGGGCAGATTGATGGTAAGTGGACTCCAGAAATCGATAAAGACTTTGCAGCCTGGTTAGAAATAAAAAATAAAAAATAAGTTAATCACCTTAAAAACTTACAATCTCATGCGATTGAAACATAAAACTGGCTTAAAACTGATTTTTTCAATGTTATTTTTAAGCGGGATACTTGACGTCCAAGCTCAGAAATTAAAAAATGCTGATTTCTTTAAAAATGCAGTTCTAATCAAAGCATCTAAGATTGAACCACATCCAGAGTGGGCAATCATGCAACGTCATTTAATGAAAACCATCGAGGAAGCAGCACCTCATTATGTAAAAAAATTCACTCAAAAAGATGGAACTCCATACGGAAAAGGCCCCTATGATGATGTTTATGAAATGTTTTTCAATTGGCCGGAAATGTATGCCATGGGTGGAAGTGAATATATATTTGAAACTGCACTAAAATCATATAATGCCATTACCTTAAACAATTCTGCTTACGTCAAAGATTCGATAGATTATAATCATCAACTCTATAAAGAATTTCCTAGAAATGATGATTGGTTTCATATTTCAGAAGGCATTACCTTATTTTATAATCTGGGTTTGGGCGATCCTAAACTATCTGAAAATGTAAAACGTGCCAAACGATTTGCTGGATTTTACATGAATGAAGATCCTGAGGCACAAAATTTCAATAAGGAACACAAAACCATAAAATCTATTTTTACCGGAAGTGAAGGTCCGGCTATAACATCAAGCGCGGTATATAACTTGCGTTATGGTCATACTTCTCTAGCTCCTATCGTGAAATACCTTGAACCGGAATGGCACGAAAAACCTGAAAGACAGAAAGAGATTCAGCAACTTTATGACCAGATCATTACCCGCACCGATGTGCCTGTTAATTTATTAGCTACCGGCCTAATTACCAATGCATATCTGTACACCGGTGAGGAGAAATACAAAAAATGGGTACTTGATTATGTAGATGCCTGGATGAAGCGTATCGCAGAAAACGGAGGTCTGCTTCCAGATAATATTGGCCAAACCGGTAAAATCGGAGAATATAGAAATGGTCAATGGTGGGGAGGTCTGTACGGTTGGTATGGCCGTTACGGTGTTTTAATGGAATTCTCTGCGCTTTCAGTGGCTAGTGAATGTGCCTATATGCTATCAGGGGATTCTAAATATCTGGATCTACTCCGCTCACAAATAAACAATATCTTAGAGAGAGCAAAGTTTACCAAGGAAGGTCAAATGCTAGTACCCTTTCGTTATAAAAAAGAGGGCTGGTATAGCTATCGTCCCATGATGATTCAGGATCTGGCACACCTCTGGCATGCTTCTATGGATCCAGAGGACTGGAAAAAAATTGAAGTTTTGATGAAGGGAAATAAGTTCCATCCATTGTGGGATGAAGGCGTTTGGGGAAAGAATACCCTTGGAGAACTTGACACGGTTGTCTGGAAAAAGGCTGAACCATTCGACTGGAATCGAGAAGAAAGCAAAGGTGATCGTACCTTTGGACTCACGGAACATGCGCGGTTAATGTATTATGCAGGAAAAAATCCTGACTGGCCTTTAGAAGTCCTAAAAGCAGATTACACCGAGGTAATGAAAAGAATGAACTTCATGCAGAATGATCCACGTAATATTTACAGCATTCAAAAAGATGACCTATATCCAAATAATCCTGTGATTACCAAAGGGCTTGTTCAAACCACTATGGGGACTCCCCAAACAGTTTATAATGGAGGATTACTGCGTGCAACTGTCAGGTATTTTGATGGCGATCTGCAAAGACCAGGTCTTCCCCAAGATGTTTCTGCTCTAGTAGATGGTCTTCAAGCAAATCAAACAAAGCTGCATCTGGTCAATTTGAGTCCTGTACAAACCCGCAAATTGATCATTCAATCGGGCGCATTTGGGGAACATTCTTTCACTGAAGTAGTATCTGAAGGACAAAATAAAACGGCAGTAAATGGAACTTACTTGATGGTTGAACTCCCTCCTGCCAGTTCCATTCACTTAACTATTGGGATGAAACGTTTTGTCAATAAACCATCCTACTCTTTTCCATGGGATAAGAATGGTTCAAAGTAGGTTTGACCCCCCAAATAAACAGATACGAGTAAATTCAGACAGGATAAGGCTCATGGACAGGCTATCAAAAAGATACATGAAAGAATGAGGCAATTTGTCTTTCTGGAATGTTGGTTTACACAGGTTAAAGGACCCATACTACTTTGGCTAAAAATCTAGTCTGAAATTAATTACATTGAGCTGTTTACAATTCCGATGCTGAGAGTACTGATCCATCAGTTCCAAATCAATACCAAAAATATCCAGGAACTGGACCTTGCTTGGACATATCCCTTGAGTGATAAAACAAGGTATGCCCTATCGGAAAATATATCGTTTTTACGCACTTAAACACCTGATTGGGAAAGCAAAGATGAAGCCTTGATTCTTTCCATGATGAAAAGCTGGCAGTAGAACAGGAAAGTCGAATTGCGATCAATAAAAAGAATCCTTCGGAATGGAATTAGTTGGAGTGAATGTCCTTATCTATGTCCATCGTATTTGTAAAACTTTTAATCACCTAGAAACAAGTACTTAAAAATTAATTCGCTCTTTTTCTATGACCAATGGCCTATTCTTAACTTGGGTTAAAATCGCTGATATATATTCACCAATAATCCCCAGGAAGAACAATTGCACTCCGCCAAAAAAGAAAAAACCAATGACCAGAGGCGCTATTCCCACTTGAAAATTATCCCAGAATAAAATCTTATAAATCAGGTAAATAGTGGCAATTAGAATCGAAAAAAAAGCAACAACGAAGCCTATAAAGCTCGACATTCGCAAGGGAACTTTTGAGTGACTCGTAAACCCGAGCATGGCCATATCATACAAGGTAAAAAAATTGTTTTTTGTATTCCCTTTTGATCGCTTGGGCTGAAGGTATGGAATTTGACAAATTGAAAATCCCATTTCAGAAACAAGCCCTCTGAAATATGGATATGGTTCCTGTATATTTCTTAATACATCCATAAATTGCCTATCATACAATCCAAATCCAGTAAAATTTTGAATTTGGCTCGTATCAGAAATCCGATCGATGATTTTATAAAATAATTTCCGAATTGAAAACATGATGATGTTTTCCTCACTTTTTTCTTTAACGCCCACCACAATTTTATACCCCTCCTCCCATTTTTTAATAAATTCTGAGATTAACTCCGGTGGATCTTGTAAATCAGAAACCAAACTAATAACCACATCGCCATCAGCTTGCAACATCCCATAATAAGGTGATTTGATATGCCCAAAATTCCTAGCATTGACGATGATTTTCACTTGCTTATCCACACTGGCTATGCGCTTCAGCTTGACTAAGGTATTGTCGGTAGAATAATTGTCGATAAATATATGCTCATACGTATAATTTGACAATTTCGCCATTTCAATTTTCACCTTTTCATATAAAGGCTCCACATTAAATTCTTCATTGTAACAAGGGGTCACAATACTAATTTTCTTCGTCATACGCGTGTAATAAAAGTTTTTTTAATCGATCCACATTAGGGACATATCGATCAATAATTTTAGAATCATCAAAGTTCTTAAATTCATATTCCACCCCATAACGATCCGCCATATTTCTTGCCAAATCATATAATGAAACTTGAATGTCCGAACCTACATTAAATATTGGACAATTTGGGTTCGAATGTAACGCAATTTCAAATAAACTTAATACTAAATCGTCCGCTTCCATAAAACTGCGGTATACGATTCCCGCAGCATCCACGATAATTTTCTCTCCTTTTTCAGCAGATCCTAAAAAATTTCCATAGGCGTAATGCAGGTCTCTAGGAACATATTTACCCGAAAAAGCAAAACATCTCGCAATCGAAACATTCCTTTTTAGAATCGTGCCCAATTTAATAATCTCCAATTCAGCATACCTCTTTACCTGCAAATAAATTAATTTTTCAGGAGAAATACTTTTAAAATCATCATTAAATGGACACAATTCATCCATTTTCTCTAGGTGAATAGGTTGCCTGCCATACACTGCACCTGAACTGCAATACACAATTTTCGAATTCAAATTAGACTGGCTAATCAGGTGACAAAAATTAGTAACACCAAGCTCTAAATTATCTTTTTCAGCGAAAGGCTGATCGCTATAATTCTTTAAATTCGTGGAGGTAGCCGCATGAATGATGACATCAAACTCGGGCAAATTTTTCAACTTGGCAATATCTCCCTCCAAGTAATCAATACCAGGATCAATTAATTCTGGATTAGACTTTTTGAATGAATCAATATTTCTTGCTAAAACGGTGATTTTAGTGACTCCAAATCTCTTCAACAATCCGCTAATAAAAGCATCTAAAATTGATTTTCCGAAAAAACCGGTACCGCCTATTATGAGTGCATTCATTTTTAAGTCGATTCTACTGCGATAGGCGTAAACTCAGGTTCCATTTTGTCCATGGTTTGCCCAAAGGCAATTTTAGGATACACATTCAGTTGGCCCGAAATCAACACCTCCAATAATTTAGGACCCTTCCCTTTTAATAACCAGGCCACACCCGAATCCACATTCGAACTGTCTTCGATTCGTTTGCTTGGAATCTGATACGATTTTGCAACTTTACAAAAATCAGGACAGGTATATCCCCATACGGTTCCAAAATGCCTCGATTTGAAATTGGTATCTTGGAATTGCCTAATCATCCCCAATGAATGATTGTTGATGATGATAATCTTGATATTGAGATTATGTTGAAAAATCGAATGCAATTCCTGAATGTTCATTTGAAACGAACCATCGCCTATAATCGCCACAACATTTGCCAAAGGATCATACAAAGCTGCCCCGATCGACGCAGGCAAACAAAAGCCCATAGATCCCATCCCACCTGAAGTCAAAAACCGATCATTTTTCTTAAAGAAAAGGGACTGCGCTGCCCACATTTGATGACTTCCTACATCGGCACAATAAATGGTTTTCCCTTTAATCTGATTGGAAATTTTTTGAAACAATTCGTGTGGATTAATCTCCGATTGGGAAATAGAAATCTCCTTTTGAATGGGATATTCCTGCTTCAAAGAATTAATTTTACGATGCCAATCTGAAAATGAAAATTTAAGCTTTTTGGCTTGATCGATACATGATTTCAAAAATACATCTAGGTCCACATTAATTTTAAGCTCAGCTTGAACTCGATTAGCTAACTCAGCATCCGTATTATCTACGCGAATCGTTTTTATGTGATCAAAAATAGAAATATTGGCGCCAGTTTGCCTAATGTCAATTCTAGTCCCTAAAAATATGATGCAATCAGCATGTTTAATGGACATATTGGACCATCGATTCCCATACGCACCGATCATCCCTACTTTGTTGGGATCCGTACTGGCCAACAAATCTATGGCGTGCAACGAGGTAACAACGGGTATATGTAAAATTTTATTTAACTCAATAAATAAGGATTCAGACTTTGACGTATGAATGCCATTCCCGATCCAAAACAAAGGAGCCTTGGCACTTTTTAAAATCTCAATGACTTCCGCAATTTTTTCTTCCAAATCAACGCAAATTGGCTCCTTTTTAAGCGAAGGCAATTTCAAATCGATATCTATTGGGGTCCTTTGAATGTTCATGGGAATGTCAATCAAAACGGGTCCTGGCCGACCGCTTATCGCTAATTGATAGGCCTCCTCCAGCACTTTGACGATCTGATTAGGGTCAGTAATTTGAATGGCCAACTTCGTAATGGGCACCGCCATAGACACAATATCCGTCTCCTGAAAACCTAATTGGCGAATCCCAGAATCGCCTTTCAACTCATGCGTATTGACTTGGCCCGTGATAAATAAGGCAGGCACCGAGTCAAAATAACAATCTCCTATTCCGGTTAATAAATTGGTCGCCCCGGGACCACTCGTAGCAAATGCAATCGAGGGCAAATGAGCTAATCTACCTACCGCTGAAACCGCAAACGCAATGGATTGCTCATGCAATAAAGAATAAATCTTAACCTGATCTCGAGTACCGATCGCATCAATCATATGCGTAATCATCCCTCCTGGATATTGAAAAACAAAATCCATTTTCTTCTCCTCGATGAAATCAGCGATATATTCGGCTACTGTCATGCTAGATTTTATAATTTCTAACTACGTCTATGATATACTCATAATGTTTCTTTTCTAAACCAGGCCATACACCTAACCAAAAAGAATTATTCATCACTAAATCAGTATTTTCCAAATCACCGATCTTACGGTAATTAAGTGTTGAATAAGCCGGTTGTCTCAATAAATTACCCCCAAAAAACAGGCGGGTACCGATTTTATTATTCTCTAAATACTCGACAAATTTATTCCGGTTAATTGGGCTAGTTTCTCGAATGGTTAACATAAAACCAAACCAACTAGGATCCGAATTTTCTGTTGCCTCAGGAAGGATAAAATGCTCTTCAAATTCCTTGAACATACCCAAAAGCATGGCATGATTTTCCTTTCTCCTAGCGACAAAATGATCCGCTTTGGTTAATTGGCTTAGGCCAACTGCCGCCTGCATATCCGTAACTTTCAAATTAAAACCCATGTGCGAGTAGGTATACTTATGATCATATCCATCGGGCAATTCTCCCAATTGTTGGCAATACCTTTCCCCACATGTATTATCTTTTCCGGGAGCACACCAGCAATCCCTTCCCCAGTCTCTAAAGCTTTCGGCCACTTTTTTCAACGAGGCATTATTAATCAAGACCGCTCCTCCTTCGCCCATCGTAATGTGATGCGCTGGATAAAAGGAAAGGGTAGCTAAATCTCCAAAAGTTCCCGTTTTTTTCCCTTCATAGGTCGCGCCCAATGAGTCACAATCGTCTTCAATGACCCACAAATTGTATTTTTTGGCTATAGCCATCACCACACTCAAGTTAAAGGGATTACCTAAAGCATGCGCTAACATGATCGCTTTCGTTTTAGGACTAATGGCCTTTTCGATATCCTCGACTTTAATGTTGTAAGTAGGAATTTCCACATCCAAAAAAACAGGTATGCAACCAAACTGAATCATGGGATTAATGGTCGTGGGAAACCCAGCCGCCACCGTGATAATTTCATCCCCAGGTTTAATGGCTCTTTCCTTTAATTTAGGTGAAGTCAAAGCATAAAAAGCGACTAAATTTGCTGAGGACCCAGAGTTGACCAATAAAGAAAAACGACTCCCAAAATACCTAGCTAATTCCCTTTCTAATTTCTGTGAAAAACGGCCTGCAGTTAACCATGCATCCATCATCGATTCAATTCCCCACAGCACATCTTCCTCATCGATAACTTTACCTGAAACAGGGATATAACTTTCTCCAGGAACAATCCCTTTATTGATGTTTTTAGCAAATTTTGACACCAAAAGCTGCTTTAATCCCTCATCATTTAGGTTATCAAATTCAATACCCTTTAAAATTTCACTATTTTTTTTCATTGATTGCATTTTGATAAAATTCAATATCTGATTTAATTAAATCTACCGCATTAACCCCCTCGTAATATTTCTTATACCAATCGATGGTTCGTTGAATGGCCATTTCTGCATTAAAAGCGGGTTTCCATGCCAGCTCTTTTAATGCTTTTTGAATATCCAACTTGAGTAATCCTGCTTCATGCGGATTCATGGAATGAATAACTGACTTATACTGACCTTTGCCCCAAATCTCAATGGACTTTTGGACCATCTCTTCCACCGTCAAAGCATCCGCCTCATGGGGACCAAAATTATATGCTTGTGAGTACGCAGCAGGTTTTTCCCTTAATTTAGCTCCCAGCTCAAGGTATCCAAAGAGGGGCTCGATGACATGTTGCCATGGCCTGACCGCTTGAGGATTCCGAATGATAATTTCCTGATCATGGTACAATGCTTTGGCAATATCCGGTATTAATCGATCCAAGGACCAGTCGCCACCACCGATCACATTACCCGCTCTTGCCACGGCTACCGATTTCCCATGATCAGACAGATTATGGGTATTGAAAAAAGAATTGCGATACGAATCGATGACCAATTCACAACAAGCCTTGCTAGAACTGTAGGGGTCATAGCCCCCTAATCGATCATTTTCTTTAAACGCGTATTCGGTCTCTTGGTTGTGATATACTTTATCTGTCGTGATGAGCACGACGGAGCATTTCTTTTCTAAAAATCGCAAGGAGTCCAACACATTAGCCGTTCCGATCACATTCACTTCAAAGGTATCGACTGGGATTTCATAGGATAACCTGACCAAAGGCTGAGCAGCTAAATGAAATACATAATCTGGTTGGAAATCTAAGATAGCCTTCTTCAACGCTTCCTTATCTCGAATGTCATGAATCACCGACTCGCATAAATCAGCTCCCGACATTTCATCAAATAAATTAATTTTTTGATCTGGAGCTAATGCATAGCCTTTTATGCTAGCACCTAAAATAGATAAAATTTGCACTAACCAAGAACCTTTAAATCCAGTATGTCCGGTAACAAATACTTTTTTACCCTGATAATGATTTTTCAAATATTCCATTAATCCCAAATTTTCCATTTAGCATTATTATTTTGCCACATTTGTTCTAATTCATTCCGATCACGTAACGCATCCATCGGCTTCCAAAAACCCGTATGTTTAAAGGCTGCTAGTTGCTGATCATTTGCAATGTCTAATAAAGGCTGTTTCTCCCATTGTATGTTTTCCATATCACCTTGTAGGTAATTAAAAACCTCTGGTTCGAGAACGAAAAAGCCCCCATTGATCCACATGCCATCACCCTGTGGCTTTTCAACAAATTGATCAACAATTCCACTGGGATTTATTTCAAGATTCCCAAATCTACCGGGAGTTTGTACACTGGTTAGAGTAGCATACTTCCCATGAGACTTATGAAAAGCAATCAAATCCTGGATGTTAATATCGGCAACCCCATCGCCATAGGTCAGCATGAAGGTTTCGTTTCCTATGTATTTTTGTATTTTTTGGATGCGGCCTGCCGTGTTGGTTGTTAGCCCCGTGTCAACCAAAGTTACTTTAAACGACTCCGAATTAGTGAAATGCACATCGACCTTATTTTTCTCTAATTCGACCGTAATGTCAGAATTATATAAGTAATAATTTAAAAAATACTCCTTAATCATTTGAGATTTATAGCCTAAACATATGATGAATTCATTAAATCCATAAGACTCGTAGATTTTCATGATATGCCATAAAATGGGCTTGCCGCCTATTTCAACCATTGGTTTTGGCCTAGATTCCGTTTCTTCCATTAATCGTGTACCTAAGCCACCTGCCAGTAATACAACTTTCATAACGCTTGACTTTAATGATCAAAATATATTGCCTAATCTGAACATAAATCCACCCAAAAATTTAAATTAAATTGTTCTTGAAATTTATTTTAAATTTGAGGCAAATTTTTTAAAAAAAGATGTTCGATTTCCAAATTAGATATTTAAAATTAATCAATCATAAATCAAATACCAATTATAAACTTGTTTTGTCATTTTAATTCTTTCGCCAAAACGCTCTCGTAAAATAATTTAAAAATTCATTGCTCAAAAAAATGAAGATGCACTTTTTTAAAACATACAAGAATTTAATCACTCTTGCCTTTTTAACCTTCATTATTTTTGTTTGTCGACTCATTTCATTCAGGGAAAATTCGCTTGATCCGGATGAGCTAGAATACCTATATGCCATTCGAAGATGCTTAATAGACCTACGACCGTTTGTTGGCTTTGACTCGCATACCACTGGCCCTATGGCCATTTATTTGCTCGCCTTGATAAAAATACTGACGGGATTTTCTAAGCTGTATCAGTTAAGGCTCATCACCTATTTTTGCTTTATCGTACCTAGTTTATATTTAATTTACCATGCCCTTAAACCCGGAGCGAAAATCATCGGTGCGACGGCATTTACGGTGTTTGTGTGCATTTCCAACTTCCCTAGTTTTGGGCTCTATTATGATGGGATTTTTTGTTACAATACGGAATACCAACTTTTATTGTATTCGTCCATCTGGTATGCGTTAATGCAGCAATCCTTCAATAAGGGCCGAATAATCGGCATAGCCTTACTGATTTTCATTTTACCCTTGGTCAAGTTTCAAGCCATCCCCTTAACGGTTTTTTTTGCTGGCTATATAAGTTTAAAATGGATCCTTAGGAAAGAATATGCCTATTTAAAATTGGCAACGATTGCCTATGGGACCTTCATCGGCATAGGCCTTTTTTACTTAGGGCTAAGTGGACTTCTTGATGATTTTTACTATTCCTACTTCACTAAAAATTTGACTTACATGTCAAGCCATGCACTCGGCCAAAGTTCCATTAATCCACTGCATTTTATTCACCGCATCGATCAATTTTATGCGTTCATTTATATTTTTCTATTGATCTTTTTATACTACATCCTGAATAGCATAACTGAAACAAAATTTTCTCTCAAGAACTTTTTATTGCATCCGCTTACTTTTAGCTTTTCGTTTTTAATGGTTTCTACGATCACCATTATCATCAGCAAGAATGATTTTGGCCATTATTATATTTTTTTATTCTTGCCCATCAGCATCTTTATCGCAGATGTATACCATGCATTAGCCATTAAAAATGAAAACAATAAATATGTATATGCCATTTTCATGATCATTCTTTTATTGAATTTCAACTATTCTTATTTAAGTAAATCCTGTGAACTAGTTTGGAATAAAATTACCTCTAAGTCCGTCGACCATTTAACCTTTGGCAAACCGTTGCACACGATTATTGAAAAAGACTTAGTGGATTGGCTTAAGAAACACCGACAATCAAAAGAAGAGGCCATTTTGTCGATCGGTTGGACTCAATCGCAAGCCTTGTACTATGAATTGCAAGATGATTTTAAACCTATGTATAGCAAATCAAACTTCTTTTATTATAAAAATAGTTTTGAAACCCAAAATACATACCTCTTTAATAAGGAGGAAACCTATTTATTAAAGGCACTTCAAGCCGAAAAACCCCTATTCATTGTGGATACTTGGGACCTGCTCAAAGAATTAAAAGGTACTCGCTTGCCCTTATTTGTTGCCCAAAAGTACGACTTGAAATTTAGTTTAAACAAAAATACGGACTATCGACGCAAAGTTCGTTAATCATCCTATGCATCGTACACGGTCACTTTTTTCCAAAGGTGTGAGCAGTTTTTAACAAATTCCATGTGCAATGGATGATCTTGATATACTTTTTGGCCCGCAGCATCCTCAAAAAACATAATTTCAGAAACATCCCAAGAGGTATCTACCACATCGCGTTTCTCCGTAGAGGCTAACACGCCTACGTGCATTCTTTGAATGGTAGGGATGGCCCTTAAGGTATTCAAACCAGCCAATAAAGCATTTTTATCTGCCTCTGATTCAGGATGATTCAACCAGAAAAATACATGGTGAATTAAGGAAATGGAGGGTTTTTCCATGGCAGGCGCATCGTTATTAGCTGTAGACATCTTATGATTGGATTTAAATTTCGAAACCCAATATCCAAAAAAAATCACAAATTATTATCCCGAAAATCCCCTTAAGGAGGTATTTTATTAAATATTAATTAATTTAATAGCTTAAACATAAACTATGAAATCAAACGAAAAATCGCGTCGGTCTTTTTTAAAGAACTCGACCTTGTTGACAGCCGCCGCTGCATTTCCAACTATTTGGACTTCATCGACCAACTATTATTTACCGGGTCCTGCTTATTTACCAGCGAAGGACAAGGTGAATTTAGCCTGTATCGGGATTGGAAATCAAGGGGGTTCTGATGTCATGTCCTTTGCCAAAACAGGTTTAGCTAATTTTGTCGCCTTCTGCGACGTAGATATGGGAGCGCCTCAGACGAGAGCTGTCTTAGAGAAATTCCCTGATGTACCGCGCTTTCAAGATTTCAGAACGATGTTTGATAAAATGGGAAGCCAAATTGAAGCAGTGGCCATAGGGGTTCCGGATCATTCGCACTTCCCTATTACCATGATGGCTTTAGCATTAGGCAAGCACGTGTATGTGGAAAAACCGATGGCAAGGACATTTAATGAGGTAGAACTGATGATGGCAGCGGCCAAAAAACATAGCCAATGCGTCACCCAAATGGGAAATCAAGGCCACTCAGAGGCCAATTATTTTCAGTTCAAAGCATGGCAAGAAGCGGGCATCATCAAGGATGTTACGTCGATGACGGCTCATATGAACTCGGCGCGTCGATGGCATGGTTGGGATACTGCCATCAAGAAATTCCCTGCTGGGGAAGCTGTCCCAAGTACCTTAGACTGGGATATCTGGCAAGGGGTCGTGCAACCACATGAATACCAAAAAGACTTTGTCAACGGTCAGTGGCGTTGTTGGTTCGACTACGGATTAGGCGCACTAGGTGACTGGGGTGCACACATCATGGATACGGCGCATGAGTTTTTGAATTTGGGCTTGCCTACAGAAATCAATATGTTGAGAGCAGATGGACATAATTCATTCTTTTATCCGCAATCGACTACTTTGTTATTTAAATTCCCTGCTCGCGGGAATATGCCTGCCATGGATATTACTTGGTACGATGGCATCAACAACATCCCTCCCGTTCCTGCAGGCTATGGTGTTTCTGAATTAGATCCGAATATCCCTCCGGCTAGCAATGGCAAGATTCAACCGGCTAAATTAAATCCAGGCAAGATTATTTACTCCAAAGAATTGACCTTCAAGGGTGGATCCCATGGAAGTACCTTGTCGATTATTCCGGAGGATAAAGCGAAAGACATGGCGAATAAATTGCCGCAGGTACCTGTGAGTCCTTCGAATCACTATGCCAACTACCTAAAAGCTTGTATGGGATTGGAGAAAACGAGATCGCCCTTTGCGATTGCGGGGCCTTTAAGCCAAGTGTTTACCTTGGGCGTGATGGCACAAAAATTAAACACTAAATTATTGTTTGACCGAAATACCAAACAGATTACAAATCATAAGTTAGCTAACCAATTGCTTGTAGGGGCACCTCCAAGAAAAGGATGGGAGCAATATTATCAAGTATAGTTTTTGCATTTCGGTTAATTCCAAAGAGGCAAATGGCCTATTTATAAAATCACTAGGACTTAGGCCAAAAAGATTTAAATAATTAGTCAAATAGACGCAATCACTTGCGTCTATTTTTTTTTTGCAAATGACCTCATTCATCTTAATGAAAAAAAGTAATGGAAAAAAGCAAAGGAAAAACCTTCAGAGGGCCTGTGGATAAATCCTAAAATTTTGGGGGAATGCCCTATTATTAAATTAATTTTTTTACTTTTGAAATCATTGAAGTTTAATAAATATCGTATGAAAATGAACTTGCCCTGGGTGGAATCCCCATTTTTTGAAAAGATATTAGAAGAGAAAAAGCTAAGACCGGCCGAAAAAGAAATGGCGCGTGTGTACAATGAAGATGGCTATATCGTTTTAAAGAATGTATTTACGGAGGACGAGATTAATCAAGTGATTGCAGATATTCATGAAAAAGGATTTAACCCGGATTATACCTTGATTAAAACCAGGGATTTCAATCGTTGCCAAGATCTGTGGGAGCATTCGGAACCCGTCAGAAATTTATCGACCAAACCCGAGATCTTATCTACCTTAGAAATGTTGTATGATCGAGAGGTGGTACCCTTTCAAACATTGAATTTCTTATGTGGAACCCAACAAATGGCACATTCCGACACGATTCATTTCAGTTCCTTGCCTGCTAAATTTATGGCAGGTGTTTGGATTGCATTGGAAGATGTCACACATGAAAATGGCCCTTTATTTTATTACCCTGGCTCGCATAAAATGCCAGAGTATAACTTCAATCATTTTAGGGAGAATTTGGTTGACAATAGCTACGACAACTACCATGATTACGAGCTCTTTATGGAGGCATTGATGTTGAATTCGCCCTATGAAAAAAAGGAGTTTTTGGCCAAAAAAGGAGATGTCTTAATCTGGTCGGCCAACATAGTCCATGGGGGAAGTCCGGTCTTGAATCCTAGTTCAACTAGGTTATCACAGGTAACCCATTATTACTTCAAAGATTGCATTTATTACTCGCCCATGAGCTCGAATACGATATCTGGGGAGTTGCAGGTGAGAACCCAATTAAAAAATATGCGAACAGGAATCGTGGAACCTTCTACTTTCAATGGCCAACCGACTACCTTAGTCCGAACCTATAAAAGCCTGTATACCATTAATGCCCATTTGATGTATCCCACACTGGTACGCCACATCAGTGATTTTAGGTATGTGTTTAAAATGAAGGGACTTAAGGGATTAATGAATGAATTATTCATCAAATTTCGGGTGATTTTATACAAGCTTGGCTTGAGAAAGGGGATTTGATTTATATCGAAGAGATTCATTAAATAAGTTTTTAGATTTAAATCGGGTTAGAATCCGGAATCTGTTTAGGAATCTACCATGACGTTTTTAAACGCTGCCTGTAAAAGGAAAGATTATTTTATTTTTTACTAATTTTATTGTTAAAAAAAGACTTGTATAAGTCAAAAAGACCACAAAGATATGCTTTCATATAAAGTTAAAAGATTCTATTATTTTTTATTTACTCCAATAATGGAAGTAAATGCACTGATTTATAAAGCATTTCGATCGCCTGCAAAGGATAATGAGGCATTAGTTAAAGTTCATTTGGGCCCTGGAAGAAACAACTACTTATCAGGATGGATTAATGTGGATTCTAATAAGTTTACGGCAAAAGTTGATTTATGGGCTAATATTTCAGAAAAACTACCATTTAGAGATCAATCTGTCGATGTGTTTTATTCGCACCATGTCATTGAACATCTACCTTCTTTGCTATTGCATTTTGAAGAAATGTTTAGAAGTTTAAAAAGAGGTGGTAAAATCAGAATGGGTGGGCCTAATGGTGATAGTGCGATAGCAAAATTTTCACAGAACGATTTGGAATGGTTTCCTGATTTCCCTGATAACAAATTGAGTATAGGGGGTAGATTTGAAAATTTTATTTTTTGCAGAAAAGAACATTTGACTATTTTAACAAAAAGCTATTTAGAAGAAATATTACATTCGGTCGGCTTTGTTAACATTCGCGTTTGTATCCCGACAAAAACGACTCATTTTTCTCCATTCATTGACCATTCTGTCCTGGAAAAGGAATGGGAAACAGATTTCGACTTTCCGCATACCTTAATCATAGAGGCTGAGAAAATTTAAATACTTGTATTTTTTATTTTTGAAAAATCAATGTTTGAATGAATTGAAATAACGGATGATGCAATACATAAAATAAAAAACCCTTTCTAAACTAACAGAAAGGGTTTTTTTTCAATTTAAATGGTGGTAGATCCCGGACTCGAACCGGGGACACACGGATTTTCAGTCCGATGCTCTACCAACTGAGCTAATCCACCATTTACCCTGGCGTGTGCGTTGGGACTGCAAAAATACGGATATTTTTTTTTAATCCCAATGAGGCATTGAAAATTGTTCTATTAATTACGAAAAAACAACAAAGCGACTACCCAACATTCACGCATCTGTCTATATAAATCGGGTATCCTTTGGGTAAATGCACCTTGTCTTTTTGAAATTAAAGCGTTTTCTTTGTAAAATTCCATTAACCTCGTTCTAATGACCTTATTGATTTTACTGAGTTCGATTCTTACGTTCACCAACATGGCGGATACCACCACTCATTCCAGTGTGGAGTTACAGGCCATCGCATCGGATGTAGGGGCGACACCATTTTTTTTGAGCCGATTGCAGTATGGAGCAATTCCGTTGGATAATCCTGGAGTTGTTGCTATCGTTCGAAATGGCAAAAATTATAATTTGAAGAAAAAGTATGACTGGAAATATCAAGTTCAGGCGACAGGTTGGGCTGGCAAACAAAATGATTTCTGGCTAACAGAAGCCTATGTGAGCGGCCGTCGTGGGAATTGGGAACTCTGGGCAGGCCGTAGAAAAGAGGTGTATGGCTTAGGAGATACGGCGATGACCAGTGGATTCTATGCATGGTCTGGGAATGCAGTACCTATCCCCAAAATCCAGTTTGGCACTCGGGATTATGTGGATTTCGCCAAAGGGCATTTGGGCATCTTCATGACTTTTGCCCATGGATGGCTTGATAATCAAGGTCCTGTTCTAGATGGATTATTGCATCAAAAAACCTTATATGGCAGAATAGGCAGGAGAAACGCCTTGATTAATTTGTTTGGTGGAGTAAACCATCAGGTGATGTGGTCTGGGGTAAGTAGGGATGGAACTACTTGGGGAACCGGATTGAATACCTTTTACTATGTTGTCACGACAAGTAAAGACCGAGAAACCATTAAAGAAGATCCGAATGCACCTGCCACTGAATGGGGGTATCAATATGGCGCACATTTAGGATCTATCGATTTTCTTCTAAAGGTTCAACCCGAATGGGGTACTGTTTCTATATATAAGCAAACTGCTTGGGAAACGGGGAGAATTGTTAAATTGATTACCGCGAATGATGGCATCACGGGAATAAGTCTGCATCTAAATCGAACAAAGCTGCTCCAGCGTATCATATTTGAATACATTTATACGGCAAATCAGGGTCACTATTATTCCGGTTTGGCAAAATTATTAGGTATGAAAGATCCACATGCCGATGAATATGAAGACAATTTTAATGGTACTCATGGTGGCTGGCATTACATGGACCGTGGAATAGGTACCCCTTTTATAGTATATGACATGGAAAGTAAATCAAGGAATGGATATGACTTTACTTTAAATGCAGTAAAAGCTTATTATATGGGCTTTCAAGGTCAATTTCCTAATAATCTTTATTGGAAATTGAGGTTAGCTTACAGTTTACATACCTATCCGAGATTCCCAGGATTTCCCATTAGGGATTACAATGGATTTACCCCTCAGACATCTGTAGGTTTACAAGTGTCAAAAAATGTATTTGAAAATTTGAATTTTCAAGCTGAGATCGGATATGATCAGGGAGAGAGAGTAACGAATACTCTAGGGATGAAATTAGGGCTGAAGTATATAGTTAACTAATAGAGCATTTCTATTTTTTGGAGAATGACTTAAATGTATTAATTAGTCCATCCTCAGAAGATACTGGCAAAGACTTTCCTAATGCTTTTCTTATCTTAATATTACTCACCATATAACTTTCTGTTAGTTTTCGTAAGCGCTCTGTATTAAGTTGTAACCCCAATAAATCCCCTAATCTAGCCAAGGAAGAAATAAATGATTTATTTACATCAAATATTCTTGCTACCATCCCTTTCGATTCAGCAATCAATCTAATCAAATCATTGGTAGATAGTGGGACATCATCTGCAACGTTATAAACCCCTGAAGGAATATCTTCTCTTTCAATTAATTCGTTTATTATAAAACATAAATTTTCGATGGAGCAAAATGATCGTTTATTATCAAAAGCTCCTAAAGGCCATGGAAATCCTTTGGACGCTATATTAAAGAGTAGATTCAAATTTCCCTTATTTCCAGGCCCATGAATCATACAAGGTCGTAATATATATACTCTTTTGCCATCAGGAATTGTCTGAGAAAGAATATATTCTTCTGCTAGTAATTTACTCTTTCCATAGTGGGTAATAGGATTAGGTATTTGTTCTTCAGTTAATACCTCAACTATCTGATCTGTTACGGCTTTTACAGAGCTAAGCGTAATGAATACTTTTGCTTTTGATACCAGGAAGGCATCAAATATCACTTTGGTTAATTCAGTATTAACTTTATAATATTCATCGGGAGACGATGCATTTTTTAAATCGTGAGCTTTACCGGCTAAATGAATAAAAAATTGAACTTCACATGAAAAAGAAATATTTTTATTACAATTTTGTTTATCAAAACTATCAATCTCATAATTTTCAATATGTGAAAAATATTTATTAATGTTAGTGCCAACAAAACCAGAAATCCCACTAATTATACCTTTCACTTTAATCAATAAAATTTGACAAAATTTGTTGACTTGCATTCGTTACTGAAAAAAAATTATTTAATACTTTTTTTCCATTCTTACCCATATTTATTCTAAATTCTTGGTCAGAAATCAATTTTAACGAATTCTCAATAAATTGATTATCATCGCCATTAATACTAACCAAGCCGGCATTATGCTCTTCAAGTAAAGTCTGCAAATCATTCCCTGTATTAATACTTGCTAAAATTGGCTTAGAAAAATACATATATCCAAGCATTTTTCCTGGAAAATTTGGTGTCTTAAAACTTTTATTTAAAGAAATAAGTCCTATGTCAAATTCAGATAACATAGCTAAATATGTATCTTGGCCAACTGATCCAAATATATTAACATTTTCTAGGCCAAGACTTAAAATCATTTTTTTTAAACGAGTTGACTCACTGCCTTCTCCAACGATCAAAAAATGCGCCTTTTTCTCATATCGTAGATTATAAGCCAATCTAATAATGTTATCCATATCTTGCGCCACACCAATATTGCCTCCATAGAAAAAAACAATTTTTTCATTGAGATTTAGTGTATCTCGAAAATTAGTTTTCTGGATGCAGGTTTTTTTTAAATCAACCCAGTTGTATAACACCTCTAACTTCGAATTAAGTTGAACATTTAATTTATCAAAGTAATCTAAATTTTTTGGTGATTGAACACCAATCACATTAGCTACCTTATATTGTTGAAATTCAAAATATTGCAAAATCTTATAAATAACCCCATTTTTCAAAAGTCCCGTATCTAATGCCCACTGTGGGAAAATGTCCCTTAGAATTAAATATGAAGGGCAATTATTAATGCCTTTTATTTTTGAAATCAATCTACTGAAAAATATTGAAGGTGAGTACCAAACAACTAAATCACATTTAAATTCTTTGAAAAATTTATTCCCACGGTACCAAATTAACTGAGATAGAAAAAGTTCATTTATAAAACGAATATATTTATTTGCTCCATCTATTTTACCAGATTTAACTCTTAGAATTCTTAATCCATCTTCAATGACTACTTCAAGCGGGGTAGTCAAATTTTCGCTTATAGTAATGATACTTACATCATGACCTTTTTTCAATAATTCTTGACCTAAATCGTACATTATCTTAGCAGAAGATTTTGTACTTGGCATATAATATACAACAACTAGAAAAATTCTCACTTAAAAATAGTTAGTAATCTGGCTGCGCAATGCATTTAAAACAACATTTGATGTACTAAAATTAATATTAAAATCATATCGAGCTTGCCATTCTTGAGAAAGTATTGTTTCCACAGAATCACAGATATTATTTGCATTAACTCCGGCGATAATATGTGCCCCCGCTTCTATAGTTTCATACCTTTCTGTTGTTTGCCTTACTGAAACACATGGCACCTTAAAATATAATCCTTCTTCAGCGGATGTGCCAGAATCTGATACTAAACAAAGTGCGTTCTTAGATAGCTTATTAAAATCATAATATCCCAAAGGCTTTAAAACCTTGATTTTATCACTTATTCTATAATTATTTATCTTGCTCATTGTTCTAGGATGCATTGGGTAAATAATGTCAACATCAAATTTTTCTGAAACTAAATCTAGTCCATCTAATATTTTTTGAAAAATAATTGCGTCATCTACATTTTCTTTTCTATGAGCAGTTACCAAAATGTACTTCCCTTTTTCAAGATTTAAATCAACTAAAATATTACTATTATCAATTTGCTTTTCAAATGCTTTCAACACTTCAAAAGTAGGATTACCTGATATAATTATCTTGGATGGGTGAATATCTTCTTTAATAAGGTTTTCTCGATGGTAAGAATTAAATGGTAATAATATATCAGAAATATGATCTATTAATCTCCTATTTGTTTGTTCAGGCATCCTTTTATCCCAAGCCCTTAGTCCAGCCTCCATATGAAATATCTTTATCCCACGATTTTTTGCAGGAAGAACTGAAAGTCCACTGTATGTATCACCCAGAACAATCAAGGCATCAGGCTTAACTTTCTCAAATAACTCATCACTTTTCTTAATGACGTCAGCAACTTCATTGCCATAACTTGAAACATCTATATCTAAATAATAATCAGGGTCTCTCAGACATAAATCTCTGAAAAAAAAATCTTTCAACTCCGGAGTATAGTTTTGCCCAGTGTGAACCATAATATGTTCAAAATTTGAATTATCTAAAGCATTCAAAACCGACCACATTTTAATCATTTCTGGCCTAGTTCCAAAAATGGTCATAACTTTTTTCATATAAAATTATTTTTTATTTACAATATATGTACCTCAGGCAAGGGAAGTATAAACTTACCCCCAGCTAACCTAAAATCATTTCTCTTAATTAATACCTCATCAATAAACGACCAAGCAAATAGAATTATAAAATCCGGTTTACCCCTTTCCATCATTTTATCCCATGTTAATATATCCAAATGATTTCCTGGAGTTAAATACCCTTGCTTTTCAATTGCATCATCCACTACACATTCAATATGATTATTATTAATTCCACAGAAATTCATTATGACAGTACTTCTTCCGGATGCCCCATAACCAACAATTTTCTTACCCTCACTTTTTAACTTAAATAATAACTCCATTAAATCCCTCTTAGTTTTGTTAATTTTAGAAGAATAATTAATAAATGGATTCAAACTATCTAAACCTAATTCCAGTTCAGAATTATATAAATTTAAAAAAAATTCAGTTGGTTGAAATTGCTTGTTGGTCTTAAATTTAGAGTAAATTCTTAAAGCACCAGACCTAATTCTTGGAAAATAATCTATATCAAATATCTCAATACCATATTCCGACAAAAATATTTTTAACGTCAATAAAGAGTAATAGCTCATGTGTTCATGGTACACCATATCATAATTCATTTCTTCAATAATTGTTTTCAAATAATACAATTCAAAAACAAAAATTCCATCTTTATTTAAAACCTTGATAATTCCCCGCATAACATCATGCATGTCATCAATATGTGCAAATGAAAAGTTAGCTGTAACAACATCTACTTTCCCAAATTCTAAATAAAGTTTTTTTCCCACTACCTCAGTAAAGAAATCATTAACAATTATTGAATTATTAATTTTAATTTTCTTTGTAACGCTTGATGAAGGATCCACTCCAATTACAGTGCAACCTAATTCGGAAAAAGGCTTTAATAAAACCCCGTCATTACAACCAATTTCTAATATTTTAGGAGATTTAATATTTGTTAGAAATTTATTATAAATGTCGTTAGCATATTTTGTAAAATGTTCAATTAATGAGGAAGTACTTGAAGAATGAAAAAAATAATTCTCATTAAATAAAATTTTAGGATCAGGAACGCAAGAAACCTGAACCAAAAAACAATTTTTACAAAACTGTAATTGAAGAGGAAAAAAATATTCATTTGATATATTTTCTGGCTTTAAAAACCCTCCAGCAAGAGGCATCATTCCTAAATCCAAGGCAACTTCCAAATTATCAGAATGGCAAAATCTACACTTACATAAGATTTTTGATGTCGATAGTTTACTCATATAGATTTTTGTTTGTATAATAAAAATTTTTCAACTCTAACAGTTTATTATTCCAGCTAGGAGGATGATAACAAAATAGTTTATAAAATTTATTTGACGACAAAGACCTATCAATTTTACTACCAGTTATTTTATTTACAGGTTTATTTAAATTATAAATATCAATAATTTTGGCAATTAAATCATATTTTGAAATTTGAGTACCCGTTACATGAAAGATGCCGGAATTAAAATCCCATTGTAACATAATTTTAATTAAAAGATTTGATAACTCAAGTGAAGTTAAGCCTGCGAAAACTTGATTAACAAATCCCTTTATCTTGTCTGAAGAAATTATCCAATCTAAAAGACCAGTATTCCCTTTTAAGCTATGGCCAATAAATGATGTACGTATTACCATAGTATTTTTATCAATTGGCTCACCCAACGACTTTGAAGCTGAATAAAGATTATCAATCAATAACTCAGATTCTTCTGTTTTATCTTTACCATAGGCCCCAAAAACACCATCTGTGGAAATTTGAATAAACTTAAAATTGAATATATGCGTTAATTGTGATATTTTGTTGGGAAGTAATGAATTGATATTTATGCAATTAATATAACTATTAATGTCTTTATCAATTGACTTTACTACTGCACAATTAATAATAAATGTTGGCTGAAAATCTTTTATAATACCTTCCAGCTTGGGAAAATCCAATAAATCGATTTCAAGCAAATTAGTTGAATGCTGCTGTATAAATTTTGTTGGATAATTTTTTCTAACCAATCCTAACACTTGAATTGTACTTAAAGAATTTAATTTTAGAAATAACGTATGACCAAGAATTCCATTAGCCCCTAAAATTAAAATTTTCATTTATTCATTTCCTTTAGAGCATTAACTACAACATCTAACTTTTGTAATGTTTTTTCAAGCTCACCATCAGATAGATTTTTTGTATTATCACTATTATAATCGTCGACAACTGAAAGTTGTTTAGTTCCTTTATCAAAGTATTTCTCATAATTTAAATCTCTTTTATCTGGTAGAATACAATAATAACTCCCTTGATCTACTGCTCGAATAATTTCCTCCTTACTTACCAATGATTCATTCCTTTTTTCACCATGCCTTGTTCCAATAATTTTAATCTCTGCATTTGAAGCAAATATCTTTTTTAACACGTTAGCAAGTTGCAATACTGTTGTCGATGGAGACTTTTGAACATAAATAGCACCATTTTCACCTTGTATAAATGCATGAATTACTAAATGTACAGATTCTTTCAATGACATAATAAATCTTGTCATATTAGGATCTGTAATTGTAATAGATTGATTTTCAATAATTTGACTAATAAAATGAGGAATAACTGATCCCCTAGATGCCATTACATTCCCATATCGAGTAATAGAAACTATAGTTTTATAAGTGTCTTGTTTAGTATAAGATAGCGCCACTTTTTCCATTAATGCCTTACTCATTCCCATTGCATTAACAGGATAAACTGCTTTATCAGTACTCAATACAACAACTTTTTTTACATTATTTAAAATTGCAGCTTTAATTGTATTATCAGTTCCAAGTATATTAGTCTTAACAGCTTCCATGGGAAAGAATTCACAAGATGGCACTTGTTTTAACGCTGCAGCACAAAATAAGTAATCAACACCCCTAGTGGCAACTTCAATACTACTATAATCCCGAACATCCCCAATATAGAATTTTAATTTTTCTGAATTATATTTAACCCTCATATCATGCTGTTTCTTTTCATCTCTGCTAAATATTCTTATTTCTTTGAATAATCCTTCGCTTAAAGCAAAATCAACAAAAGCATTCCCAAATGATCCTGTTCCACCTGTTACAAGCAAAATTTCATTACTGAATTTATTTCCCATCAATAAGAGTTTTATCTAAAATTATTTTTTTTTCTAAGCCGGTCGGATAATTAACCAACACCGCCTTAAATTTTCCTTTAAAAACAAACAAACTTCCTACACCTGCACCTATCAAACCAAATTGGTCAAAAATCATTTTAATGTTTTCATGGCTACTGGCACCACCAACAATAGTCAATGGAATATTTATCAATGTTTTTACAATTTCTACCAATTTAAAATCAAATCCTTCTAAAGTCCCATCACGATCTATTGAATTAATAACCAACTCTCCAATACCTTGATTTAAAACATATTGTATATGTTCCTTTAGTTTAAAACCTGTATTAATTAGTCCATTATGTTTAAATACTATATAATCGCCATTTAAATATTTAACATCAATTATAGCAACAATACTTTGACTACCAACAACGGATGAAGCGTTCATTAATAAATCCGAATCACTAAAAATTGCTGAATTGATCGCAACTTTTTCTACTCCAATTTCAATTAATCTTGAAACGTCGTCAACTGTAGAAACGCCTCCTCCATAACAAAGGGGCATCCTACATTCCGATGCAATATTTTGAATTAACTTAAAATTTATACTTTTATCAAAAGCTGAGCATGAAATATCCAACAATATGAGTTCATCAACTTCTTTTTCGTTGAGAATTTTTACAACATTAATAGGGTCACCAACATATTTTGGATGACTAAAATTAACAGTTTTAACCAAACCGCCATCTTTAATTAGAAGACAAGGAATTATTCTAGGTTTTAACATAATTCAAAACTAGCAAAATTACTTAAAAGTATTTGTCCTGCAGAATGACTTTTCTCTGGATGAAATTGAACTCCTGTAATATTATTTTTATTTACAATAGAACTAAACTCAGAACCGTAAGTAGTATTACAAACAATATCTTGAGTATTCTTACAACTAAAATAATATGAGTGTAAAAAATAAAAAAAAGATTCTTGAGACAAATCATTTGTTATAATATGATTTTTTTGAATACTTATATTATTCCATCCCATATGTGGAACCAAAATATTAGGACTGGTATTAAATTTTCTAACATTTGCGTTGAAC